>JAFAMV010000049.1 GCA_019233055.1 Curvibacter sp.
CCCGGGCTGAGCCCGAGCACAAGGGCCTGATCCGCTGGGCCATCGATGTCGATCCACAGAGTATTTGACCCTCCGAGTCGCCGGCGGCAGCCTGGTGCTCAGCTCTGGAAGGCGTAGGGGGCGAGGCGGCTCTGGTTCTCGTCGACCTCGAGCGTGCGGCCGACATAGGGGAAGGCCCGCTGCGGGCAGTCGTGGCGTTCGCAGACCTTGCAGCCCATGCCGATCGGCGTGGCGGCCCGGGGGTCCTGCAGGTCCAGGCCCTTCGCATAGACCAGCCGGCCGGCATGGCGGACATCGCAGCCCAGGCCGATCGAGAAGGTCTGGCGGGGCGTCCCGTAGCCCCCGCCGCCGCGCGTGACGGTGTGCGCCACCCACAGGTAGCGGCGGCCGTCCGGCATGGCGGCCAGCTGGGCCAGGATCTGGCCGGGGCGCGAGAAGGCCTCGTAGACATTCCACAGCGGGCAGGTACCGCCGATGCGGCTGAAGTGGAAATGGGTGGCCGACTGGCGCTTGGAGATGTTGCCGGCGCGGTCCACCCGCACGAAGAAGAAAGGCACCCCCGGGGCCCCCAGGCGCTGCAGCGTGCTGAGCCGGTGGCAGACCGTCTCCAGCCCGACGCCGAAACGCCGCCCCAGCAGTTCGATGTCGTAGCCCAGGCGCTCGGCGGCCTCCAGGAAGGGGCCGTAAGGCAGCAGCAGCGCGCCGGCGAAATAATTCGCCAGCCCGACACGGGCCAGCCGGCGCGCCGGCTCGTTGCGGGTGAAGGGCGGCACCTGGATCAGGGCGTCGATCTCGGCGGAGAACTCGGCCAGGGCCAGCTGGGTCGCCATCTGGAAAGCCTGCTGGCTGGGCTCCAGGTCGGCCGACAGGGCCAGGACCGAGGTACCGGGATCGAAGCGGCGCTTGCTGCCACCGCCCGGGCCGTCCCGCTGGACTCGGACCCCATGTCCCTGCAGGCGCTGCGCCAGCCAGGGCGCCAGGGCGGCCGAAGGGCCCTGGACCTCGGCCTGCCGGGCCAGTTGCTCGGCCGCCCGGTCCAGGCCGTCGAAATGGTTCTGGTTTGAGAAAAAGAAATCGCGCACCAGCTCGAAGGGCTGGCTGATTGCCGGCTCGTCGGGGCTGCGCCCGTCGCCCAGCTGCAGCGACAGGGCCTCCAGCCGCCCCAGCAGTTCGTGCTGGCGCCGATGCAGCTCGATCACCGCGCGCGCCAGGCCCGGCATCTGCGCCACCACCTCCTGGTACTCGGGCAGGGACACCGGCTCGGCCGCCTCGGCCAGCGCCTCTCTCAGACCCGCCAGCAGACGGGCCTCCTCGTCCTCCGAGAAGGCCTGGATATCGATGCCCATGGCCCGGTTGAGCTTGAGCAGCACCGACACCGTGAAGGGCCGCTGGTTCTGCTCGAGCTGGTTCAGGTAGCTCGGCGACAGGCCCAGGGCCTGGGCCAGCGCGATCTGGGACAGGCCGCGCTCGGCGCGCAGCTTGCGCAGCTTCACGCCCATGAAGGTTTTTTTCATCCCGTCCTCAGTCTGTAAATTCGCAAAATTTGCTGATTCGCCCAATCCATTCGCAAGAATTCGCCTTTTCAGTGCTTTCTGCGCCTTGGCATTTTGCGTAAATTGCGAATCATGACAAGCCCCCCTGGAACCATCGAACTCCGAGAACTGGTGTTGCCGGCATCGGCCAACCACCACGGCACCCTGTTTGCAGGCCTTGGACTGCAGTGGCTGGCCAAGGCGGCCTTTCTGGCCGCGCGCAGCCTGGCACAGCGTGAGGTGGTGATGGCCGGCGTCAGCGGCGTGGACTTTCTCCATCCCGTGCCGGTCGGCCACCAGTTGCTGCTGCGCGCCTGGGTGAGCCGGGTCGGGCGCAGCTCGATGACGGTCTGCGTCACGGCCCTGGCCGACGCCCCCGGTGCGCCGCAGGACCAGGCCCTCCAGGGCGTTTTTGAAATGGTGGCGGTCGATGCCTCGGGCCGCCCCACAACGATCGATTGTTCTTACATCCCACAGGAGACCCCGACATGAGTACCGCGACCGTGCAAGCCCCGGCGGCATCCCCCTTCAAGCCCAAGAAATCCGTGGCCCTGTCGGGCACGGCGGCCGGCAACACCGCCCTGTGCTCGGTGGGGCGCAGCGGCAACGACCTGCACTACCGGGGCTACGACATCCTCGACGTGGCCACCAGCTGCGAGTTCGAAGAGGTGGCCCATCTGCTGGTGCACGGCAAGCTGCCCACCCAGGCCGGACTGAGCGCCTACAAGCGCAAGCTCAAGGCCCTGCGCGGCCTGTCGGCGGGCGTCAAGATCGCGCTCGAGCAACTGCCGCCCTCGACCCATCCCATGGATGTGATGCGCACCGGCGTCTCGGTGCTCGGCTGCCTCAAGCCCGAGAAGGAAGACCACAACCACCCCGGCGCCCGCGACATCGCCGACAAGCTCATGGCCTCGCTGGGTTCGATGCTGCTGTACTGGTACCACTTCGCCTACAACGGCAAGCGCATCGAGGTCGAGACCGACGACGACTCCATCGGCGGCCACTTCCTGCACCTGCTGCATGGCGAGAAGCCCCGCGACAGCTGGGTGCGCGCCATGCACACCTCGCTGATCCTGTACGCCGAGCACGAGTTCAACGCCTCCACCTTCACCTCGCGTGTGGTGGCCGGCACCGGCTCCGACCTGTATTCGGCCATCTGCGGCGGCATCGGCGCACTGCGCGGCCCCAAGCACGGCGGCGCCAACGAGGTGGCCTTCGAGGTCCAGAAGCGCTACGACAGCCCCGACGAGGCCGAGACCGACATCCGTGCCCGCGTCGAACGCAAGGAGGTCGTGATCGGCTTCGGCCACCCGGTCTACACCGTCAGCGACCCGCGCAACGGGGTGATCAAGAAGGTGGCCCATGCGCTGTCGCTGGAGCAGCGCAACACCCGGATGTACGACATCGCCGAGCGCCTGGAGTCGGTGATGTGGGACGCCAAGAAGATGTTCCCCAACCTCGACTGGTTCAGCGCGGTGAGCTACCACATGATGGGCGTGCCCACCGACATGTTCACCCCCCTGTTCGTGATCGCCCGCACCTCGGGCTGGTCGGCCCATGTGATCGAGCAGCGCATCGACGGCAAGATCATCCGCCCCAGCGCCCAGTACATCGGACCCGAGGATCAGGCCTTCGTGGCGCTGGCCGAGCGTGCCTGAACGTTCCGGCAAGGCCCGGGGCATGCGTTTAAAGTGCATCCAGCCCCAGGAGACACACATGCATGAGCTGGATCGCCGCCGCTTCCTCCACCAGACCGCCCTGGCGGCCTGCCTCGCGCCCCTGCCGCTGGCCGGGCGCGCCGAGGAGCGCTACCCCGCGCGGCCGATCCGCATCGTCTGCCCCTTCACCCCGGGCGGCGGCTCGGACTTCATGGCCCGCACCGCGGCCCGGGTGCTTGGCGAGCGCCTCGAACAGAGCGTCATCGTCGACAACCGCCCGGGCGCCGGCGGCACCCTGGGTTGCGACCATGCGCTGCGCAGCCCGGCCGACGGCTACACCCTGCTGCTGATCGCGGGCAGCTACACCGTCAACCCTTCGCTGTACAAGCTGCGCTTCGACCCGGTGGCCGACATGACGCCGGTGATCCAGCTCTCCAAGGGCGCCTACGTGCTGTGCGTCAACGCGGCCCTGCCCTTCAAGACCCTGGTCGAACTGCTGGCCCACGGCCGCCAGAACCCCGGCCGGATCAGCTTCGCCTCGGCCGGCACCGGCAGCCATCTGCACATCGTCACCGAATACCTGTTCGGCATGGCCGGCGTGCAGGCCACCCATGTGCCCTACAAGGGCACCGGCCCGGCCATCAACGACCTGCTCGCGGGCCAGGTCGATGTACTGGTGGCCGGCACCGAGGCCCTGATGCAGCATGTCAAGGGCGGCCGCCTGCGCGCCCTGGCCGTGACCACCGCGCAACGCCTGCGCGCCTACCCCGACATCCCGGCCGTGGCCGAATGCGGCCTGCCCCAGTACGACGTGGTGGCCTGGCACGGCCTGATCGCCCCCAAGGGCCTGCCGGCCGCGATCCAGACCAGCCTCAACAGCCAGCTGGACGCCGGGCTGCAAAGCCCGGCCCTGCTGAGCCAGCTCGAACCCACCGGGGTGCTGCCCGCCGGCGGCAAACCGGAAGCCTTCGCTGCCCTGATCCAGGCCGAGATTCCGCGCTACGCCAAGGTGGTGCGCGAGCACAAGATCCAAACCTGAAAAGCCATCCCGACGATGAATCCCGATTTCCGCCAACCCCTGCCAGGCACCGGCCTGGACTATGTCGATGCGCGCGCAGCCGTCGACGCCCTGCAGCCCGGTGTCTGGGCGCGCCTGCCCTACACCGCCCGCGTGCATGCCGAGAACCTGGTGCGCCGGGCCGAGCCGGCCCAGCGCGACGACTACCTGCGCCAGTTGATCGAGCGCCAACGCGAGATCGACTTTCCGTGGTTCCCGGTGCGCGTGGTGTGCCACGACATCCTGGGCCAGACCGCCCTGGTCGATCTGGCCGGCCTGCGCGATGCCATCGCCAAGGAGGGCGGCGACCCGGCCGCCGTGAACCCGGTGGTGCCGGTGCAGTTGATCGTCGACCATTCGCTGGCTGTGGAATGCGGCGGCTTCGACCCCGAGGCCTTTGCCAAGAACCGCGCCATCGAGGACCGCCGCAACGAAGACCGCTTCCACTTCATCGAGTGGACCAGGAAGGCCTTTGCCAATGTGGACGTGATCCCGGCGGGCAACGGCATCATGCACCAGATCAATCTGGAGAAGATGTCGCCGGTGGTCCATGTACAGGACGGTCTGGCCTTCCCCGACACCTGCGTCGGCACCGACAGCCACACCCCGCATGTGGATGCGCTGGGCGTGATCGCGGTGGGCGTGGGCGGGCTGGAGGCCGAGAACGTGATGCTGGGCCGCGCCTCCTGGATGCGCCTGCCCGACATCGTGGGCGTGCGCCTGACAGGACGCCGCCAAGCCGGCATCACCGCCACCGACATCGCACTGGCCCTGACCGAGTTCCTGCGGGCGCAGAAGGTGGTGGGCGCCTATGTCGAGTTCTTCGGCGAGGGGGCCGACAGCCTGTCCATCGGCGACCGCGCCACCATCTCCAACATGTGCCCCGAATACGGCGCCACGGCGGCCCTGTTCTACATCGACCCGCAGACCCTGGACTATTTGCGCCTGACCGACCGCAGCCCCGAGCAACTGCAGCTTGTGGAGGCCTATGCCAGGACCGCCGGTTTCTGGCACACCGACCTGGCCACGGCCGAGTACGAGCGCGTGCTGAGCTTTGACCTGGCCAGCGTGGTGCGCAACATGGCCGGCCCCAGCAACCCGCACCGCCGCCTGCCCACCTCCGCGCTGGTGGAGCGCGGCATCGCCGGCCCCGACAAGCTGGCCGCCGCCCGCGCCGAGGAGGCACAGGGCCTGCTGCCCGATGGCGCCGTCATCATCGCCGCCATCACCAGTTGCACCAACACCAGCAACCCGCGCAATGTGATCGCCGCCGCCCTGCTGGCCCGCAACGCGCGGCGCCTGGGCCTGGTGCGCAAGCCCTGGGTCAAGTCCTCGCTGGCCCCCGGCTCCAAGGCGGTCGAGCTGTACCTGAAAGAAGCCGGCCTGCTGGGCGATCTGGAGGCCCTGGGCTTCGGCATCGTGGCCTTTGCCTGCACCACCTGCAACGGCATGAGCGGCGCGCTGGACCCGAAGATCCAGCAGGAGATCATCGAGCGTGATCTCTACGCCACCGCCGTGCTCTCGGGCAACCGCAACTTCGACGGCCGCATCCACCCCTATGCCAAACAGGCCTTCCTGGCCTCGCCGCCGCTGGTGGTGGCCTATGCGATGGCCGGCACCATCCGCTTCGACATCGAGAACGATGTGCTGGCCGTGGTGCAGGGCCGCGAGATCCGCCTCAAGGACCTGTGGCCCGGCGACGAAGAGATCGATGCCATCGTGGCCCAGGCCGTCAAGCCCGAGCAGTTCCGCGCGGTGTACCAGCCCATGTTCACCCTGCGCCGCGATGATGGCGAGACCGTGCGCCCGCAGTACGACTGGCGCCCCCAGTCCACCTACATCCGCCGCCCCCCCTACTGGGACACCGAAGGCGTGGGCGCGCTGGCGGCCAACCCGCGCACGCTCAAGGGCATGCGCGTGCTGGCCCTGCTGCCCGACAACATCACCACCGACCACCTCTCACCGTCGAACGCCATCCTGCCCGACAGCGCGGCCGGCGAGTACCTGGCCCGCATGGGCCTGCCCGAGGAAGACTTCAACTCCTACGCAACCCACCGTGGCGATCACCTGACCGCGCTGCGCGCCACCTTTGCCAACCCGCAATTGATCAATGAGATGGCGGTGGTCGATGGCCGGGTGCAGAAGGGCTCGCTGGCCCGCATCGAGCCCGAGGGGCAGGTGGTGCGCATGTGGGAGGCCATCGAGACCTACCTGGGCCGGCGCCAGCCCCTGATCATCATTGCCGGCGCCGACTACGGCCAGGGCTCCAGCCGCGACTGGGCCGCCAAGGGCGTGCGCCTGGCCGGTGTCGAGACGGTGGTGGCCGAAGGTTTCGAGCGCATCCACCGCACGAATCTGATCGGCATGGGCGTGCTGCCGCTGGAATTCCTGCCCGGCACCAACCGCCTCACCCTGGGTCTGGACGGCAGTGAAAGCTACGAAGTGGCCGGCGACCTGGCCCCGCGTGCCCCGCTGACCCTGGTGGTGACGCGCCGCGACGGCAGCCAGCGGCAGGTGCCGGTGCGCTCACGCCTGGACACCGCCGAAGAGGTCTCGGTCTACCAGGCCGGCGGCGTGCTGCAACGCTTTGCCCAAGACTTTCTGGCCCAGCAACAAGGAGCCGCGGCATGAGCCACCACGCACCCCAGATCAAGATCGCCGCCACCTACCTGCGCGGCGGCACCAGCAAGGGCGTGTTCTTCCGCCTGCAAGACCTGCCCGAAGTGGCCCAGGTGCCCGGCGCGGCGCGGGATCGCCTGCTGCAGCGCGTGATCGGCAGCCCCGACCCCTATGCCAAGCAGATCGACGGCATGGGCGGGGCCACCTCGTCCACCTCGAAGACGGTGATCGTCTCGCCCTCGGGCCAGCCGGGTCATGATGTGGACTACCTGTTCGGCCAGGTCGCCATCGACAGCGACTTTGTCGACTGGTCGGGCAACTGCGGCAATCTGTCGGCTGCGGTGGGGCCGTTCGCGATCGCCAGCGGCTTCATCCCCGCCGAGCGCATCCCCGACAACGGCGTGTGCACGGTGCGCATCTGGCAGGCCAACATCCGCAAGACCATCGTGGCCCATGTGCCCATCACCGACGGCCGGGTGCAGGAGACCGGCGACTTCGAACTCGATGGCGTGACCTTCCCGGCCGCCGAGGTGCCGATCGAGTTCCTCGATCCGGCCGAAGAAGGCGAGGGTGACGACGGTGGCGGCGCCATGTTCCCCACCGGCCAGTTGGTGGACACGCTGGAGGTGCCCGGCATCGGCCGCTTCCAGGCCACCTTCATCAACGCCGGCATCCCCACCATCTTCCTCAACGCCGCCGAGCTGGGTTACACCGGCACCGAGCTGCAGGAGGCCATCAATGGCGATGCGGCCGCCCTGGCGCGCTTCGAGACGATCCGCGCCCACGGCGCCCTGCGCATGGGCCTGATCCGCGATCTGGGCGAGGCCGCCAGACGCCAGCACACGCCCAAGATCGCCTTCGTGGCGCCGCCGGCCGACTACACCGCCAGCAGCGGCAAGCCGGTCCAGGCCGGCGACATCGACCTGCTGGTGCGCGCCCTGTCGATGGGCAAGCTGCACCACGCCATGATGGGCACGGCGGCGGTGGCCATCGGCACGGCCGCAGCGGTGCCCGGCACCCTGGTCAACCTGGCCGCAGGCGGCGGCCCGCGCGAGGCGGTGCGCTTCGGCCACCCCTCGGGCACGCTGCGCGTGGGCGCCCAGGCCGAGCAGCGCGACGGCCAGTGGGTGGTCACCAAGGCCTTGATGAGCCGCAGCGCCCGCGTGCTGATGGAGGGCTGGGTGCGCGTGCCCGCCGATGCCTTCTGAACCGATTCCCTTTCTGATGTCCAACGGATCCACTGCCATGTCCACCCGTCAACAACTCAAGCAACTGGTCGAGGCCCGTCGCGGCCTGATCGTGCCCGGCGCCTTCAATGCGCTGTCCGCCAAGGTCATCGAAGACCTGGGCTTCCAGGCCATCTATGTCACCGGCGCCGGTGTCACCAACATGTGGTTCGGCATGCCCGACCAGGGCTTCATGGGCCTGGCCGAGATCGCCGAGCACACCGCGCGCATCCGCGATGCGGTGAACGTTCCCCTGCTGGTCGATGCCGACACCGGCTTCGGCAATGCGCTCAATGTCTACCACACGGTGCGCACGCTGGAGCGTGCCGGTGCCGACTGCATCCAGCTCGAAGACCAGGTGGCACCGAAGCGCTGCGGCCACTTCTCGGGCAAGGAGGTGATCTCCACCGAAGAGGCGGTCAGCAAGATCAAGGCCGCCGTCGACGCCCGGCGCGACCCCGACCTGCTCATCATGGCGCGCACCGATGCCGCCGCCACCCATGGCTTCGAGGCGGCGGTGGAGCGCGCCCAGAAGTTCGCCGAGGCCGGCGCCGACATCCTCTTTGTCGAGGCCGTGACCCAGGCCGAAGAGGTGCGCGCCTTGCCCCGGCGCCTGGCCAAGCCCCAGCTCATGAACATGGTGATCGGTGGCCGCACGCCCATCTTCAATGCCGAGCAATTGGGTGAACTTGGCTACGGCATCGTGCTGTATGCCAACGCCGCCCTGCAGGGCGCGGTGGCCGGCATGCAGAAGGCCCTGACGGTGCTGCGCGACGAGAAGGAAGTGCAGGAGTCCAGCGGCCTGGTCACGCCGTTTGCCGAGCGCCAGCGCCTGGTGGGCAAGCCGGCCTGGGATGCGCTGGAGAAGCACTACACCTGAAGGCCGGGCGGCCGGCCTGGCATGTTCGAGACGATGCCAGGCGACAAAGAGGTGCCGAAGACGCTGGACAGGTTCAGCCTGTTGAGCCGCCAAGCCCACGCCAACCTGCCCCCTGCACTCGCCCCGCTCTTTGCGCCGACGCATTCTGGCCATGACCGCGCAAGGCCTGGGACCGGCCCCGGATCCGGCCCCCGGTGTCGGCAAGCGCAGGCTTTCTCAAGCCGGCAGGACGGCGTGCCAATCCAACTCCGTTGTCGTCCCTTGTTCACCCGGTGACGCGGCAGACGACATACCCCAAAGATCAAGGCCGGGATCCCCTTTGGCCATTGGCGAGTCCGATGGACAGGTCCGGCTCCTGGGTCACAACCGCCATGGGGTCCAGGGCAGCGCACTGTCGCGCCCCTGTGGCATGTCTGTTGATCCACCAGCAGCAGCGTTTCGGCAGACGCACCCCCGTCGAATACCCATGGAAAGCCGTCACACAGACAAGATGTTCAGTGAATGGCACCCAAGGACTGCAAAAGAACTACGACCTGAACCCCAGAAGTCGGCCAGGGCGCCAACGAGGACACACTCCGAAAGGCGAACACGTGAGCCAACAGAAACCCCAAAAGGTGCCTCCGACTTCGGCACCCGGCGTTCCCCCCGGCCTGATCCTGCAGCCCGAAGGCTACGCCGAATGGCTGACCGACCTGAAAAGCCGCATTCACATCGCCCAGCAGCGCGCCACACTGGCCGTCAATCGCGAACTGGTAGGACTTTACTGGCAGATCGGCCGCGACATCCTGTCGCGGCAGCAGGCCCGTGGTTGGGGAGCGAAGGTGATCGATCGACTGGCGCACGATCTGCGCACGGCATTTCCGGACATGAAAGGCTTTTCGCGCGCCAATCTCATGTACATGCGCGCTTTTGCCCAGGCCTGGCCGGAGGAGGCAATCGTCCAACAGCTTGTTGGACGATTGCCATGGGGTCACAACCTGGTGCTGCTGACGCGCCTGAAAGACAACGGGCGGCGCCAGGCCTACGCCCGCGCGGCCATCGAGCACGGATGGTCGCGCCATGTGCTGAACCTCCACATCGAAGCCCAACTGCTGGAACGCTCCGGCCGCGCGGCGACGAACTTTGAAGTCACGCTGCCCAGCCTGCAGTCCGACCTGGCACATGAGTCGCTGAAAGACCCCTATCGCTTGGACTTCCTGGGTCTCGGGCGCGAAGCCGGCGAGCGCGCCATTGAGCACGCCCTGGTGAAGCATGTCACCGAATTCCTGCTGGAGTTGGGTGCAGGGTTTGCTTTCGTCGGTCGGCAGGTGGCGCTGACTGTGGCCGGCGACGAGTTCTTCATCGACCTGCTGTTCTACCACCTGAAGTTGCGCTGCTATGTGGTGATCGAATTGAAGGCCGGCAAATTCAAGCCGGAACACCTTGGCCAGTTGGGCTTCTACCTGACGGTCGTGGACGCTCAGGTCAAGCATCCGCAGGACGGTCCCACCATCGGCCTGCTGTTGTGCAAGAACCGGAACAAGGTTGTGGCCGAATACGCGCTGCGCAACAACACCCAACCGATCGGCGTAGCCGACTACCAACTCGTGGAGTCCCTGCCGACCGAGTTGCAGACCAAGCTGCCGAGCATCGAACAGATTGAGCGTGAACTGGCCGGAACCGACCCGGCCGGAGACGATGGGACGGCATGATCCCTTCACCCCTCGCTCATCGCCACCCAAGCGTCCTCAACCCAACTCAGCCCGCAGCGTCCGGGCCGCAGCCACCATGTGCGTCAACGCCGGAATCACCTCGGGCCACTGGCGGGTCTTGAGGCCGCAGTCGGGGTTGACCCACAGGCGCTCGGCGGGCACGCGCTCGGCGGCCTTCTTCATCAGATCGACCATGTGCTGTTCGCCCGGGATGTTGGGCGAGTGGATGTCGTAGACGCCGGGGCCGATCTCGTTGGGGTAGCTGAAGTGGTCGAAGGCATCGAGCAGCTCCATGTCCGAGCGCGAGGTCTCGATGGTGATCACGTCGGCGTCCATGTCGGCGATCGAGGCGATGATGTCGTTGAACTCCGAGTAGCACATGTGGGTGTGGATCTGGGTCTCGTCGCGCACCCCGTTGGCGGTGATGCGGAAGCTCTCCACCGCCCAGTCGAGGTAGCTCTTCCACTGCGCACGGCGCAGCGGCAGGCCTTCGCGCAGGGCGGCCTCGTCGATCTGGATCACGCGCACGCCGGCCTGCTCCAGGTCCAGCACCTCCTGCCGGATCGCCAGCGCCAGTTGCAGGCACGATTCAGAGCGCGGTTGGTCGTCGCGCACAAAAGACCAGTTCAGGATCGTCACCGGGCCGGTCAGCATGCCTTTCATGGGTTTGGTGGTCAGCGACTGGGCATAGCGGGTCCACGCCACCGTCATGGCGCGCGGGCGGCTGATGTCGCCGAACAGGATCGGCGGTTTCACGCAGCGCGAGCCGTAGGACTGCACCCAGCCGAACTGGCTGAAGGCATAGCCTTCGAGCTGCTCTCCGAAGTACTCGACCATGTCGTTGCGCTCGGCCTCGCCGTGCACCAGCACATCCAGGCCCAGGGCCTCCTGCTCGCGCACCGCACGTTCGATCTCCTGACGCATGGCCGCCTGGTAGGCGGGCTGGTCCAGGCGTCCGGCCTTGAACTCGCTGCGCGCATGGCGGATCTCGGCCGTCTGCGGAAACGATCCGATGGTGGTGGTCGGGAACTTGGGCAGCTTCAGCAAGGCGGCCTGCTTGGGCGCACGCTGGCCGTAGGGGCTCTCTCGGCGGCCCAGCTCATGGGTGATCTTGGACACGGCCAGCTTGACGGCCGGGTTGTTGACACGCGGCGAGGCGCGGCGTGCCGACAGCGCGGCCTGGTTGGCGGCCAGGGCCTCGCGCACCGAGTCGCGGCCGGTGTTCAGGGCCTGGGCCAGCACCTGCAGCTCGACCAGTTTCTGGCGCGCAAAGGCCAGCCAGGACAGGATCTCGGCATCGAGCTTCTTTTCGCTGGCCAGATCGACCGGCACATGCAGCAGGGAGCACGAAGGCGCAATCCACAGGCGCGGGCCCAGTTGCCGGGCCAGGGGCTCCAGCCAGTCCAGGGTGGCGTTGAGGTCGGTCATCCAGATGTTGCGGCCGTTGACCACACCTAGCGACAGCACCTTGTGGGCCGGCAGCAGGTTGATCAGCGGCTGCACGCCGTCGCGGTCGTTGATCGCGTCCACATGCAGGCCCGCCACCGGCAGGTTGGCCGCCAGGTAGGCGTTCTCCTGCAGCTGACCGAAGTAGCTGGCCAGCAGCAGCTTGACCTTGGCGGCCTTGAGGTGGTGGTAGGCGGTGTTGAAGGCGTGTTGCCAATCGGCGTCCAGCTCGGTCACCAGGATGGGTTCGTCGATCTGCACCCATTCCACGCCCTGGACGGCCAGGGTGTCCAACAGCTCGGCATACACCGGCAGCAGGCGCTCCAGCAAGGCCAGGCGGTCCGAGCCGTCCTTGCTCTTGCCGATGGCCAGGTAGGTGATCGGGCCGACGATGACGGGCTTGGCCTTCACGCCCTGGGCTCGCGCCTCGGCCAGTTGCTCCAGCAGGCGGCTGGCATCGAGCCTGAACCCGGTCGCTGCGCTGAACTCGGGCACGATGTAGTGGTAGTTGGTGTCGAACCACTTGGTCATCTCGCCTGCGGCCACGCCGCCGCCACAGCCACTACCGCAGCCGGCATGGGCCTCGGCGGCCTGGGCCGAACGGCCACGCGCCACACGGAAATAGTTGTCCAACGGGTCACCGTGGAAGCCACGCACCCGCTCGGGCAGGTTGCCCAAGGTGAAGCTCATGTCCAGCACCTGGTCGTAGAACGAGAAATCGCCGACCGGGGCCAGGTCCAGCGGAGCCTGGTCGGCCCAGTTCTGCTGTCGCAGGCCGGCGGCCAGGGCCTTCAGATCGGCCAGCGAGGATTGGCCCTTCCAATAGGACTCGAGTGCGAACTTGAGTTCGCGCTGGGCGCCGATGCGCGGAAAGCCGAGGTTGTGGGTGGTGACCATGGTGTCTTCTTCAATGCCATCAAGATGAAAGATGGCGCGAGGTTAAAGACACGCCTCAATTACGTAAAATGATCTTATTTCAGAGATCGATCAACACTATTCATGGATGGAGGACCCCGATGATTGAGCGCATCCACCTGGCCATCCTGCAGGAGGTCGAACGCCAAGGCTCGATGACGGCCGCATCCGCCACCCTGTGCCTGACCCAGCCGGCCCTGAGCCACGCGATGAAGAAACTGGAGCAGGCCCTGGGCACCGACCTCTGGCTGCGCGAGGGCCGCGGCCTGCGCCTGACCCAGGCCGGCCAGTACCTGCTGGCCGTGGCCAACCGGGTGCTGCCGCAGCTCGAACTGGCCGAGGCGCGCATGAAGCAGTTTGCCCAGGGCGAGCGCGGCACCCTGCGCATCGGCATGGAATGCTCGCCCTGCTACCAGTGGCTGCTGAAGATCGTCGCGCCTTATCTGGCGGCCTGGCCCGATGTCGAGGTCGACGTGAAGCAGAAATTCCAGTTCGGCGGCATCGGCGCGCTGTTCGGCTACGAGATCGACCTGCTGGTCACGCCCGACCCGGTGTTCAAGCCCGGCCTGCACTTCGAGCCGGTGTTCGACTACGAGCAGGTGCTGGTGGTGGGCCACGGGCATGCGCTGGCCGGCCGCGACTTTGTGGAGCCCACCGAGCTGGCCTCCGAGGTGCTGCTGAGCTACCCGGTCTCGCCCGAACGGCTGGACATCTACCAGCAGTTCCTGGTGCCGGCCGGCATCCTGCCGCGCCGCCACAAGGAGATCGAGAACACCGACATCATGCTGCAGATGGTGGCCAGCGGCCGTGGCGTGGCCGCACTGCCGCGCTGGCTGGTGGAGGAATACGCGGCCAGGATGCCGGTGCTGCCCGTGCGCCTGGGCCCGCAGGGCATCGCCAAGCAGATCTATCTGGGTGCGCGCGAGGCCGATGTGCAGATCGACTACCTGCGCGCCTTTGTCGACATGGCCGACGTGCGGGCGCCGGCGTCCGGCCTCAGAAGCTGATGTTCAGGCTCAGCCGCAGCTGCCGCGGCTCGCCGGGGTGCACCGTGATGCCGTTCGGATTGAGCGTGCTGAGACTGGGCGAGGTCTGGTAGTCCTGGTTGTAGGCGATGTCGTAGTAAGCCCGGTTGAACAGGTTCAGCACCTCCAGACTCCACCCCACCGCCGGGGTGATCTGATTCCTGAGCCGGAAATTCGTCACCAGGGCCGAGGGGGCCGTCTGGCTGCCGTCCTGGGTCAAGGGGTAGGGGCCGATGTAGCGCCAGTTCAGCCCGGCCGACCAAGGCCCCTGCCTGGCCGTGGCGGCCCAGGAGAACACCTTGGACACCGCATTGGGAATCGCGTCGCCCAGGGCACCGTTGTCGTTCATGCGGGCATAGCGCGCGTGGGTCCAGGCCATGTTGGCATCGAGCAGCAACCAGGGCTCGGCCACCCAGCTGTTGTTCCATTCGAGACCGTAGCGATGGCTGGCGCCGTTGGGCGAGGTGCTGCCGATGTCGGCGTCGGCGCTGTAGACCAGCTCCGAATCGCTGTCCAGCCGCCAAAAGGCCAGCGAACTCTGCAGCCCGGGAATCCACTCGGTGCGCAGCCCCAGCTCGGAGCCCCGGCTGCTGACCAGGGCCGGCACCGCCTGGGCCGCCGTGGGCCCGGCGGAACCCGCCACCGACAGCGAGGTGGGGTCGACCTTGTCGATCACCCCGCGGGCATCGTTGCTGTGGATGCCCCGGCCGGCATTGACGAAGAATTCGGTGCGCGCCCAGGGCCCGAAGATCAGCGACATCTTGGGCTGCAGCTTGAGCGCCGACGCGCCGCCGGTGTTCTGGGGCAGCACCAGGGAGGTCTGGTTCATGTTCACCCGGTCCATGCGCAGGCCCAGCAGGCTGCGGAACCAGGAACTCCACCAGGTGGTGTTCTGGGCATAGGCGCCCAGCAGGGTTTCGCTGACCCGGGCATCGTCGACGGTGGACAGGGTCTGCCGCGCCTGGGTGTTGAGCAGGCCGACCCGGATGTGGTCATGGCGCAGCTGCACGCCGACCTCGGTCATGGACTCGCGCCCGGCCAACCGGTGGAACCAGCCTTGCACCGCCTGGCCGCCGAGCATGTTGCGGTCCTCCCATTGGGAGAACTGGTCCATGGTCACCGGGTTGTCTTCGTAGAAGCGGAAGTCCGACCAGAGCTGCAGCTGGTAGTGCTGTGCGTAGGCCGACAGCCTGGTGTAGCGGTCGGCTTCATGGCTGTGCCATTCGCCCGCCAGGATTTCACGGTGGGTGTTGCCGCCGTCGGTCGGGTCGAGCGCGCAGAAGCGGCACAGCTGACCGGACTGGATCAGCGACAGCGGGACCTGGTCGGTCGAATTCCAGTGCGCGCCGTAGGCCAGGGCGTCCAGCGACCAGCCGTTGGCCTTGCTGCCGTCGCTCAGGCGCAGCAGGCCGTTGTACTTGCGCAGGTCTTCGGGCAGCGCCCAGGGGCCGTCGGCCTTCTCAAGCTCCAGGGCATAGAGCAGACGCGGGCCGCCGGCCGCTTCGGAGACCTGCCCGGCATCCGGCCGGCCCTTGGCCGCCTGCCCCGGCAAGAAGGAATCGGCGATCAACAGGCGCCGGTAGCCATAGGCCCCCACCGTGACGTTGGCCATGCCATGGTCCAGCGTGTCGCGGTAGCGGATGTGGGCCGAGCCGGCCGAGCCGAAATCACCGATCTCGGCGTCATACGGCCCCTTGGTGTAGGTGATGGTGTCCACCAGCTCGGGGATCAGCAGGTTGAGGTCGGTGTAGCCCTGCCCGTGGGCGTGGGTGGGCATGTTGAGGGGCACCCCGTCCAGAAAGGAGGCCAGGTCCGTTCCGTGGTCGAGGTTGTAGCCGCGCAGGAAATACTGGTTGGCCTTGCCGTCGCCCGAATGCTGTGTGACCACCAGCCCGGGCACGGTCTCCAGCACCTCGCCGGGACGCAGCAATGGCAGATCGGTCAGCCGCGAGCCATCGACCACGCCTTGCGAGGCGGCGTCCGAGCTGCCCACGCCGTTGTCGTAGTGGGCCTTCACCTCGACAGGCTTGAGCTGGGCCACAGGAGCCGTCTCGCCGCTGTCCGCCACCGGGGCCTGGGCCAGCACCGGCGCCGCAAGGGCCGCCAGCATCGGCGCGGCGGCCCACAGGGGCCAACACGGTCGTTGCCGGATGGGAGGCCGGTCCTGCGTGGGTTTCATCTGTCTCTCTTGATTTATGAATTTCTGGAAATCATTCATACAAAAAACATGCCACCCCGCCGCCCCACCCCACACCCTGTCCTGCGCGCAGGACATCCAGCCGAGTGCGCACTGTGCTGTCAGCACCTCAGCCGGATCGATGCCCGGACTGGCAGGCCTGCTTTCACCCCGGAGCGGCGCCACCTGCCCATGGCTTCAATGCGATGCCAGCAAGAATGATGAAGATTTTTTGATTTTTCTTAAATCCGCCGGATGGCGTACACCCGCAGAGTTCGCCCCGCGCCTTCAGGCGAAGCAGGCCACAGCGCCAGCAAACGACAGAAAGGCCGCCACGGTCGACAGCAGGATGACCCGGGCCACGCGGCCGGTGTCCGCGCCGAAGCGCTCGCTGAGCATGGACACATTGCTGGCGCTGGGCAGGGCCGCGACCAGCACCAGCACCTTGAGCGCCGCCGCGGACAGCGGCAGGCCCAGGGCCATGGCGCCACGCCCCAGCCCCCACACCAGCAGCGGGTGCAGCAGCAGCTTGATGAAGCCGAGCAGGGGTACATCGCCCAGGCGCTGGCGGGGCCGCCCGGCCTCGGGCAGGCCCTGGGCGCGCGCCAGCACCGCCCCCATGGTGAACAGCGCCACCGGCGAGGCGGCGTCGGCCAGCAGGGCGACGGTGCGCCCCAGCGGCCCCGGCGGGGCCCAATGCAGGGCCGACGCCAGCGCGCCCAGCAGGATGGACCAGGGCATGGGGTTCAGCAGCACCCCCTTCAAGGCCTTGCGCGCGGCCGCAGTCGCGCCATGCTGGTCCAGGGCGTCCAGACGCGACAGGGCGATGCACAGCGACGAGGTGACGACCATGTCCACCACCATGGTCACGATCGCCGGCCCGGCCGCCGCCGGGCCCAGCAAGGCCACGAGCAGGGGCACCCCCATGAAGCCGGTGTTGGGAAAGGCCGCCACCAGGGCGCCGAAGGCCGCATCGTTCCAGCCGATGGCGCCGCCGCGCCCCCGGTTGCGGGTGCACAGCACCGTCAGGCCGACCAGGGTCAGGGCGCACAGCAGATAGACCCCGAAGACGCCGGCATCGAGCAGCTCGGCGATCGGCGTGCCGGAACCGAAGCGGAACAGCATGCACGGCAGGGCGAAGAACAGCACGAAGCTGTTCAGCCCACCGATGGCCTCGAGCGGCAGCAGGCGCGAACGGGTGGCGGCAAAACCGCAGAGCACGAGGGCGAAAAAAGGAAAGGTGACCGACAGGATGGACAGCAAGAGGGGCTCTTCAGGACAGGCACGGCGGGAAGGCCCATTTTGCCGCCGCCCGCAAAGACCGGCCCGGCACCGGGCCACCCCGGCCCTGCCGCTATCATTGGCGACCCCGCCCACCGCCCCGCGCCGCCCCGGCGCCCTTCGATTCGCTCCCCCCATGTCTGCCGGTCTGAATTTCGCCCAACTCGAAGCCGTGAACTATGTGCAGGGCCCCTGCCTGGTGCTGGCCGGCGCCGGCTCGGGCAAGACCCGGGTGATCACCATGAAGATCGCCCACCTGATCGAGTCGGGCCTGGCGCCGCAGCGCATCGCGGCCATCACCTTCACCAACAAGGCCGCCGCCGAGATGCGCGAGCGCGCCAAGGGCCTGATCGGCCGCCGCGCCAAGGACATCCTGATCTGCACCTTCCACGCGCTGGGCGTGCGCCTGATGCGCGAGGACGGCGCGGTGCTCGGCCTCAAGCCGCAGTTCAGCATCCTGGACGCCGACGACATCACCGGCATCCTCAAGGACTGCGGCGGCAGCCCGGACCTGGCCACCGCCCGCCAGTGGCAGTGGACCATCAGCGCCTGGAAGAACCAGGGCCTGAACGCCGCCCAGGCCATGGCCCAGGCCGCCAACGACCATGAACGGGTCATCGCCGAGATCATGGCCCGCTACGAAGAGCGCCTGACGGCCTACCAGAGCGTCGACTTCGACGACCTGATCGGCATGCCGCTGAAGCTGCTGCGCGACCACCCCGAGGTGCGCGAGAAATGGCAGCAGTCGCTGGGCCATGTGCTGGTCGACGAATACCAGGACACCAACGCCACCCAGTACGAGGTGCTCAAGGCCCTGGTGGGCCAGCGCGGGCGCTTCACCGCCGTGGGCGACGACGACCAGTCGATCTACGGCTGGCGCGGCGCCACCCTGGACAACCTGCGCAAGCTGCCGGTGGACTTCCCCGAGCTCAAGGTGATCAAGCTCGAGCAGAACTACCGCTCCACCTCGGCCATCCTGCGCGCCGCCAACAACGTGATCCAGCCCAACCCCAAGCTGTTTCCCAAGACCCTGTTCTCGGAACTCGGCGAAGGCGAGCCGGTGCGCGTGGTCGACGCCGACCACGAAGAGCACGAGGCCGAGCGCGCGGTGGCCCGCATCCAGAGCCTGCGCGCGACCTCGCAGTGGAAGGACCTGAAGGATTTCGCCATCCTCTACCGCGCCAACCACCAGGCCCGGGTGTTCGAACAGGCGCTGCGGCGCGCCCAGATCCCCTACAAGGTGTCGGGCGGGCAGAGCTTCTTCGACCGCGCCGAGATCAAGGACCTGTGCGCCTGGTTCCGGCTGTGGATCAACAACGACGACGACCCGGCCTTCCTGCGCGCCATCACCACGCCCAAGCGCGGCATCGGCCACACCACGCTGGGCCAGCTCGGCGTCTACGCCAGCCAGTACAAGCTCAGCCTGTTCGAATCGCTGTTCAGCGCCTCGCTGCAGCATGTGCTGCCGGCCCGCGCCAGCGGCAGCCTGCAGGAATTCGGCCGCTATGTGAACGACCTCGAATACCGCGCCCGCCAGACCCTGGGCGCCGAGGCGGCCCGCAGCTTCCTGATGGATTTCCTGAAAGAGATCGGCTACGAGCAGCACCTCTACGACAACGAGGACAGCGAAAAGGCGGCGGCCAGCCGCTGGACCAATGTGCTCGAGTTCTGCGACTGGATGTCGGGGCGCTGCGGCGGCCAGATCGACGACAGCGCCGGTGTCAGCACCACCCGCGAGGTCAAGAACCTGCTCGAGGTGGCGCAGACCATCGCCCTGCTGTCCACCATCAGCGAGCGCGAGCAGGACCAGGACGTGGTGACCCTGTCCACCCTGCACGCCTCCAAGGGCCTCGAATGGCCGCATGTGATGCTGGTCGGGGTGAACGAGAACATCCTGCCCTTCAAGATGGAGCAGGAGCCGGGCGCCGAGGTCAGCGGCGAGAGCCTGGCCCTGCGCCTGCAGGAAGAACGCCGCCTGATGTATGTGGGCATCACCCGCGCCCAGCGCACCCTGGCGGTGAGCTGGACGCGCCGGCGCAAGAAGGGCCGCGAGATGGTGGCCGCCCTGCCCAGCCGCTTCATCGCCGAGATGGCCCTGCAGCAAGGCACCACCAAGGAAGACCCGCGCGAGAAGCTCAAGGCCCTGCGCGCCGAATTCGCCAAACGCGCCGCAGCGGCCGCCACACCCTCGCCCTGAGGCCCCACCGGAGTCCCCCCATGAGACCACTGCCTGCGCTGCTGGCCCTGCTGTTGAGCCTGTCCTTGGGTGCGGCCTGCCGGGCCGACACGGCCTCTGCGCCAGCCGCAGCCCACTGCCCGGCACCCGACGAGGTCGAGGCGCGCCACCTCTATGGCCAGTGGCGGGCCGAGTTCACGCCAACCGGCCCCTCGATCAGCCTGCTGCTGGAACGCCACCCCGACCTGGCCGGCAGCGTGCGCGGCGTGATGCTGCGCGACGGCGAGCGCGCCTGGGTGTCCGGTGATGTGGACGGCGGCGATTTCACGCTCGAGGAATCCGTCAACGGCCGCAACATCTCCGCCACCTGGCTGGGCGAGGTCGTGCCCGGCTCTTGCGGACGAGAGATCCGTGGCCAGTGGTCCACCGACGACCAGACCGTCCATCGGCAATTCATCCTGCACAAGGTGGCCGACTGATCTGCATCAGAAAGTTGTTGCATTTCGAAACCTTGAGCCGACCGGGCGGCCATCCGCGCCGTGCTTGGGCAGGCAAAATGGCGCCCACGCCATGCCAGCCAACCTGATAACCGGGGACTTTCCGGGCGTATTCCGGCCTTCGACCCACAGACCGGCCGCCCACAATCAGATCACGAGGACACACCGATGGATCTGCAATACCAACTCAAATCCGGCAGCTACTATCTGTACGACATGACCGAGGCCCCGAGCCCCTACACGGGCGAACGGCGCTTCCGCCTGAAGACGGACACCGTGGCCATCGCCTTTGACCGCAGCACCGGCGAACTGCACCAGCACGGCAACCCGACCCGCATCCAGACCTGGGCCCTGCGTGCCCGCCGCCAGCTGCGGGCCGCCGGCGCGGTGGATTGGGCCAACGACATCGTGGTGGTCTCGGGCCCGCTGCCGGTCGACGAGATCAACAAATGCCTGGGCATCACCGGCTACTGCCGCCGTCTGTTCCATCGGCTGCACGCGCTGCCCCATGGCAAATTTCCCAAGGCCACGCCGCCACGGGGCCGCCCCGGCGCCTACGGCAGGGCCTGAGCAGGCAGCCGTCCGGCACATCGGCCCACCTCATAGAAAAAGCCCCGCAGGCCAGGCCTGCGGGGCTTTTTCTATGGCGCCTGCCCGGTGAACGGGCCACTGTCTCAGTCCTTGATCTCCAGCGCCCGGTTCACACTCAGGGCCGCCAGCGTGCAGGCCGCACCGGAGAGCAGGTACACACTCACATACTCGAGGCCGAAATGTGCCGACAGGCCCAGGGCCACCAGGGGCGCGAAACCCGCGCCGACCAGCCAGGCCAGGTCCGAGGTCAAGGCCGCGCCGGTGTAGCGGTAGCGGGACGGGAAGTTGGCCGTCACCGCGCCGGCCGCCTGGCCGTAGGACAGGCCCAGCAGCATGAAGCCCAGCAGGATGAAGATGTCCTGGCCACTGACACCGCCGTCCAGCAGGGTCGGGGCAAAGCCACTGAAGATGGCGATCAGCACCGCCAGCGATCCCAGGGTGCGCCGGCGCCCGAAATGGTCGGCGACCAGCCCCGACATCACGATGCCCCCCGCCGCCAGCACCGCGCCGGCGATCTGCACCAGCAGGAAGGCGCTGATCGACCGCTCGGAATACAGCGAGATCCAGGACAGCGGGAACACCGTCACCAGATGGAACAGCGCATAGCTGGCCAGCGCGGCCAGGGCGCCGATGATCAGGTTGCGCCCCTGGCTGCGGGCCATCTCGACCGCATTCGTGGGCTCGAGCTCGCGCTCATCGAGCAGCCGGGCATATTCGTTGGTCGAGACCAGGCGCAGCCGGGCGAACAGGGCCACCACATTGATGGCAAAGGCCACATAGAAGGGATAGCGCCAGCCCCAGTCGAGGAAATCGTCCGGCGAGGTGTGCGACAGCAGGAAAGAGAACAGGCCGGCCGCCAGGATGAAGCCCACCGGCGCACCCAACTGCCCCAGCATCGCGTACCAGCCCCGCCGGTTCTCGGGCGCGTTCAGCGCCAGCAGCGAGGGCAGGCCGTCCCAGGCGCCGCCGAGCGCCGCCCCCTGGCCGATGCGGAAGACCGACAGCAGCACGATGGCGACCGCCCCCGCATGGGCGTAGGTGGGCAGGAAGGCGATGCCCGCCGTCGACAGCCCCAGCAGCAGCAGGGCGGCCGACAGCTTGGTCTCGCGGCCGAAACGCTTCTGCAGCGCCATGAAGGCGACCGTGCCGAAGGGCCGGGCCAGGAAGGCGAAGGCAAAGATCACGAACGCATACAGCGTGCCTTCCAGGCGCTCCTCGAACGGAAAGAAGACCGCCGGGAACACCAGCACCGAGGCGATGCCGTAGACGAAGAAGTCGAAATATTCAGAGGCACGGCCGATGATCACGCCGATGGATATCTCACCAGGCGAAATGGAACTGTCGCCATGGGTATTGCGCTGGCTGGGCGATGACGCCGATGAGGCCGGTAAACCGGTCGGATGCGGATGAATGCTGATCGTCATCAAAAGTCTCCGGTTTGTCGTTCTGCGAGCCGTTTCAGCGGCTCATCCCGGCAATTCAGGTTGACCTGAGACAAAACGTCCAATGGTCAAACATGATTGCCGAATTTAGATTACTTGATTTTCGGCAAGCACACTACCCAGGTTTTCGGCATGATCCCCCTCAAGCGCCTCCGCGGATTGCTCCTTTTCCCAGCCGCCCTGTTGAGCGGCTGCAACGCTGTGGTGATGAACCCCTCGGGCGACATCGCCGCCCAGCAAGGGCACCTCATCGTCGTCTCCACCCTGCTGATGCTGCTGATCATCGTCCCGGTGATCGTGCTGACGCTGTTCTTCGCCTGGCGCTACCGCCAGTCCAACACCGAAGCCCGCTACGAGCCCGACTGGGACCACTCCACCTCGCTGGAACTGGTGATCTGGAGCGGCCCGCTGCTGATCATCATCGCCCTGGGCCTGCTGACCTGGATCAGCACCCACACCCTGGACCCCTACCGCCCCCTGGCCCGCCTCGACGCCTCGCGCCCGATCCCGGCGACGGCCAAGCCTTTGACGGTCGAAGTGGTGGCGCTGGACTGGAAATGGCTGTTCATCTACCCCGAGGAAGGCATCGCCACGGTCAATGAACTGGCCGCACCGGTGGACCGCCCGATCGAGTTCAGGATCACCGCCTCCACCGTGATGAACTCCTTCTACATCCCGGCCCTGGCCGGCCAGATCTACGCCATGCCGGGCATGCAGACCCAGTTGCACGCGGTGATCAACCAGCCCGGCGACTACGAGGGCTTCTCGGCCAACTACAGCGGCGCCGGCTTCTCGGGCATGCGCTTCCGCTTCCACGGCCTGAGCGAGCAGGATTACGCGGCCTGGGTGGCCCAGGCCAAGGCCGGCGGCAGCACCCTCGACCGGGCCGGCTACCTGCAACTGGAGCAACCCAGCCAGCGCGACCCGGTGCGCCGCTATGCCAGCGTGGCCCCGGACCTCTTCGGTGCCATCCTGAACCGCTGCGTGGACAGCAGCAAGATGTGCATGAGCGAGATGATGGCCATCGATGAAAACGGCGGCATGGGTCTGAGCACCTTCGACATCGCCCAGCAGAGCCCCCAGGGCGAGCAGAACCGCCTGCCGGCCAAGCGCTTCGTGAAGGCCCAGGCCTGCACCACCAAGGACAGCGAAGGCCGCGGCCTCCAAGTGTCGCTGGCCGAAGGAACCACCCCATGAAACCGACGGCCCGCCGCATCCCCTCGCACGCCGAGGCCGTTTCCGGCCGGAGAGACTGACATGTTCGACCACCTAGATCTCACCAAGCTCCTGTTCGGGCGCCTCAGCCTGGACGCCATCCCCTACCACGAACCCATCCTGGTGGGCACCTTCATCGCAGTCGCCCTGGGCGGCCTGGCGGTGCTGGCCGGCCTGACCTACTTGCGCCTCTGGGGCACGCTGTGGCGCGACTGGATCACCAGCATCGACCACAAGCGCATCGGCATCATGTACATCGTGCTGGGCATCGTCATGCTGCTGCGCGGCTTCGCCGACGCGGTGATGATGCGCGCGCAGCAGGCCCTGTCCTTCGGCGACAGCACGGGCTTCCTGCCACCACACCACTTCGACCAGGTCTTCACGGCCCACGGCGTGATCATGATCTTCTTCGTCGCCATGCCTCTGGTGACGGGCTTCATGAACTTCGTCGTGCCGCTGCAGATCGGCGCGCGCGACGTGGCCTTCCCCTTCCTCAACAACTTCAGCTTCTGGATGACGGCCGGTGGCGGCATCCTGGTGATGCTGTCGCTGTTCGTCGGCGAGTTCGCCAAGACCGGCTGGCTGGCCTATCCGCCGCTGTCGGGCCTTCTCGCGAGCCCTGACGTCGGGGTGGACTACTACATCTGGTCCCTGCAGATCGCGGGCGTCGGCACGCTGCTCTCGGGCGTCAACCTGATCGCCACCATCGTCAAGATGCGCGCGCCCGGCATGACCATGATGAAGATGCCCGTCTTCACCTGGACGGCCCTGTGCACCAACGTGCTGATCGTCGCCGCCTTCCCGGTGCTGACCGCCGTGCTGGTGCTGCTCTCGCTGGACCGCTACGTCGGCACGAACTTCTTCACGAACGACCTCGGCGGCAACGCCATGATGTACGTGAACATGATCTGGATCTGGGGCCACCCCGAGGTCTACATCCTGGTGCTGCCGGTCTTCGGCATCTTCTCGGAAGTCGTCTCCACGTTCTCCGGCAAGCGCCTGTTCGGCTACGCCTCGATGGTCTACGCCACGGTCGTGATCACGATCCTCTCGTACCTCGTCTGGCTGCACCACTTCTTCACGATGGGCAGCGGCGCCAGCGTGAACAGCTTCTTCGGCATCACGACGATGATCATCTCGATCCCGACGGGCGCGAAGATCTTCAACTGGCTGTTCACGATGTACCGTGGCCGCATCAAGTTCGAAGTGCCGATGCTCTGGACGGTCGGCTTCATGATCACCTTCGTGATCGGCGGCATGACCGGCGTGCTGCTGGCCGTGCCTCCCGCGGACTTCGTGCTGCACAACAGCCTGTTCCTGATCGCGCACTTCCAC
>JAFAMV010000062.1 GCA_019233055.1 Curvibacter sp.
CTTTGCGCACTCACGCTCGCAGCGTTGTTCGCGTCTCCGCTGTAGCTCGCCGTCAGACTGTGGTTGCCCACCGACAAACCAGTTACGCTCGCCGTGGCCACCCCATTGACCACCTGAGCCACGGCCACCACATTGCTCCCGTCCAGGAACGTCACCGTTCCAGTCGGGGAATTGCCACCGACATTGACGGTCAACGTCAGATTGCTGGAGGTTGTCGCGACCGACGGAGACACCGTCATGCCATAGACGCCAAGAGTTCCAGAATTCGCAACCGCCGCGGTCACGGTCTGATTGAATGCGACAGAAACGCCTGCTGGATGTGTACTGTCTCCTGCATATGAGGCCGTGATCCCATTGCTGCCCACGGACAAGCCACTCTGCCCCGCCACCAGATACAGCGAGGCAACGCCATTCACCACTTGGGCCGTGCCAAGCAAATTCAATCCATCAAAAAACGCCACCGTGCCACTGGGAGACGTACCACCCACATTGGCTATCAAGGTCACGTTGCCACCCGCAACGACAGATGCACTGGAACTGGAAACAGTGACCGGCGTTACGGCGGTGACGCTCGCGGTGACGACAGCCGAGGTTGAAGCCGCGTTAGATGCGTCGCCCGCATATTTGGCGGACAACTGATTGGCCCCGGTAGGCAGAACCACACTCAAGGTGGCCACCCCATTGACCAGCTGCGCATCTCCGAGAAGCTTACTTCCCGCATAGAAGTTGATTATCCCTGTGGGGCCAGATCCAAGGACCGTGGCCGTCAGCGTCACCGCAGCGCCTTGAAGGACTGTTGTCGCCGAAGTCTGCAACGCCAGCATGCTGGTGGTGAGCCCTCCCACAGGACTCGTCTGACTAGCGACATTGCTGGGCGCAAATTGGGTACCGTCCCCCAACAAGGAGGTGTTGACCGGTACGGCCAATTGAGTGGAGTTGATGAGACGGGAGTTGTTGTCGTACTCGTTCTGAGTCACATTGCCGGCGGCATCGATGCTCCAAACAACCCGCCCGTCACTGTCGTAGAGCTGCCACGACTTTCTGTCGGCACTGCTGGCCAAAGCCTGGATCTGGGTCAACGAGGGCGCTGTCGAGGTCGAGATCGTATTGGCGTAACGAATGGTCTCCGTCACCAGGTTGTCGGCGTTGTAGACGTAGCCAATGACTGCACCGGTACCATCCACGTCGGCGACTTTTCGTCCCGCCGCGTCATAGACCATCCAAGTTGTGACACCCGTCGGGTCTTGCGTCATGACCAAGCGATTGTCTTGGTCGTAGGCGTACGTTGTGGTTCCAAGATTGGCACCCGCGCTGCTGCGCACAACACTCGTCAGCCGCCCCGCTTTGTCATAGGTCGATACCGTGGTGAGGCCCGTGGAGGTGACACTTGTTGCGGTCCCAGAAGCGTCGCTGTAGGTCGTGGACGTCGTATTGGCAGTCACGCCGTCCGAAGACGGACTGGTGGCCAAGATCACCCGGCCCAGCTCATCGTAAGCCCAGGTCGAGACCGCGCCATTGGGCGTGACGGTTTTGAGGAGCTGCCCCGATGGGCTGTAAACGTACTGGGTCACACTGGGTTGAGTACCCACACCGGTTGCGCTGATTGACTCGTACGTCGTAACCGTGCTGACTTGCCCCCTGAAGTCATAGGTGGTGTCCACACGTTGGGTTTGGGTCAAATCCTGCGCGGCAGCCCAACTCACCAATTGAGCTTCCGTGGGCTGCCCCGAACCGGTGTAGGTGCCACTCCCGTATGAAATCACGCTGGTGCGCTGACCCAATGCGTTGTATTGGTACTGGGTCACGCTGCCATCAGCATTCACCTGAAAGCGCAACAGATCTTTGCCACTGGCGTCATAGACATAGCGAACCGTGCTCGAGACAGTTGGCTGACTGGGATTCGAAGTGGTACGAGAGATGACCTGGTTCAGGCTGTTGTAGGTGCTACTGACGACATTGCCAGCGGCGTCCTGGGAAAGAATCTGGTTTCCGTTGGCGTCGTACTGGTAGGTGGTCGTCTGCCCCATTCCATCGGTGACGGAGGTCACTTCATTGCGGGCGTTGTAGGTATAGGAAACCTGGGTGACTCCCGTCGGATGACTGGCGGAAACTGCAGTCTGAACATTTGTCAGATTGCCGGACGCGTCATACTGGTAATTGCTGACGTTGCCCAGTGGATCAGTGACGGTCGTCTGGTTCGTTGTGGTGTTGTAGCTGAATTGCGTTTTTTGACTCAAGCCATCGGTCACCGACGCCACTTTGTAGGTTCCATTGACTTGTACATAGCCAATGGTCAGCGCCGTCCCGTCACTCTGGGCAATCGAAGTCACCCGCTGACTGGTGCCATCGTACGCATAGGTGGTGGTGAATGTGCTGGAGCTGGTACCAGCCCCACTCCCAGAACTCAAGCTAACGACGACCGATGTCAACCGATTGCTTGAGTCATACCCATAGCTCACGTTGCTGGTAACACTGCCGTCCGAAGTGACGTTGCGGATACTGGTGAGATTGGAGCCGGTGTATTCGAAATAGCTGGTTTCCCCAGACGCATCAACGATGCTGCTGATCTGGCCATTGGAGCCATAGTTGTAGTAGGTGGTGTTGCCCGATGCGTCACTGCTCGACAGCAGATGACTGGGGGACGAACCATCGTAACGATCCACCGCGCCGGTTGATCCATTTGTCCAGACGTACTGATTCTTGACCGGGTCATATTGAATCAGGTTGACCGCTCCTGCACCCGTTGTACTCACATAGGCGCCTCGGGTGACGTCGTAACCATAGACGCAGGAGCTACCGTCAGTGTCAATCCGGGTCAAAGTGCTGCCGACGGTATTCAACGTGCCGCTCAACGTCAGAGGCTGCAAATATGGCCCTGTCGTCCAGTCGCTCGCGCCGCCATTCATCTGACCTTGGCTGTTGTAGGTCCTGAGGATCTGGGTTCCAGCTCCCACACTGGCAACAAAATCATCTGCGTTTTGCAGCACCAGATTTCCGGTGGCGATGTTGACGTACGCGGCTTGGTCATTGGCACCGAAAGTTGCAACACCGATGCTTCCAGACTGGCCCAAAGTGGCCAAAGACGATGAATTCAGACCCAGGCTGTTACCGCTGACGATTGCGACCATGATGAAACCCTTGTAAGCATGTTCCCGGCGCACGCTTGTCGCGCGCCGCTTCCCTGGCGTCGGACTGACCGACCCCTACTTACAGTTCATCTGAAGTTTTCATCTACTGTTTAGCAAGCCGAGAAATTTCAAAGAAATTCCTTTAGAGTCATACAGTTACAATTAACCATTCTTACTAAATGGTTATAAAATCTGCACGACTAATTCATAACCCAAGAACAGATGCGGACTGCAGCCAACCCGAGTCCGCCAGCCGTCGCCCCCCCAAAAAAAAGGTTCATCGAGGAATTCCGGGGAACGCCGCGCGGATCTTGAGGAAGAAGTAGGCCTCATCGCGGTAGCCGTAGGCGCGGCGCTTGATGACCTTGATGGTGTTGTTGATGCCCTCGACCACGCTTGTGTTCAGAGGGTGTCGACAGCGGGCCAGGATGCCGTGCCAATAGCTCTGTAGCCGTCGGGCGAAGAGTTGCAGTGCAGGGATGGAACTCTGCTGAGCTTGCTCGAACCATTGCGCCCAGGCACGGTTAGCCCATGCCGGCTTGCTGTAGAACCAGAGCCGCTTGAGCTCGTCGCGCAGCAAGTACACGCACAGCAACGGCCGGGTGGCCGCCAACAGTTCCTTGAGTCGCACAGATTGTTCGGGCTGCAGATTGCTGCGGTTGCGCTGCAGCAACCAACGGCTGGATTTCAGGATTTGCCGTGCGGGTCGGTCATGGCGCAGCTGATTGACCTGATCGACGCGGACCCGGTCAATGACCTCTCGCCCGTACTTGGCCACGACATGGAACAGGTCGTAGACCACCTCGGCCTTGGGGCAGTTCGCCTTGATCTCCAACTCGTAGGCCGTCGTCATGTCGATGGCGACGGCCTCGATGCGTTCGGCCACCCCATCAGGCAACTGCTCGAAGAACGCCCGGGCAGTCTCACGTGAGCGCCCCGGCACGATCCACAGCACCTGCCGGGCAATCGGATCGACCACCACCGTGGCATAGCGATGCCCCTTGTACAAGGCGAATTCATCCGTCGCCAGATAGCGAATACGCGTCCAGTCTGACTCCTCGAGCCGCGCTTGCAAGGACATCTTGTCGATCGACTTGACGGTGTGCCATCTGACGTCGAAGAACGCCGCCACTGCCTGCACGCTGCTGGATCTCAATAGCTTCTCGCAGCCGGAAGATGCACCCTCCTCAGTTCAAGCCAGCACAACCACATTCAAAGAAATTCTGGCAAAAATCTGGCAACGACACCTCAAAAAGAAAAGTCACCCGAATCAAAATTGATCCAAGTGACTGATATAAAAAGATTTTTTGGTAGGGCGTGAGGGACTTGAACCCGCGACCAAAGGATTATGAGTCCTCTGCTCTAACCAACTGAGCTAACGCCCCCCCACCGGCAAGAGCCGGGCAACCGCCTATTGTAGGGCTCTACTTGTGGTGGCTCAGCGCATTGCTGACCAACTTCGAGGTGATGTCGACGATCTGGATCATGCGGTCGTAGGGCATGCGCGTGGGCCCAATCACGCCGAGGGTGCCGACCACCTGGCCGTCCACCTCGTAGGGTGCGCTGACGATCGAGAGTTCTTCGAAGGGCACCACCTGGCTCTCGCCGCCGATGAAGATGCGCACGCCCTCGGCCTGGCTCGAGATGTCGAGAAGGCGCATCAGTTGGGTCTTCTGCTCGAACAGGTCGAAGGCGCGGCGCAGATGGCCCAGGTCGCCCGAGAAGTCGCTGACCGACAACAGATTGCGTTCACCCGAGATCACCACCTCGTCCTGCGCCTGGGTCAGGGCGTCAGAGCTGGCGGTCACGGCGGCCTGCATCAGGGCGGCAATCTCGGTGCGCAGGGTCTCGACCTCGGTCTTGAGGCGCTCGCGCACCTGC
Organism: Curvibacter sp.; assembly: GCA_019233055.1. GTDB lineage: Bacteria > Pseudomonadota > Gammaproteobacteria > Burkholderiales > Burkholderiaceae_C > Curvibacter. The sequence goes on from JAFAMV010000062.1 coordinate 5,010, forward strand.
TCGATGGCCAGGCCGGCGTAATTGGCGTTGAGAAAATTGGCCACCTCGAGCAACTGCGACTGCGTGTAGTCGGCCTCGGTGAAGATGACCCGGTTCTGCACATCGCCATCGGGTGACACGATGATCACCAGCAGGCGCCGGTCGGACAGGCGCAGGAATTCGATGTGGCGGAAGACCGAGGTGCGCCTGGGCGCCATCACCACGCCGACGAACTGCGACAGGTTGGACAACAGGTGCGCCGCGTTGGCAATGACCTTCTGGGGCTGCTCCGGCGCGAGCTGAGGTGTCAACAACTGTTCACGCTGCACGGTCAACATGGTGTCGACGAACAGGCGATAACCCCGCGCCGTGGGAATCCGGCCGGCCGAGGTGTGCGGGCTGGCAATGAGCCCCAGGTCCTCGAGATCCGACATGACGTTGCGGATGGTGGCGGCGGACAATTCCAGGCCCGAGGCCTTGGACAGGGTCCGCGAGCCCACCGGCTGGCCATCGGCGATGTAACGCTCGACCAGCGCTTTCAACAACAACTTGGCACGATCATCGAGCATGGGACAATTTTAATGATGTAATTTCCGGATGAAGTCCAAATTCCAACATGTGGCCTTGATCGGCAAGTACCAGACCCAGGGGTCTGGCCCCCATGCCGTCAACTCGCGCATCGTGCTGGACGATATCGCCCATTTCCTGGCCCGGCAAGGCTGCGAGGTGGTGATCGAGAGCGAGACCTCGGCCAACACCGGCCTCACCCAGTACCCGGCCCTGACGGTGGAGGCCATCGGCGAGCACTGCGACCTCTGCCTGGTGGTCGGCGGCGATGGCACCATGCTGGGCATCGGCCGGCGCCTGGCCTGCCACGGCGTCCCGCTGATCGGCATCAACCAGGGCCGCCTGGGCTTCATCACCGACATTCCCCTCGACAACTACCAGACCACGCTGCGCCCCATGCTGCGCGGCGAATACGAGGAAGACCACCGCAGCCTGATGCACGCCCGGGTCATGCGTGACGGCCACTGCGTCTTCGATGCGCTGGCGCTCAATGATGTGGTGGTCAACCGCGGCGGCACCTCGGGCATGGTGGAATTGCGCGTCGAGGTGGGTGGGCATTTCGTGGCCAACCAGCGGGCCGACGGGCTGATCATCGCCTCGCCCACCGGGTCGACGGCCTATGCGCTGTCGGCCGGCGGGCCGCTGCTACACCCCTCGATCCCGGGCTGGATCCTGGTGCCGATCGCGCCGCACACCCTGTCCAACCGCCCCATCGTGCTGGCCGATGCCGCCGAAGTGACCATCGAGATCGTCAGCGGGCGCGACGTCAGCGCCAATTTCGACATGCAGTCGCTGGCCTCGCTGCTGCATGGCGATCGCATCACGGTGCGCCGCAGCGATCACCGGGCCCGCTTCCTGCATCCCCGGGGCTGGAGCTATTTCGACACCCTGCGCAAGAAAATGCACTGGAACGAAGGAGGTTCCTGATCGTGGCGCTCAAACGCATCACCCTGCGCGATTTCGTCATCGTCGACGAACTCGACCTCGAACTGGGCAAGGGCTTCACCGTGCTGACCGGTGAGACCGGCGCCGGCAAGTCCATCCTGGTCGACGCCTTGCAACTGGCCCTGGGCGCGCGGGCCGAGGTGACGGTGGTGCGCGACGGCGCCAGCCGGGCCGATGTGAGCGCCGAGTTCGAGCAGTCGCCTCGGGTCCAGGCCTGGCTGGCCGAAGCGGGTCTCGACGAGGGCGGCGACGAACCCACCCTGCTGCTGCGTCGAACGGTCGACGCCCAGGGCAAGAGCCGGGGCTGGATCAACGGCACGCCGGCCACCGCCAGCCAGCTCAGGCAACTGGGCGACCTGCTGCTCGACATCCACGGCCAGCATGCCTGGCAGAGCCTGACCCGACCTGAATCGGTGCGCAGCCTGCTCGATGCCCATGGCCGGATCGACACCCGCCCGATGGCGGCGGCGTGGCAGAGCTGGCGCGAGGCGCAGCAATCGCTGGAGCAGGCACGCGCCGCCCAGGCCACGCTGCACCGTGAGCGCGAGCGCCTGCAGTGGCAGATCGGCGAGCTCGAAAAACTGGCCCCGCTTGCCGACGAATGGGACGAACTCAGCACCCAGCACACCCGCCTGTCGCATATCCAGAGCCTGCTCGAAGCCGCCCAGGCGGCCATCGACACCCTGGAAGGCGACGAAGGCGGCGCCGTCACCCTGCTGGCGCGGGCCCAGTCGGTGCTGCAGTCGCAGGAACACCTCGAACCCGAATTCAAGGCCGTCACCGATGTGCTGGCCTCCAGCCTGGCCCAGGCCGAGGACGCGGCCCACTCTCTGCACGCCTGGCTGCGCCGCACCGAACTGGACCCCGAGCGCCTGGCCGAACTCGACCAGCGCATGACTCTCTGGACCAGCCTGGCGCGGCGCTACAAGCGCGCCCCGGCCGAACTGCCGGCCCTGCTGGCCGACTGGAGACAGGCGCTTTCGACGCTGGATGCCGCTGCCGATCTCGACCGCCTCGAACAGCAGGCGGGCCAGACCGAGCAGGCCTTTCTCACGCAGGCCCGCCAGGTGTCCCGGGCGCGGGCGGTGGCCGGGCCCCAGCTGTCGCGTGCCATCACCGCCGCCATGCAGGAGCTGGGCATGAAGGGGGGCCGTTTCGAAGTCGCGCTGCCGGCTTTGGCGCAGGCGGCTTCCAGCGGACTCGAGGAGGTCGAATTCCTGGTCGCCGGCCATCCCGGCACGGCCCCGAAACCCGTGGGCAAGGTCGCATCGGGCGGCGAACTGTCGCGCATCGCCCTGGCCATCGCCGTCACCACCAGCCAGCTGGGCGAGGCGCAGACCCTGATCTTCGACGAGGTCGACTCGGGCGTGGGCGGCGCGGTGGCCCAGACCGTGGGGCGCCTGATGCGCCAACTGGGGCAGGATCGCCAGGTGCTGGCCGTGACCCACCTGGCCCAGGTGGCCGCCTGCGCCCACCAGCACCTGCGGGTGTCCAAGCGCTCCTCCGGCCAGGTGACCCGCAGCCAGGTCGAGGCGGTCGAAGGCACGGCCCGGGTGCACGAGATCGCCCGCATGCTCGGCGGTGATGCCGGGTCTGCGGCCTCGGTGGCCCACGCCCGTGAAATGCTCGAACAGGATCCCCGGCAGCTGCGGCTGAGGGCCTGAGAAAGCCTCACCCCATGGAAATCATCCTCATCACCGGCATGTCGGGCTCGGGCAAATCCGTGGCCCTGCATGCGCTCGAGGACGCCGGCTTCTACTGCGTCGACAACCTGCCCCCCGAGTTGCTGCAGCCCCTGCTGGCCCTCGAGCACCAGCACCATGCGCAGAAGCTGGCCATTGCCATGGACGTGCGCAGCGCCACCTCGCTGCCCGGCGTCCCGGCCCAGTTGCAGGCTTTGCGGACGGCGGGCGTGACGGTGCGCACCCTGTTCCTCGATGCCAACACCGATGTGCTGGTGCGGCGCTACTCCGAGACCCGGCGTCGCCATCCGCTGTCGCAGGGCGCCACCCAGGAGCGGGCCCTGGTCCAGGCCATCGAACTCGAGCGCGAGCTGCTGGCCGACCTGCGCGAGCAGGCCCATGTGATCGACACCACCTTCATCCGCGCCGCCCAGTTGCAACGCCACGTCAAGGACCTGGTGTCGGCGCCACTGAGCCAACTGACCCTGGTGTTCCAGTCCTTTGCGTTCAAGCGGGGCATCCCGGTGGACGCCGACTTCGTCTTTGACGTCCGCATGCTGCCCAACCCGCACTACGAGCCCGAGCTGCGCGCCCTCACCGGCCGCGACCAGGCCGTGGCCGACTACCTGGCCGGCCACCCCCAGGTGCAGGACATGCTCCAGCAGGTCGGCGACTTCGTGGCCCGCTGGTTGGAGCCACTGGCGCGTGACCATCGCAGCTATGTCACCGTGGCCATCGGCTGCACCGGCGGGCAGCACCGTTCGGTCTATCTGGTCGAGCAACTCTCGAAACGCTTCGGCGGCGCCTGGGTGACCCTGGTCCGCCACCGCGAACTCGACAGCCACTGACCCGCCACCGGATCAGGCCGTCGCCGCCTGGGCCTGCGGGGCCCAGCTCTCCAGCAGCTTGCGCACCGGGGCCGGCAAGCCCAGGACCGGCCAGGCATCCGCCCCCACCCAGCGCCCCGCCAACGCCGGGGATCCACCCACCGGGGCATGCCACAGCACCGGGTGCAGGTGCAGGTCGCGGTGCGTCAGCACATGCACAAAGGGCGCCAGATCCTGGACGGCGGCCTGGGCCGGCAGGGCCGCCAGCAGATCGCTGCATGCGCCGTCCGACACCGGCAGGCATTCCAGCCCGGCCCAGATGCCCTTCTGCGGCCGCTGCTGCAGCCAGACCTCGCCGGCAGGCGACAGGGCCAGCAGCAGCCACCATTGCTCGGCGCGGCGCTTGAGCCGGCGTGTGCGCACCGGATAGCGCTCGGGATCGCCTTCGGCGGCGGCCCGGCAGACCGTCTGCAGCGGGCACAGCAGGCACGCCGGCTTGCGCGTGGTGCAGACGGTGGCACCGAGGTCCATCAGGCCCTGCGTGTAGGCCGGCATGTCAGCGGCCTGCCCGGCCCCCGGCAGCAAGGCCGTGGCCTGGTCCCACAGGGCCCGCTCGTGGGCAGCCACGGCCAGGTCGGCGCCCTGCCCCAGCGCCCGGGTCAACACGCGCTTCACATTGCCGTCGAGGATCGCCACCCGCTCGTCGAAACAGAAGGCGGCGATCGCGGCAGCCGTCGAACGGCCGATGCCCGGCAGCGTGCAGAGCACCTCGGCACTGCGCGGGAAAACGCCGCCATGCAGGGCCGCCACCTGCTGCGCACAGGCATGGAGGTTGCGGGCGCGACTGTAGTAGCCCAGCCCGCTCCACAGCCCCAGCACCTCGTCCTGGCTGGCGGCGGCCAGGGCCGCCACATCCGGGAAGCGTTGAAGAAAACGGTCGAAATAGCCCAGCACCGTGGACACCTGGGTCTGCTGCAGCATGATCTCGGACAGCCACACGCGATAGGGGTCGCGGCTGTTCTGCCAGGGCAGATCGTGCCGCCCCTGCTGCCGCTGCCAGCGCACCACGCGCCCGGAGAAATCGTCGATCATGAAAGTTCGAAATCCAGCGCGGCGGGCGCCGGCTGGCGCGCCGTGATGGCCAGCAACTCGGCGCTGAGCCCCTGGAACTGGGTCTCCAGACGCGACACGGCCTGCTCGCTGGCCTCGATCTCGGCGATGCGGTCAGAGAGGCTGGCCGCTGCCTGCTGGATGCGGTCGATGGCCTCGAGGCGGCGGATGAAGCTGCGCCGGCGCTCGCGCACCTGCGAGTCCATCTGGGCGACGGCCGAATTGCTCCACATCTCGAGGTCGCTGGCCGCCGACTCCATCACCACGCGCAGCCGGGTTCCCAGCGCGCGCACCAAGCGCTCGGCAAAGGCCGGCTGGGCCAGCTTCAGGGTGTTGCCCAGGGTCAGGTACTGCAGATGGCTGCTTTCGATGCGCTGCATGTCGGCTTCGTAGCGCGACATGTCGGGCGGTGTCGGAACCTGCAGCGAGAACCCGTACTCGGCATTGAACTGCTTGAAGGAACTGCCCAGCAGGGCCTGCAGCTCGCCGCTGGCGCTGATGGAACCACCCAGCACCTTGTTCAGTTCGGCGAAGGTCTCGGCATAGGCCTTGCGCACGCCGAGCTTCAGTCCGGGCTGGCGCAAGGCCAGCGTCAGGCCCTGCAGCACCAGCTTGAGGTTGCCCATGGACAGCGGATGCAAGGCCTCGCGCTGGAGTTTCAGGTGCACCGACTTGATGGCCTGCACGCGCGCATGGCTTTCATCGAACTCGCCCTGCTCCTGCTCGATGCGCAGGCGCATGCCGTGGATGACCGAGGCGTTCTTGCCGCGCAGGCCGTTGAGTTCGAGCATCTGCTCGGCCAGGTCGCGGCGGCGGATGTTGAAGACCCGGCCCAGCTCGAGCTTGAGCCCGTTGACCCCCTGGGCCACCACCTGCTGCAGGATGGCCCGGCGCTGGCCCAGCAGGCCAGCGCCCAGGGCCTGCTCGAGCGCCTGCAGGCGGCTGGCGGCCAGCAGGTCCGCATCCTGGGCCACCTTGGCCACCAGGCCCTTCTGGGCCGACACGGCCTGCACCTGCTCCACCGGGATGCCCAGCATCTCGGCCGACTGCACCCGCTGGCGCTGGATCTGGGCCTCGACCTGTTCGCTGCTGCTCAAGGCATCCCACAGGGTATCGATCTTGTTGAGCACCACCAGGCGCGACACCGTCGAGCCCTCGGGCGGTGCGAGGTGCTCGCGCCACATCGCCAGATCCGAGCGGGTGACCCCGGCGTCGGCCGCCAGGATGAACACCACTGCATGCGCCTGGGGAATCAGGCTCACCGTCAGTTCGGGCTCGGCACCCACGGCATTCAGGCCCGGAGTGTCGAGGATCACCAGCCCCTGCTCCAGCAAGGGGTGCGCCAGATTGATCAGCGCGTGGCGCCAGCGCGGCACCTCGACCATGCCGTCGGCGTTGGGAATGGGGTTGTCCTGCGGGGCCTCGTCGTGCCAGAAGCCGAGTGCCCGGGCTTCGTCCTGCGTCACGCGGATGACCTCGGCCACCTTCTCGAGCGAGGCCGCCAGGCCCTCGGGGTTGTTCAGGTCGAGCGGGATGCGGGTCCACTGCTCGGGCTGCTCGCGCCATTCGGCCAGGGCCAGCGGCTGCAGCCGGGTCTGGATGGGCAGCAGCCGCAGGCAGGGCTCCAGCCCGCTTTCATAGCCCAGCTCGGTCGGGCACATGGTGGTGCGCCCCGCCGCGGCCGGCATGATGCGCCGGCCGTAGCCGGCGAAGAACAGGGCGTTGATCAGTTCGGACTTGCCGCGCGAGAATTCGGCGACAAAGGCCACCGTCACCTTGTCGGCGCGGACCTGCCCCTCCAGCCGGTGGAGCCGCGCCTGCACCGCCGCGTCGGCCAGCCGGTGCGTGGTCGCCCAGTCGGCCAGCTCCCGGAGCTGGCGTGCGAAATCGCGCCGCCAAGCCCCATGCTGATCGAATTGTTCGTTGAAAGAGTTGCCCACGGTGCTCCCGAAACGTTGCGAACGAATATAGCACCGCCCTCCGCACCGACAGGCCCTTCGCGGGATCGTTCAGGGGCGCTGGCAGACCCGGCAGAAGAAGGTCGAACGCTGCCCCTGACGCAGTTGCTGGATCGGCCCACCGCAGCGGCGACAGGGCTCACCGGCCCGCCCGTAGACCATGGCCTCGAGTTGGAAATAGCCGCGCTCACCCTGGGCATTCGAAAAATCGCGCAGGGTGCTGCCACCCTTCACGACCGCACGCGAAAGGACATCGCGGATCGCTCCATGCAGCAGCCGCGCGCGCGGCAGGCTGATGCGGTCGGCCCGCGTCGTGGGCCGGATGCCGGCCAGGAACAGCGCCTCGGACGCATAGATGTTGCCGACACCGACCACCACATCGCCGGCCAGCAGCACCTGCTTGATCGGCGCACGGCGCCCGCGCAGGCCGGCATGGAAGGTGTCGACCTGGAAATCGTCGCCCAGCGGCTCCAGCCCCAGGTGGTCCAGCAGCTTGCGGGCCACCAGATCGGCCTCGTCCTCGACCAGGACCACCGCCCCGAAGCGACGGGGGTCATGCAGGCGCAGCAGCCCCTGGTCGGTCTGCAGGTCGAAATGATCGTGCGGCCCGGGCGCCTGCGCCGGTCCGGCGCTGAATGTGAGGCTGCCCGACATGCCCAGATGGATGAGCAGGATGCCCCGATCCAAATCCAGCAGCAGGTATTTGCCGCGCCGACGCACCCCCCTCACCCGCCGCCCCGCCAGGGCCTCGGCAGGCTGCCCCAGCGGCCAGCGCAGCGGCTTGCCCAGACGCGCCGATCCGATCAATGCGCCCGCGATCCGATGCGCAAAACTCTGCCGCGTGACCTCGACCTCAGGTAATTCAGGCATCGCACTCTTCGTTGACAAGCATGGATTATTATGAGCCGATGATGCCTTTTCGCCGTCTGACTCCCTTCGCCTTCGCCGTCTTCGCGACCCTCCTGAGCCCGGCCTTTGCGCAGGCCCCGAGCGCCACACCCGAGCCCTCGCCCGAGCCCGCCGCGCAAGCGCCCTCCGAGCCCGGCCGCTCCCTGATGGATGCCCAGCTCTTCTATGAGGTGCTGCTGGGAGAACTCAATGCCCGCAACACGGACCCGGCCACCGCCTTCGCGCTGCTGCTCGACAGTGCCCGCCGCACCAACGACGCCAGGCTGTACCAGCGCGCCATGGAAGTGGCGCTGCAGGCGCGCTCCGGCGAATCTGCCCTGCAGGCGGCACGCAACTGGCGCCTGGCGATTCCCGATTCGGTGGACGCAAACCGCTACGAGCTGCAGATCCTGATTGCCATGAACCGCATCCAGGACACTGCGCCCTCCTTGCGGCACCTGCTCGAACTGACCCCTGCCGACACCAAGACGCAGGCCCTGGCCGGCATCGTCCCCCTCTACGCCCGGGCCAGCGACCGCCCACTGGCGGCCAAGGTCGTCGAGGACGCCCTGGAGCGCGAACTCAAGGACCCGCAGACCGGCGCGGATGCCTGGATCACCATCGGGCGCATGCGCCTGGCGGCAGGCCAACAGGAAGCCGCTCTGGAGGCGGCGCGCAAGGCCCAGGAGATCAAGCCCGAATCCGAGCTGCCGTCGCGCCTGGCCCTGGAGCTCATGGCCGCCAAGATGCCGGCGGCCGAGACGCTGATCCAGCAGCATCTGGACACCTACGCGCAACCCGAGCTGCGCATCGCCTATGCCCGGGGCCTGATCGAGGACCAGCGCTACACCGAAGCCCAGCAACAGCTCGCCAAAGTCACCCAGGACCGCGCCGACCTGCCCGAACCCTGGTTGATCCTCGGTGCGATGCAGGCCGAAGAAAACCAGCAGGCCGCAGGCATCGCCTCGCTGAACCGCTTCCTCGAACTGGCCAAGAACCTGCCCGACGCCGACCTGCGCGAACGCGGTCAGTCCCAGGCCTATCTGGCCCTGGCCCAACTGGCCGAGAAACGCAAGGATTTCAAGTCGGCCGAATCCTGGCTGGCCAAGGTCAACAACCCGGCCCTGCAGCTCACCGCACAGACCCGCCGGGCCTCCCTGCTGGCCGCCCAGGGGCATCTGGGCGAAGCCCAGGCCGTGCTCGATGCATTGCCCCATGGCACCCCGGCGGAAGTCCGCGTCCGCCTCAATGCCCAGGTGCAGCTGCTGCGTGACCAGAAGCTCTACCAGGCCGCCTACGATGTGCTGGCCAAGGCCTCGGCGGACGCCCCTGACGACATGGACGTGGTCTATGACCAGGCCATGATGGCCGAGAAGCTCGGACAGTACGAGCTGATGGAGAAACTGCTGCGCAACGTCATCGCGGCGCAGCCCGACAGTCAGAACGCCTACAACGCCCTGGGCTACTCGTTGGCGGATCGGGGCGTGCGGCTTGACGAAGCACGTCAGTTGATCACCAAAGCCCTCGAATTCGCCCCGGGCGACCCCTTCATCAGCGACAGCCTGGGCTGGGTCGAGTTCAAGGCCGGCCATTTCGATCAGGCCCTGGGCATCCTCGACAAGGCGTTCAAGTCCAAGCCCGACCCCGAGATCGCCGCCCACCTCGGCGAGGTGCTCTGGACCCTCGGCCACAAAGCCCAGGCCCAGGCTGTCTGGAAGCAGGGTCTGGGCCTGAATGCCGACAACGAGACCCTGCTGGAAACCCTGCAGCGCCTGCACGCCAAGCCATGAACCAGGCCGCCCCGAGGCAGGCTCGCAGGCGGTTGCTGCTGGCATGGCCGCTGGCCCTGGGCATGGCACTGTCGGGCTGTGCCAACCGCCCCGACCTGGCCCCCGGGGCCTCGCCCCCGCCCGCCTGGAGCGGCCGGCTGGCCGTGAAGATCGACAGCGCGCCACCGCAGAGTTTCACCGCCAGCTTTGAACTCAAGGGCAGCGCCGAGCAGGGCAGCCTGGGGCTGTACACCCCCGTGGGCAGCACCGTGGCCTGGCTGGAATGGTCTCCCGGCCATGCCGAACTGCAGGCCCGCGGTGAACGCCGCCAATTCGATTCGGTCGATGCCCTGGTCGCCGAGGCCACCGGCACGCCGCTGCCGCTGCCCGCCCTCTTCCATTGGCTCCGGGGCCAGCCCGATGAGCAGGGCGACTGGTCGGCCGACCTCTCGCGCATCGGCGAGGGCCGGCTCGTGGCGCGCCGCCTCCAGCCCCTGCCCGAGGCCGAGTTGCGCGTCATCCTAGACCGCTGAACCGGCCCGACAGAGGCGCCGATAATTCCGCCATGAAGGCGATCTACGACGTTCCGGCCCCGGCCAAGCTCAACCTCTTCCTGCACATTACCGGACGGCGGCCCGACGGCTACCACCTGCTGCAGTCGGTGTTCATGCTCATCGACTGGTGCGACACCCTGCATTTCGAGCTCCGCCAGGACGGGCAGATCAGCCGCGAGGACCTCGCCGAGACACTGCCCGCAGATGACCTCTGCGTGCGCGCCGCGCGGTTGCTGAAAGACCATGCCCAGGTCCGGGAGGGCGCGCACATCGGCGTGCTCAAGCGCGTGCCTTCGCAAGCCGGCATGGGTGGCGGCTCCTCGGATGCGGCCTCCACGCTGCTGGCCCTCAACCGTCTCTGGAAGCTTCGCCTGGGTACCACAGAATTGGCTGCGCTCGCCCTGAAACTGGGTGCGGACGTGCCTTTTTTTATTCATGGCCGCAACGCCTGGGTCGAAGGAATTGGTGACATAATTCGCCCGCTGACGAAATCGTCGCAGTTGCCCAAAGCCAGTTTCATCGTGGTGAAACCTCAGACGGGACTGGAAACTGCAAAAATTTTTTCAGCGCCTGAGTTGGAGCGTGATAAAAACTCTGCTACAATCGAAGGCTTCGCTGCTGATCATTACCGCTTCGGTGAAAACAGTCTGCAGCCCGTTGCGCAGAGGCTCTGCCCCGAGGTGACACAGGCCATTGAATGGCTTGAACACCAAGGTCTGAACCCTCGCATGACAGGCTCAGGCAGCGCAGTTTTTGCGTATGTCACGAAGCAGCAGGATCTGGAGGGTGCGCCAGCCCCCTGGCAGATCAGGTATTGCAGCAACATGGAAGTTCATCCCTTGTGGGGGTGGGCGACCAGCGACAGTTCATCGGTGGGTGTCTGACTGTAGACATCAACCCGTGTAGGGGAGTCGCCAAGTTGGTTAAGGCACCGGATTTTGATTCCGGCATTCGAGGGTTCGAGTCCTTCCTCCCCTGCCAAATACGTTGCACGTACAGGCATTTTTCCTTCAGACCGCTGGACGCTCATGCAAGCCACCCCTCCTGATTTCATGGTTTTCACGGGCAACGCCAACCCAGGTCTGGCCGCGGAAATCACCCAGCATCTTGGCACCACGCTCGGCGCCGCCCATGTGGGCCGCTTCTCCGATGGCGAGGTGACCGTCGAGATCAATCAGAACGTCCGTGCCCGCGATGTGTTCGTGGTGCAGTCCACCTGCGCGCCGACCAACGAAAACCTGATGGAACTGCTGATCATGGTCGATGCGCTCAAGCGCGCCTCGGCCGAACGCATCAGCGCCGTGATCCCCTATTTCGGCTATGCCCGCCAGGACCGCCGCCCCCGCTCCACCCGGGTGCCGATCTCGGCCAAGATCGTGGCCAACCTGCTGCAGACCGTGGGCGTGGCCCGCGTGCTGACCATGGACCTGCACGCCGACCAGATCCAGGGCTTCTTCGACATCCCGGTCGACAACATCTACGCCTCCCCGGTCCTGCTCGGCGATCTGCGCCAGAAGAATTACGAAGACCTGATCGTGGTCTCGCCCGACGTCGGCGGCGTGGTCCGCGCCCGCGCACTGGCCAAGCAGCTGGGCTGCGACCTGGCCATCATCGACAAGCGCCGCCCCAAGGCCAATGTCAGCGAAGTGATGCACGTCATCGGCGAGATCGAAGGCCGCAACTGCGTCATCATGGACGACATGATCGACACCGCCGGCACCCTGGTGAAGGCAGCCGAAGTGCTCAAGGAGCGCGGTGCCAAGAAGGTCTACGCCTATTGCACCCATCCGATCTTCTCGGGTCCGGCCATCGAGCGCATCTCCAAGGGCACGGCCCTCGACGAGGTCGTGGTGACCAACACCATCCCGCTGAGCGATGCCGCCAAGGGCTGCACCAAGATCCGCCAACTCTCCGTGGCCCCGCTGATCGCCGAGACGATCCAGCGCATTGCCAACGGCGAGTCGGTCATGAGTCTGTTCTCCGACCAGGAAAACCTCTTCTGAGGTCCCCCTCCACGGACGGGAACAACCCGAGGGCTGTCGACCGACTGGGTCTTCAGCCCATTTTCAAAACAGGGCCGCACTGGTCGCGGTCGGCCCCATCAGGAGTTAGCCATGAAATTCGTCGCTTTTGAGCGCGCCAAGCAGGGTACGGGTGCGAGCCGCCGTCTGCGCATCACGGGCCGCACGCCCGGCATCGTCTACGGTGGTGAAGGCATCGAGCCCAAGACCATCGAACTGGACCACAACGCCCTGTGGCACGCCCTGAAGAAGGAAGCCTTCCACGCCAGCGTGCTGGACATGGAACTGGACGGCAAGGAAACCCAGGTGCTGCTGCGCGATGTGCAGTACCACCCCTACAAGCAGCTGGTGCTGCACGTCGACTTCCAACGCGTCGACGGCAAGACCAAGATGACCACCAAGGTCCCCCTGCACTACAGCGGCGAAGAGGAATCCTCGGCCGTCAAGCTCGACAAGTGCATGGTCAACCACATCGTCAATGAACTGCAGATCCGCTGCCTGCCGGCCGACCTGCCCGAGTTCATCGCCGTCGACCTGACCGGCCTGAAGAAGGGTGTTTCGCTGCACCTGGACGACATCACCCTGCCCAAGGGCGTGGTCGCCCTGACCCATGGCAAGAAGAACCCGGTCCTGGTGTCCGTGGCTGCCCCGGCCGAAGAAGAAGCCGCTCCGGCTGCTGCTCCGGCTGCCGCTCCCGCCAAGAAGGGCAAGAAGTAATCTTCCGCCCCTGGCGCGCAGGCCCCGGCCTGCGGCCCCAGCGCAAAACGGCCCACCTCGGTGGGCCGTTTTGCATGGCGCCCACGCATCGATAATCCCGCCATGATCAAGTTGTTTGTTGGCCTGGGCAATCCGGGCGCCGAATACGAAGCCACCCGCCACAATGCCGGTTTCTGGTGGATCGACGAACTGGCGCGCAGCCTCAAGCTGACGCTGCAGCCCGAGCGCTCCTACCAGGCCCTGGTGGCCCGTGGCCAGGTCGACGGCCAGACGCTCTGGCTGCTCGAACCGCAGACCTTCATGAACCTCTCGGGCCGCTCGGTCTCGGCGCTGGCCCGCTTCTACAAGATCCAGCCGGAAGAGATCCTCGTCGTGCACGACGAACTCGACATCGCCCCCGGCGAGGCCAAGCTCAAGCTCGGCGGCAGCCACGCCGGGCACAACGGGCTCAGGGACATCCACGCCCAGTTGGGCAGCGACCGCTACTGGCGCCTGCGCCTGGGCATCGGACACCCCGGCCACAAGGCGGAAGTCGTGAACTGGGTGCTCAAGAAGCCGGCGCCCGAACAGCGTCAGGCCATCGAGGACTGCATCGCCCGCACGCTGAAGGCCGCGCCGGCCCTGCTGGCCGGCGACATGGACAAGGCCACGCAGCAGATCCACACCAGCAAACCGCCCCGGCCCAAGCCACCGCGACCGGCTGCACCGGCCACACCCCCCGCGCCGCAGTCACCCACCGTCGACTGAACCGAAGCCCGCGTCCCTGCCTCGCTCAGGGCTGCGCGGCAGCCTGCAGGCGCAGGTACTTCTGCATCAGCGTCTCGCGGCTCTCGACGCGTTGCGGGTTCACCGGGATGCAGGCCACCGGGCAGACCTGCACACACTGGGGCTCGTCGAAATGCCCCACGCACTCGGTGCATTTGTCGGGGTGGATCTCGTAGATCTCCGGGCCCAGGAAGATCGCCTGGTTCGGGCACTCGGGCTCGCACACATCGCAGTTGATGCACTCGTCGGTGATCATCAGGGCCATGCGGGCCTCCTTGCAGGGGCCTGCCCGCAGGCCAGGGAACGGAAATTGCATTGCATGCCCGCATTATCCCGCGTCCGCCCAGGCACCGCACCGCCAGGGGGCACACGGGGCCAGGCTTCCGAAAAACCCTACGTTCAGTGAGTGCTACATGCGTTTGTCGCTTTTGCAACGCCCAGGGACGGGCCCTGTGCGCAACACGGCCGTATTCCGCTATGCTGGACCGTCCGACGCAATCCAAGGGGTAGCCCCCCAAGCCCACATCGCCATCGCGGCCCCATGAGCCTGTTTCTCCTCAAACGCTTCCTGACCTTCGCGGGCACGCTGCTGGCGGCGTCCGCCGTCATCTTCGCGGTGCTCGAGATCCTGCCCGGCAACGCCGCGCAGATCCTCATGGGCCCGGATGCCTCACCCGAAGCGGTGCAGGCCCTGACCCTGAAGCTGGGGCTCGACCAGCCGGCCTTCACGCGCTACGGCCATTGGCTCGCCGGACTGCTCAGCGGCGACCTCGGCGACAGCTACGCCTACAGCGCCCCGGTGTTCGATCTGGTGCTCGAACGCCTCGCGCTCACCGTGCCCCTGGCCCTGATGGCCATGGCCATCACCACCGTGCTGGCGCTGGCCAGCGGCGTCTATGCGGCCTCGCACCACAACCGCATCGGTGATGTGGGCGTCATGGGGCTGGCCCAGGTCGGCATCGCGATCCCCAACTTCTGGTTCGCCATCCTGCTCATCCTGCTGTTCTCGGTGCACCTCAAATGGTTCTCCGCCGGGGGCTTCCCGGGCTGGTCGGATGACCCCTGGGCAGCGCTCAAATCGCTGCTGCTGCCGGCGCTCTCCCTGGCCGTGGTGCAGGCCGCCATCCTGGCGCGCATCACCCGCTCCGCCGTGCTCGAGGTGCTGCGCGAGGATTTCGTGCGCACCGCCCGGGCCAAGGGGCTGAGCCGCCGCGCCACGCTGTGGAAACATGTGCTGCGCAACGCCCTGATCCCGGTTATCACCGTCATGGGGCTGCAGTTCGCCAACCTGCTGGCGGGCACCATCGTGGTCGAGAACGTGTTCTACCTGCCGGGCCTGGGTCGCCTCATCTTCCAGTCCATCGCCAACCGCGACCTCATCGTGGTGCGCAACTGTGTGATGCTGCTGGCCGGCATGGTGGTGCTGGTCAACTTCATCGTCGATGTGCTCTATGCCCTGATCGACCCCCGCGTCAAGGCCAGCGACCTATGAGCAGCCCCCTGCCCGCCCCCACCCATGCCCCCCCAGGCTTCGCCAGCCGGGCGCGGCGCCACCCGAGCTTCGTGCTGGGCGCCGCGCTGACCGCCATGCTGATCCTGGCCGCCGGCCTGTCCTTCGCCTGGACGCCCTGGTCGCCCTATGAGGTCGACATGGCGGCCAAGCTGCAAGCCCCTTCGGCCCTGCACTGGCTGGGCACCGACACCTTCGGGCGCGATGTGGCCTCGCTGCTGCTGGTGGGCGCGCGCAGCTCGATCGCGGTGGGCGTCATCGCGGTGGGCATCGGCATGGGCCTGGGCACCTGCCTCGGCCTGCTGGCCTCGGCACGGCGCGGCTGGACCGAAGAACTGATCATGCGCTTTGCCGACTTCAGCTACGCCTTCCCCGCCATCCTCTCGGCCATCATGCTGACGGCGGTCTTCGGTGCCGGCATGGTCAATGCCATCGTGGCCATCGGCATCTTCAACATCCCGACCTTCGCCCGCGTCACCCGGGCCTCGGCCAATGCCGTTTGGTCGCGCGAATTCGTGCTGGCGGCCCGCTCCTGTGGACGCAGCCCCTGGCAGATCACGCGCGACCATGTGCTGCCCAACATCCTCTCGGTGCTGGTGGTCCAGGCCACGATCCAGTTCGCCATCGCGATCCTGGCCGAAGCCGCCCTGTCCTACCTCGGGCTCGGCACCCAGCCCCCCCAGCCCTCGTGGGGCCGCATGCTCAGCGAGGCCCAGACCATGCTGTTCCAGGCCCCTTTGCTGGCCGTCTTCCCCGGCCTGGCCATCGCCCTGGCGGTGCTCGGCCTCAATCTGCTGGGTGACGGCCTGCGCGATCTGCTCGACCCCCGGCTGGCCCGAAAACGCTGACCCGACATGCCCCTGCTCGAAGTCCAAGACCTCACCATCCGGCTGCAGACGCCGCGCGGCCCCGCCGATGCGGTGCGCGGGCTCAGCTTCAGCCTCGACAAGGGCGAGGCCCTGGGCCTGATCGGCGAGTCGGGCTGCGGCAAGTCGCTCACCGTCATGGCCCTCATGGGCCTGCTGCCCGACAGCGCCCAGGTGCGCGGCAGCATCCGACTCGACGGCCAGGAGTTGGTCGGCCGTGACGACCGTTTTCTGTGCCGCTTGCGCGGCGACCGGCTGGCGATGATCTTCCAGGAACCGATGACCGCGCTGAACCCGCTGCACACCATCGGCCACCAGGTCGCGGAACCGTTGCGCCTGCACCGAGGCCTGCCCGCCCGGGAGGCCCGGGCGCAGGCGCTGGCGCTGCTGGAGCGGGTCGGCATCCCCGATGCCGCGCGCCGGCTCGACGCCTATCCGCACCAGTTCTCGGGCGGGCAGCGCCAGCGCATCACCATCGCCATGGCCCTCGCCTGCAGCCCTGACCTGCTGATCGCCGACGAACCCACCACCGCGCTCGATGTGACCGTGCAGCGTCAGATCCTCGACCTCATCAACGAGCTGGTCGACGAACGCGGCATGGCGCTGTTGCTGATCTCGCACGACCTGGGCGTCATCGCCAACAACGTCGACCGCATGATGGTCATGTACGGGGGCACGGTGGTCGAGAGCGGCCCCACCGAGGCGGTGTTCTCACGCATGGCCCACCCCTATACCCGAGGCCTGTTCGCGGCCCGCCCCCGCCTGGGCGCGGCACGGGGCAGCGGTCCGAAGCCGCCGCTGGCCACCATCGCCGGCACGGTGCCGGAGCTGGTCGACCTGCCCGCCGGCTGCGCGTTTTCGGGCCGCTGCGGTTTCAGCACCGACGAATGCGTGCAGCGACGCCCCGAGGCCGAGGCCGTCCCGGAGGCCCCGGGGACAGCCGCACAGGCAGGCCATCTGGTCCGTTGCTGGCGCAGCCATGAATGGCTGCTGGAGGCCGCACCATGACGAGCGCCACACCCCAGGCCCTGTTGCAGGTCGAGCAACTGGTGCGCGAGTACCACCTGCCCCGCGAGCACCTGTTCAGGCCTGCCGCCACCGTGAAGGCGCTGCAGGGCGTGAGCTTCCGGATCGAGCCCGGTCGCAGCCTGGGCATCGTCGGCGAATCGGGTTCAGGCAAGTCCACGCTGGCGCGCCTGGTGATGGCGCTCGACCGCCCCACCTCGGGGACGGTGCACCTGCTCGGCCAGGACCTGCACCGCCTGCCGGCCCCGGCCCTGCGCCTGGCACGCCGCGATTTCCAGATGGTCTTCCAGGACCCCTACGGGTCGCTGGATCCGCGTCAGACCGTCGAGCGCATCGTCATCGAGCCCCTGCTCGGCGCCTCCGCCACGCCCCGCGAACAGGCCAGGCAACAGGCCGCCGAAGTCCTGACCCAGGTGGGCCTGAGGCCGACCGACCTCGACAAATACCCGCATGAATTCTCCGGCGGCCAGCGCCAGCGCATCGCCATCGCGCGGGCCCTGATCACCCGCCCGCGCCTGATCGTCGCCGACGAGCCCGTCAGCGCGCTCGATGTCTCGGTGCAGGCCCAGGTGCTCAACCTCATGCAGGAGCTGCAGACCCAGTTCGGCATCACCTTCATGCTGATCAGCCACGACCTCGCGGTGGTCCAGCACCTCTGTGACGATGTGGCGGTCCTCTACAAAGGGCAGATCGTCGAACAGGGCGCCCCCGACCAGTTGTTCGTGGAGGCCCGCCACCCCTACACCCAGACCCTGCTGCAGGCGGTCCCGCGAACCGGACCCGGGCGCTACGGCCGGCGCGGCCGAGCCGCCCGCCAGGCCTGAGCCCGGTGCACGATGGGCCCTGGCCTGCACGGCTGCGAAGCCCCTCCTACAATGAATCCGCCACCGACCGGTCCGCATCCTGCTTCCCGAGACGAGGACCGCGTCGCCCTTCTTCTGGACCTTTCACGGAGAACGAAAGCATGATGAAACGTCGCACCATCCTGGGCTCCGGCGCCCTGGCCGCCGCCACCGCACTGAGCGCGGGCTCATCCCTGCAGGCCCTGGCCCAGGGCCGCAAGGAGGCCGTCGTGATCGGCATGACGCTCGAACCGCCAGGCCTCGACCCCACGGCGGGCGCGGCCTCGGCGATCGCCGAAGTGGTGCAGTACAACCTCTTCGAAAGCCTCACCAAGATCCATGCCGACGGCAGCGTCACGCCCCTGCTGGCTGAAAGCTGGGAAGTCTCGCCCGACCTCAAGACCTACACCTTCAAGCTGCGCCAGGGGGTGAAATTCCAGAATGGCGAGCCCTTCAACGCGGCAGCGGTGAAGTTCTCGTTCGACCGCGCAGGCGGCGAGAAAAGCACCAACAAGGACAAGCGCGTCTTTGCCGACCTCAGCACCCAGGTCATCGACGAGCACACCGTCGTGCTGTTGCGCAAGGAGATCGACCCCGACTTCCTCTTCGTGCTGGGCCAGGCCACAGCGGCCATCGTCGAGCCCAAGAGCGCCGACGGCAATGCGGCCAAGCCGGTGGGCACAGGGCCGTTCCAGCTGCAGACCTGGAACCGGGGCTCTTCCATCGTCCTCAGCCGCTGGGACGGCTACCGCAACGCCGCCGCCATCAAGCTGCGGCGTGCCACCTTCCGCTTCATCTCCGATCCGGCTGCCCAGGTGGCCGCCCTGCTGGCCGGCGACATCGACGCCTTCCCCCGGGTCACCCCGCGCAGCGTGCCCCAGTTCAAGGGCAATCCGCAGTTCCAGGTGGTGGTGAGCGGCTCGCGCGCCAAGACCATCCTGGCCATCAACAACAAGAAGAAGCCGCTCGACGACGTGCGGGTGCGCCGCGCCATCGCCGCCGCGATCGACCGCAAGGCGGTCATCGAAGGCGGCGCCGATGGGTATGGCGTGCCCATCGGCAGCCACTATGTGCCGGGCGCGCTGGGCTACGTCGACACCACCGGCGTCAACCCCTACAACCCCGACAAGGCCAAGGCCCTGCTCAAGGAGGCCGGCATCAGCACACCGCTCGAGCTGAGCCTGATCCTGCCGCCGACGCCCTATGCCCGCCAGGGCGGCGAGGTCATCACCGCCGAGCTGGCCAAGATCGGCATCGTGGCCAAGACCCAGAACGTCGAATGGGCGCAGTGGCTCAGCGGTGTGTACACCAACCGCAACTACGACCTGACGATCATCTCCCACGTCGAGCCCTTCGACCTGTCCAATTTCGCCAAGCCCGGCTACTACTGGGGCTATGAATCGCCGCGCTTCGACGAGCTGCTCAAGAAGATCAACAACAGCCCGCGCGAGGCCGACCGGGCCCGCCTGCTCGGCGACGCCCAGCGCTTGCTGGCCGAGGACTCGGTGCACGCCTTCCTCTACCAACCGCAGTGGATCACCGTGGCCAGCAAGAACCTCAAGGGCCTCTGGAAGGACATGCCCATCTTCGTCAACGACCTCAGTGAGCTGAGCTGGTGAGACCATGACCGCTGATTCGCCCGAAAACCGACAACTCAACGAGCTCGGCGCCCACACCCTGATCGAGGCCTACCGCCAGCGCCGGCTTTCGCCGGTGGAGGTGACGCAGGCCGTGCTCCGGCACATCGAACGCTGGGAGCCGGCGCTGTGCGCCACCTGGCTGTACCGCCCCGAAGACGCCCTGGCCCAGGCCCGGGCCTCCGAAGCCCGCTGGATGCAGGGTGCGCCGATCGGTCCACTGGATGGCGTACCGGCCACCCTCAAGGACAACATCGCCACCGAGGGCGATCCCACCCCCCTGGGCAGCGCCGCCGTCACGCTGACACCGGCCGCCGCCGACGCCCCACCGGCTGCGCGCATGAAAGAGGCCGGCGCGGTGATCGTTGCCAAGACAACCATGCCCGACTACGGCATGCTGTCCTCCGGACTCTCGACCTTCCATGCGCTGGCCCGCAATCCCTGGGACACGAGCAAGGGCCCGGGCGGCTCCAGCGCCGGGGCGGGAGCGGCGGCGGCCGCCGGCTACGGCCCCCTGCATGTGGGCACCGACATCGGCGGTTCGATCCGGTTGCCGGCGGGTTGGTGCGGCATCTTCGGCCTCAAGCCCAGCCTGGGCCGCGTGCCCATCGATCCCCCCTACACCGGCCGGGCTGCCGGCCCCATGACCCGCAGCGTCGCGGACGCGGCCCTCATGATGGACGCGCTGTCACGGCCCGACCCCCGGGACACCATGAGCCTGCCCTACCAGGCCATCGCCTGGCATCGCTTCGATGTGGGGGTCGAAAAGTTGCGAGGCCTTCGCATCGGCCTGCTGCTGGATGCCGGCTGCGGGCTGCCGGTCGAACCCGAAGTGCGCGCCGCGGTCGAACGGGCCGCACGGCTGTTCGAACAGGCCGGCGCCCATGTCGATGTCCTGGCGCCGTTCATGACCCAGACCATGCTGGAAGGCATGGATCTGTTCTGGCGCATGCGCTCCCACCTCGACCTGCAGGCCCTGCCGCCGGCGCAGGCCGACAAGGTGCTGCCCTACATCCGCGCCTGGGCCGACAGCGCCGCCCGCCTGAGCGGTACCGAAGTCTTCGTGGCCAGTCAGCAGACCCACCTGACACGGCTGGCGACCGTGAAGGCCTGCAGCGCCTACGACTATGTGATTTCTCCGACCGCCCCCATGCCGGCGTTCGCCGCCGAATTGCCGTCGCCCACCAACGACCCCCTGCATGGCCTGGAGCACATCGGTTTCACCGTGCCCTACAACATGTCGGAACAGCCTGCGGCCTCGGTCAATTGCGGCTACACCACCGCCGGCCTGCCCATCGGGCTGCAGATCGCCGGGGCCCGCTTCGACGACCTCGGCGTGCTGCAGGTGTCGCGCGCCTTCGAGCAGATCCGCGACCCGCAGCGCCCCTGGCCGCAGGCACCAGGGAACTGACCCCGTCCCCTGCCCCGGGCCGGGGCAGGATCTTCACTGAAGCGACCCATGGCCGCTCAGGCCATGGTGTTGACCATGTTGCCCATCAGCGAGTTCGGCTGCAGGTCGGAGCTGAAGGCCGTCAGGAAGCTCGACAGCGACGTACTGCTGCTGCCGCCCAGCGAGCTGACCAGGTTGTTGAAGCTGGTCTGCAAGGCGCTCAGGGTCGAGTCGCTCGTGCTGCTCGACGAACTGCTGCTGGTGCTGCTGGATGAGCTGCTGCTGGTCGAATCGCTGCTGCTGGTGCTGCTGGTGCTGCTGGTGCTGGCCGAGGCCAGTTGGGACATCAGGCTCTTCAGATCGGACTGCAGCTGACCGGGTCCGCCCAGTCCACCGACCGGTCCGTTGCTGTTGCTGTCGCTCGACGAACTGCTCGAAGAGCTGTCGGAGCTGCTGTTCTGGGCCTGCAACGCCGCCATCAGGTTCTGCATGAAGCTGCTCAAGGCCGCCTGCGTGCTGCTGTCGCTGCTGGTCGCGCTGGTGCTGCTGCTCGAGGCATCACTGGTGCTGCTGGTGCCCGAGGAACTGGTGCTGGAACTGGTCCCGCTGCTGGCGCTGGTGCCGGTGCTGCTGCCCAGACTCAGTCCCAGGCTGGACAAGGCTTCGCTGACGCTTTGCATCAGCCCTCCGCCGCCACCGCCGTCGGGCGGAGGGCCGGGTGGCGGCTCCATGCCCTGGCCATTGCTCTGCTGACTCTGGCTGTTCCGGTTGACCGAACTCAGTTGGCTGATCTGGGAAAACCAGTCGCTGTTGCTGGATATGCCGCTGATTGACATAACAGGCTCCTTGAAAAGTGACACAACGCTGAGGCGCCCCGTCCCGTCCGCCCCAGGCCGGTCCGGCCCTGCCGGACGACGTGGCGGCCGGGCAGCCACCGGATGCTGCAAGTCTGCCGCGCCAAGGCGTCTTGCGACGCTGCGGCGCAGCGCTGCCACGGTAAAACCGGGTAAAACCGGCGATGACCGGGCCATCGACCTGAGGCCTCCGCAGGCCCTGGCGCTTCAACACACCACAGGCCGGCACGGGCTGGCCTGCGCCGACGATGATGCAAAAACACAGCCTCGGGCAGGCCGCGATAAGCCGGCGCTTTGGGCGTTAAAGCAGGTAAAGATCGGACCCGGACCGGAGCGACCTGCTTAAACTTCCCTGCAGCGCTGTGGACGGTGCGCGTCCTGTTCGGGCTGCGCATCGTCCCGGCACCTTCCCGACACCACCCACCATGAGCCACCGAATCCTTCTGGTCGACGACGACGCCGAACTCGTGGACCTGCTGCGCGAGTACCTGCTGCGCGAAGGCTTCCGCGTCAGCACCGCCAACGATGCCGCCACCGGCGTGCCCGCCGCGCTGTCGGGCGAACACGATCTGCTGGTGCTGGACGTGATGATGCCAGGCGCCAGCGGCATCCAGGCCCTGGCCCAGATTCGGACCCAGAGCAGCCTGCCGATCCTCATGCTGACCGCCCGCGGTGACGACGCCGACCGCATCACCGGCCTGGAACTGGGCGCCGACGACTATGTGCCCAAGCCCTGCACGCCGCGCGAGCTGACCGCCCGGATCCGCACCATCCTGCGGCGCACCGGCCCCGCCGCGCTGGCGGCCGCCAAGCCCCTGGTCTCGGGACCGCTGACCCTGTGGCCCACGCTGCGCCGTGCCGAGATGGCCGGCCAGGAGCTGAAGCTGACCAGCACGGAGTTCAGTCTCGTCGAGGTGCTGCTGCGCCATGCGGGCCGCCTGGTCAGCAAGGCCGAGCTGTCGCAGGAGGCCCTGTCCCGCCCGCTGAGCCGGTTCGACCGCAGCGTCGATGTCCACATGAGCCGCATCCGCCAGAAACTCGGACCGCTGCCGGACGGCCGGACCTGCATCCACACGGTGATCCGCAAGGGCTACCAACTGGTGCTCGAGTGATGCGCATGGGCCGTCTGTTCTGGAAATTCTTCCTGGCCTTCTGCCTGGCCCAATGGATCACCTCGGTGGGTGTCGGCACCGTGATCTGGCTGTCGCACCCCATGCGGGGCATGCACCCGCCGGGGCCGCAGGCCCCTTGGGGAGCGGGCCCCGGCCCGGGCGAAGGACCGGCAGGCCCCGATGGACATGGTGGGCCCGGCGGCCTTCAGCCCCCCTGGCGTCAACCACCCGGCGGACCCGCAGGAAGGGGGCCGGACCCTGGCCCCGGGCCGGGGCGCGGACTGGCGCTGCCCCTGATGCCTCTGCTGGCCGGCAGCGTGGTGAGCCTGGTGTTCGCAGGCCTGCTGGCCCATTATTTTTCGCGCCCCATCCGCCAGTTGCGCCAAGGCTTCGACGCGCTGGCCGACGGCCAGTTGGGAACCCGTGTGGCCGGCGCCATCGGACGGCGCCATGACGAACTGGCCGAACTGGGCCTGGACTTCGACCGCATGGCCGCGCGGCTGCAGACCCTGATGGGCCATCAGCAGCGCCTGCTGCATGACGTGTCCCACGAACTGCGCTCGCCGCTGGCGCGGCTGCAGGCCGCCGCCGACCTGATGCAGCAGCAGCCCGAACGCAGTGCAGAGTTCAGCGAACGCGTGCAGCGCGACACGGCCCGCATGGACGCCCTGGTCGGCGAGCTGCTGACCCTCTCGCGCCTGGACGCCGGCGCCAGCGCCGAAGCCATCGAGACCCTGGACCTGCGCGAGGTCATCCGCGCCATGACCGAGGACGCCGAGATCGAGGCCCAGGCCTGCGACTGCCACCTGGTGCTCGAGCTGACCGTGCCGATGCCACTGCAGGGACGCCACGAACAACTGCACCGCGCGCTCGAGAACGTGCTGCGCAATGCCATCAAGCATTCACCCAAGGGCGGCACCGTCACCATCAGCGCCCACCAGGCGCCGGGGCAATGGCGCATCAGCGTGGCCGACGAAGGTCCGGGGGTCTTTGCGGGCGACCTCGATCGTATCTTCGACCCTTTCTTCCGCAGCGGCAGCAACCCGGTCCCCGAGGGTTACGGCCTGGGCCTGGCGATCACACGCAAGGTGATCGAATCGCATGGCGGCCAGGTGTCGGCGTCCAACCGGCCCAGCGGCGGACTGGTGGTCCACCTGAACCTGCCGGCGCAACGCTGAGCCCGGGGGCAGAATGGGGCCATGCACCGACCAAGCTCCCAACTTCTGCACGACTGCCTTGGCAACCCGCTGAACCTGGACGACCCGGCCAGTCTGCCGGCGGTCAACGCCTTCATCGAAGGCTTCCTGGCCTGCGAGGCCAGAGCGGTCGAGGTGCTCCATGCAGCGGATGACGGCAGTGCACTGGTGCAGGCCTGCTGTGCCGCACTCCACATGTTCGCCGAATCGGCGCAGGCGCCGGCCCTGGCCCGGCCCTTCATGCACCGGGCCCAGGCCGCCCTGGCGCGCGCCAGCGACCGCGAGCGGCGCTTCGTCGCCGCCGTCGCGGCCTGGGTGGACGGCGACCTGCCGCGCGCCATCGCCCTTCACGAAGAACAGGCCCGGCTGCATCCGCGCGATCTGGCCTCGCTCAAGCTCGGGCAGTACCACCTTTTCAACCTGGGCGATTCGCCGGGCATGCTGCGGCTGGCCCTGCACGCCCTGCCCCATGCCGCCGATGTGCCGCATCTGCACGGCATGGCCGCCTTTGCCTGGGAGCAATGCCATCTGCTGCCGCAGGCCGAGGCCGCAGCACGTCAGGCGCTGCGCCTGAGTCGGCGCGAACCCTGGGCCCAGCATGCCCTGGCCCATGTCATGCTGACCCAGGGCCGGCTGCGCGAAGGCCGGGCTTTCATGCGCGAGGCCAGCCCCCTGTGGACCGGCCTCAATTCCTTCATGGTCACGCACAACTGGTGGCACCTGGCCCTGTTCGAACTGGAGCTGGGCGACACCGACGAGGCCCTGCGGCTCTACGACCAGCAGGTCTGGGGGGTGGACAAGGGCTACAGCCAGGACCAGGTCAACGCGGTGTCGCTGCTGGCCAGGCTCGAGCTGGCCGGCGTCGATGTCGGCACACGCTGGCACGAGGTGGCCGAGCACCTGGCCCGACGACTGGAAGATCAGGTCCTGCCCTTCCTGGACCTCCAGTACCTCTATGGTCTGGCGCGCGCCGGGCGCTCCGAGGCCGCCGCGCTGTTGGAGCGGATCGAAGTCCATGCCCGCCAGGCCCAGGGCAGCATGAAGGCCGTCTGGCAGGAGGTGGCAGCGCCGGCGGCCCGTGGGCTGTGGGCCCATGCCCGTGGCGACGCGCCAGAGGCAGCCCGGCTGCTGGGCCAGGCCCTGCCGCGCATGGTGGAGATCGGCGGCAGCCATGCCCAACGCGACCTGTTCGCACAGATCCACCTGGATGCGCAACTGGGCAGTCAACAGCTCAGCGGTGCGCAGAATCAGTTGCAGCCGCAATGGAACCAGCAACCCGAATCATGGCGCCTGGCCAGGCTTGCCGGGAAACTCTATACCGCACTGGGCCTGCCGGAGGTCGTGGCGACACGGCCATCCTGAGCCGCCAGGGCGCGGCCGGATCGTTTCAGGAGCGTGGCTGCAGGCGCTGGCACTGCGGATCGGCATAGGGACCGTCCACCGGCACCCAGCCTTCCCCCGGGGGATTGGCCGCGCAGATCATGGCACCCGAGGTCTTGCTGCGCCACAGGCGCCAGGGCGCCGGCTTCGCCTGGACAGACAGGACGGCCAGGCACAGGCTGGCGATCAGAAGGCAGAGGAATCGATGCCGCATGGCTTCACTCCAGCAACAGTTGTCCGGGCAACAGAGGCAGCGCGGACTGCAGATTCTGCACGATCGCCTGATGCTCGCGCGGCGTCAGCATGCGCGAGCCGAAGGCGGTGTCCATCGTGGTGACCCGGTTGATCTCCAGCTTGCCACTGCGATCCGGCTCATAGCTGATGTGCACCGGCACGGTGCCGGAGTCCGTCTGATAGATCAGTGTCTCGGGTGAGGAGAGTCGAACCGAGAACCCGGAACCCCGGACCCGGCCGTCAGGATCACGCACCAGGCCCGCAACGGCCGCCGCAGGCTCGCGGCGAGCGTCGGGTCGGGTGATCACGATGTCGGTGTCGTCGAAGCTCGGCGTGGCATGCATGGACATCTCATAGCCACAGTTCCGGCAGCGGAAATAGTCCATGCCATCCGCCTTGTTGACCAGTTGCAGCGCCTGGACCCGGCAGTGGCTGCACTGCAGCAGCGAAGGCGGCCCGGGACGGGCCACGGCCCCCGGCACCTGCGCCTCGGCCGTCGTGCCACGCTCTGCCGCCCGCCCTGGGGTGAGATCGACTTCAGGCGCGCCGGCACTCGGCGTGATCTTCACCCGCACGCCCCAACCCACCGCCTTGCGATAGAAACCGACCCGGCACAGGACCCACGGAATCTCATCCTGCTGCAGTGCCTGACGCAGCAATTCGGCCTGTTCGCCCACCGCCGGATGAAGGGCACGCAAGGGCTCCTCTTCATCATGGCGCCAGAGGACGCAGGCCACGGTGCCGCCCTGGGGCCGCACCCTCAATTCGCCTTCAGTCCAGTCTTGGGGACGTTGGGCGATGACGGCCTGGGCCAGGGCCTTGAGCAGGGGTTGATAGATGGCGTAACGTGAGTCTTTCATGGTCGGTCGGGCGCCCAGGTGCGGCCCCTCCCCAACACGGTCGAATCTCTTTTCAGGCACACCCGTCGCAACCGGCAAGTGTATCGACAAAGCCGTTCGTCGGGGCGCTGAGGATCCAGCCCTCCAGACCATCCAGATCGGCGGGCAAGCCCCAGCGGGCGTCACCCTCGCGATGCCGGCACCAGGCCCATGCCGCCTGCATCAGGCACATGGCCGCATCGAGGCTGTCGCCGCGGGCGTCCGACAGCAGTTCATCGCAC
>JAFAMV010000150.1 GCA_019233055.1 Curvibacter sp.
GGCATCGACGAACTTCTGGCGCAGCTCGTCGTTGCTGACGCGCTTGATGCCCCAGCGCATCGACTGGGCGCTGTTGGGCGACTGGTCGTCAGGGGGCCCGAACATCATCAGGCAGGGCCACCACCAGCGGTTGACCGAGTCCTGCACCATGGCCTTCTGGGCTTCGGTGCCGTGCTGCATCATGGTCAGCAGGGCCTCGTAGCCCTGGCGCTGGTGGAAGCTCTCCTCGCGGCAGATGCGGATCATGGCGCGCGCATAGGGCGCATACGAGCAGCGGCAGATCGGCACCTGGTTCATGATGGCCGCGCCGTCCACCAGCCAGCCGATGGTGCCCATGTCGGCCCAGCTCAGGGTGGGGTAGTTGAAGATCGAGCTGTACTTGGCGCGGCCGGTGTGCAGCGCGTCGAGCAGTTGGTCGCGCGAGGTGCCCAGGGTCTCGGCGGCCGCATACAGGTACAGGCCGTGCCCGCCCTCGTCCTGCACCTTGGCCAGCAGGATGGCCTTGCGCTTGAGCGTGGGCGCGCGGGTGATCCAGTTGCCCTCGGGCAGCATGCCGACGATCTCGGAGTGGGCGTGCTGGCTGATCTGGCGCACCAGGGTCTTGCGGTAGTGCTCGGGCATCCAGTCCTTGGCTTCGATGAAGTCGCCGTCGTCGATGCGGGCCTCGAAGCGCTCTTCGAGCAGCGCCTCTTCGGCTGAGCGCACCACCTTCTTGCCATCGCCCGGCTCACGGGCCATGGTGTCCATTGCTTGGGTGTACATGGTGTGGGTTCCTTTTCTGATCAGAAATCGGCCTCAACGCGGCCGGGTGTCGATGACCCGCCGGGCCTTGCCGGTCAGGGTGCGCTCGATGGTCTCGGGCTCCTGCACCGAGACGCGGGTGGAGATGCCGACCAGGGTCTTGATGCGGTGCTTGAGCCAGTCGCCCAGCTCCTTGATCTCACTGGCGCTCTGTGGTCCGGCGGCAGGCTGCAGCTCGCAGCGCACCTCGACCTCGTCGAGGTTGCCGTCGCGCTTGACCAGGATCTGGTACTGGCCCGACAGCTTGGGATGCTGCAGCACGATCTCCTCGATCTGGGTCGGGAAGACGTTGACGCCGCGGATGATGAGCATGTCGTCGCTGCGGCCGACGATCTTGCCCATGCGGCGGAAGGCGCGCGAGGTGGGCGGCAGCAGGCGGGTCAGGTCGCGGGTGCGGTAGCGGATGATGGGCAGGGCCTCCTTGCTCAGCGAGGTGAAGACCAGCTCGCCCTCGGCCCCGTCGGGCAGCACCTCGCCTGTGACCGGGTCGATGATCTCGGGGTAGAAGTGGTCTTCCCAGATCACCGGACCGTCCTTGCTTTCGATGCATTCGCAGGCCACGCCAGGGCCCATCACCTCGGACAGGCCGTAGATGTCGACCGCGTCGATGCCGGCCTTGCCCTCGATCTCGCGGCGCATCGCCTCGGTCCAGGGCTCGGCGCCGAAGATGCCGACCTTGAGCGAGCTGGCGGCGGCGTCCAGACCCTGGCGCTGGAACTCCTCGATGATCACCTGCATGTAGCTCGGCGTGACCATGATGATGTCGGGCTTGAAGTCGGTGATCAGTTGCACCTGCTTCTCGGTCTGGCCGCCCGACATCGGGATCACGGTGCAGCCGGCGCGTTCGGCACCATAGTGGGCGCCCAGGCCGCCGGTGAAGAGGCCGTAGCCATAGGCCACATGGACGGTGTCGCCGGCCCGACCGCCAGCCGCCCGGATCGAACGCGCCACCAGATCGGCCCAGGTGCTGATGTCGTTGAGGGTGTAGCCCACCACGGTCGGCTTGCCGGTGGTGCCCGAAGAGGCGTGGATGCGCGCCACCTTCTCGCGCGGCACCGCGAACAGGCCGAAGGGGTAGTTGTCGCGCAGGTCCTTCTTGCCGGTGAAGGGGAACCTGGCCAGATCACTGAGCTGTTTCAGATCGGACGGATGCACCCCCTTCTCGTCGAAGGTCTTGCGGTAGTGCGGCACGTTGTCGTAGGCGTGCTTCAGGGTGCGCTGCAGGCGCTGGAGCTGCAGGGCGGCGATCTCGTCGCGGCTGGCGGTTTCAATCGGATCGAGGTCGCCGGGACGGGGGGCTTTGACGGTCATGGTTTCGGTCTCCTGTGGTGGGTCAGCCGGCCACGGCGGGCTTGCCCTTGATGGTGTACGAGCGGCCGCGGAAGGCGGCGATGCGCTCACCGTGCTGGTTGCTCACCTCGACGTCATAGACGCCGGTGCGGCCGGCCTTGTTGAGTTCGGTGGCGCGCGCGGTCAGCACGTCGCCGGCCCTTGCCGGCGCCATCAGATCGATGCTGAAGCCCGAGGCCACGGTCAGTTCGTTGTACGAGTTGCAGGCGAAGGCGAAGGCCGAATCGGCCAGGGTCGAGATCAGGCCGCCGTGGCAGGTGCGGTGCCCGTTGAGCATGTCTTCGCGCACGGTCATGGTCAGCACCGCGCCACCGGGGGTGACTTCTTGGATCTGCATGCCCAGGCCCTGGGTGACGTTGTCGTTGGCGTGCATGCCGGTGCGGACCAGATCGGCCACCTGCTGAGGGCTGGGCTGGGGGGTGAGTTCGCTCATGATGGGGTTCGGCTCTGTCTCAACGGTCGGTGAACACGGCTTCGCGGCGGGCGCCGAAGGCGGCCACACCTTCCTGGTAGTCGTGGGCGCGGCCCAGCTCGCTCTGCAGCCGGGCTTCCAGGCCCAGGGCCTCCTCCAGGCTCAGGCCCTGGGCTTCGTCCATGGCCTGCCGGGTGGCCGCCAGCGCACGCGCCGGCAGCGCGGCCAGGCGTTGGGCCAGGGCCTGGGCCTGCTCGGCCAGCTCGGCGTCCTCGACGCATTTCCAGACCAGGCCCAGGCGTTCGGCCTCGGTCGCATTCAAGCGCTCGCCGAGCAGGGCCAGGCCCAGCGCCCGGCCCCGCCCCACGAGGCGCGGCAGCAGCCAGGTGCCGCCGGTGTCGGGCACCAGGCCGATCTTGCTGAAGGCCTGGATGAAGCTGGCCGACCGGGCGGCCAGCACCAGATCGCAATTCAGCGCCAGGTTCGCGCCGGCGCCGGCCGCCACGCCATTGACGGCAGCCACCACGGCCACCGGCATGGAACGCAGCCGCTGCACCAGCGGGCGGTAGAAACGTTCGATGACCTCGCCCAGGTCCTTGGGCGCAGCCCCTGGCGCGGGATCGGGCGCGACGCTCGGGTCGGCCAGATCCTGCCCGGCGCAGAAACCCCGACCGGCCCCGGTCAGGACCACGCAACGCACCGACGCGTCAGCGGCGGCAGCCTCGAGTTCAGCCATCAATTGGCCGTGCATGGCGGTGGTGAAGCTGTTCAGCGCCGCGGGACGGTTCAGCGTCAGGGTGAGTACGGATCCGAGCCGGGTGGCCAGAATCAGGGCATCGCTCATCGTGTCTCCTTGAGGTGTCGGCCTGCCGGGCGACTTGCCGCGCGGCAGACTTTGATCTGGCGCAACAACTATGTTTGACCGTCCAGTCGGTCGATAATACTATCGGGCTCTCTTCTGATGCAAGTCAAAAGCCCTGGTAGAAACCCTAGAGCCCTTCAAAACCCAGACCGACGGAGACCCTTCCCATGCCCTGCTATTCCATCGACGGTGTGATCCCGGTGATCGACCCCACGGCCCATGTCCACCCCAGCGCGGTGCTGATCGGCGACGTGATCGTCGGCCCCGGCTGCTATGTCGGCCCCTGTGCCAGCCTGCGCGGCGACTTCGGCCGCATCGTGCTGAAGGCGGGCGCCAATGTGCAGGACACCTGTGTGATCCATGGCTTCCCGGAACTCGACACCGTGGTCGAGGAGAACGGCCACATCGGCCATGGCGCGGTGCTGCACAGCTGCGTGGTGCGGCGTGACGCGCTGGTGGGCATGAACGCGGTGGTGATGGACAAGGCCGAGGTGGGCGAGCAGTCCATCGTGGCGGCCAGTGCCTTCGTGCCGGCCGGCACCCGGGTGCCGCCGCGCACCCTGATGGCGGGTGTCCCGGCCAAGCCCCTGCGCGCCCTGCGCGACGAAGAGATCGCCTGGAAGCTCGAAGGCACCCTCACCTACCAGGCCCTGACCCGGCGCTGCCTGGATTCTCTGTGCGAAGTCGAGGCCCTGCCCGCCCCCGAGGCCGATCGCCCGCGGCTACCCGCCATCGATGTCCAGCCCCTGATTGCGCTGCGCCAGGGCGGTGGCGCCGGCTGAGCCGGCTTCGAACGCGGCGGCCAGCCAGTCGAGCAAGGCCCGCAGGGCCAGAGGCATGTGGCGACGCGAGGCGTAGACGCCATGGATGCCCAGCACCTGGGGCCGGCAATCCGGCAGCAGGGCCTTGAGCCGCCCCTGCGCCAGAGGGGCCTCGACCGAGAACCGGGGCTGCAGGCTGATGCCGCATCCGGCCAGGGCGGCCTCGAGCAGCACCACCGACTCATTGGCGCTCAGATTGCCGCCCACGGCCACCGACTCGGGCTGCCCCTGGCGCTCGAACTGCCACAGGCTCTTGCCCCAGTACGAATAGGTCAGGCAGTTGTGGCGCCCCAGGTCCTGCAGGCCCTGGGGCTCGCCGTGGCGGGCCAGGTAGGCCGGCGAGGCGCAGAGCACGGATTCGCAGCGTCCCAGCGGACGTGCGATCAGGTTGGGGTCCAGTTCGTTGCTGATGCGTACCGCCAGGTCGATGCGTTCGGCCACCAGGTTGACCGCCCGGTTGTCGATGTGCAGGTCGACCACCGTGCGCGGGTGGCGCTGCAAAAAGCCGGCAATGGCCGGCGCCAGCCAGGCCTGGGCCAGCGACTGCGAGCTGCTCACACGCAACAGGCCGTGGGGCTCCTCGTCGGCACCGCCGGCCCCTTCGCCCGCCGGCAGCTCGGCGGCCAGCTCCAGCAACTGGCGGCAGCGTGCCAGCGCCAGCTCACCGGCCGGTGTGAGGCTCAGACGCCGTGTGGAACGGTGCAGCAGGCGCGCCGCAGCCCATTCCTCCATCTCGGCCAGGTAGCGCGAGACCATGGCCCGCGACATGTCCAGGGCCTCCGCCGCAGCGGCCATGCTGTGGCGCTCGACAATGGCGACAAACACCTCGGCGGCTCGGATGCGGTCCATGATTTGATCGATTCATGCAAAGACGGACGATTATCAGCCGCACTTCAATTCGGATCATGCAAACAGATGCCCGTCGTCAGGCTGCAGGCGACAGCAGAGACAGGCAAGCTGCACAGACACTGCCTTGACCGCCCGTCGGTTGGCTCCAGGCCCCCGAGCGTCCAGGCCCGGCCAGTGCAAAGGTGGACAAGACGCCTCTGACGGCTTTGCCAGGGCTGGCACCCGTCATTCAGGTTCTCCACACGCCCGCCGATCCGCCAGCCGACCGCTTCGGCCCGGCGGCAGCTGACAAGCAGGCGACAACGGTTTGCACCCTCTTACAGACCGACCGGCAGCGCTGCCGCGATGCTGGGCGCTGGCCTGCCGCCCCGAGCGCCCCCACCGTCACCGGAGAACCGAATGCCCCTCGCCACCCCCACCCGATCCGACCCCACCTTCACCACACGCACGGCGGACCAGCTCTTCCGCAAGATCAGTTGGCGCATCATGCCCTTGCTCTTGCTGTGCTATGCCGTGGCCTACCTGGACCGCATCAACATCGGCTATGCCCAGCTGCAGATGAAGCAGACGCTGGATTTCAGCGACGCGGTCTACGGCCTGGGCGCCGGCATCTTCTTCATCGGCTACCTGCTGTTCGAGGTGCCGAGCAACCTGATGCTCGAGAAATCCGGCGCCCGCAAGACCCTGCTGCGCATCATGGTCTGCTGGGGTCTGGTGGCGGGCGCGATGGGCTTCGTCACCACGCCGTTCCAGTTCTATGCGGCCCGCTTCCTGCTCGGGGCCTTCGAGGCCGGTTTCTTCCCGGGCGTCATCCTCTACCTCACCTATTGGTACCCTGCAGAACGCCGAGCGCGGATGATTGCGGTCTTCATGTGCGCGACCACCCTGGCAGCGCTGGCCGCAGGCCCTTTGAGCGGCGCGATCCTGAAGCATTGCAACGGTCTGGCCGGACTGGCCGGCTGGCAGTGGCTGTTCATGATCGAGGGGCTGCCGGCCTCGCTGCTCGGCGTGGTGGCGTATCTCGCACTCAAGGACGGCCCCGCACAGGCTGCCTGGTTGAGCGGCTCCGAAAAGCGCGGGTTGCAGCAGATCCTGGCCGAATCCGGCAGCACGGTCGGTCGGGCCGCCCATGGGTCCCTGGGCCAGATGCTGGCCGATCCCCGGGTCTACCTGCTGGCGCTCGCCTATGCCGGCCTGCTGGCAGGCACCATGGGCCTGTCCTTCATGGCCCCTTCGCTGATCCGCTCGTGGGGCGTGGACGACCTGGTCGAGATCGGCTGGTACACCGGCCTGCCGAACCTGCTGGGCCTGTGCGGCATGCTCCTGATCGGCCGGCACAGCGACCTGCGGCGCGAACGGCGCTGGCACTACGCCGGCTGCATCGGGCTGGGCATGCTGGGCGTGGGGCTGGCTGCGGTGGTTCCCGGCCCACCCTTGCTGAAGATCTCGGTGATGGCGATCAGCTATGTCGGCATGGCCAGCGCCACCCCGCTGTTCTTCACGAGCGTGACCGAATACCTGCCCAGGTCGGTGGCGGCCGTCGGCATCGCCCTGATCAGCAGCCTGGGCAACCTGGGGCCGGCCCTCAGTCCGGTCGTGACGGCCTACCTCAACACCCGATCCGGGGGCATGGCCCAGAGCCTGTACTTTGTCGCGCTGTGCTGGATGGTGTCAGGCCTGTTGCTGCTGTGGACCCTGAGGCCCCGGCGCCCCTGAACCACAGGGCACAGACCGGACCATCCATGAAATTGAGCCTGGCCGCCTGTCCCCAATAAGATCGATTTATGCAATAAATCAGCCCTTAAAACGGGGTTTAAATCTCAATCCATGCAACATACAGTCTGGGCACCATCCACTTCTGCTGAAAGCCTGCCATGCAACGACTGATCCGCCACACCGCCGCCGCCCTGGGCCTGGCCGCAACGGCCTCCGCCTGGGCCGCGCCCTTGAACGTCGAGGTCTACAACCCCGGCGGGAAATCCGTTTTTCCAGTGTCTTCCGAGATCGTGCTCGGGCCCACCGAAGCGGTGCTGATCGATGCCCAGTTCCAGCGCAATGACGCCCAGGCCCTGGTCGAACGCCTGCGCGCCAGCGGCCGCCAACTGAAAGCGGTCTACATCAGCCATGGCGACCCCGACTACTACTTCGGCCTGGACGTGATCCGCGACGCCTTCCCCGGTGTGCGGGTGGTGGCCAGCGCCAGCACCGTGGCCGAGATCAAGGCCTCGATGGAGGGCAAGAAGGCCTACTGGGGCCCCATCCTCAAGGACAACGCCCCGCAACGCCTGGTGCTGCCCGAGGTGCTCGAGGGCGACCGTCTGAAGGTCGACGGCGAAACGCTGGAGGTGGTCGGCCTGGAAGGCCCCGATCCGGCGCACACCTTCGTCTGGATCCCCTCGGCCCGCACCGTGGCCGGCGGCGTGGTGGTGTTCGGTCAGATGCATGTCTGGGTGGCCGACACCCAGACCCCGGCCTCGCGCCAGCTCTGGCAGCAGACGCTGTCGCGCATCGAGGCCTTGAAGCCCGAGACCGTGATTCCCGGCCACTACCTGGCCCCGGCGCCGATGACCCTGGATTCGGTGCGCTTCACCAGCGACTACCTGCGCCAGTTCGAGCAACAGATGGCCCGGACCCGGACCTCGGGCGAACTGAGCCAGGCCATGAAACAACAGTACCCCGGCCTGGGGGCCGAGCCGGTGCTGGAGCTCAGCGCCAAGGTCATCAAGGGCGACATCCCCTGGCCGCAGTGACGCCGGGAACAAGGCGTCTGCGGCATCAGCGCCACAGACTGTCATTGCCCTGCCCCCCTGAGGTGACTATATTGTTCACAGGTTGATGGGCCGATCCCAGGTTGCCGCCGTTGCGGTGCCCTGCAGGGAGGGACGGTAGCCATCCCCAGGAGGGATTCACATGCTCCAGCACCTCAGGATCGGCAGCCGTCTGGCATTGGGATTTGCGGTGACCATCGCTGCCGCGCTGGGCATCGCTTTTTTTGCACGGGCGGTGCTTCTGGACATCCAGTCCGACTTGCTGCTGCTCACGGGCAATCGGATGGTGAAGGTCGAGGAGCTCGAAGCCATCAAGGACCGGCTGAACCTCACTGCACGATCGGTCCGCAACCTGGCGCTGCTCACCGATGCCGAACGGATGAAACCCGAGCAGCAACGGATCCAGGACTCCCGCACCGACATCCAGGCCCTGATGCAGAAGCTCCAGACCAGCCTGACGACCGACGAGGGCCAACGGCTGCTGGCACAGGTCGCCGCCATGCTGCCGCCCTATGTATCAGCCATGGACCAGGCGCAGTCGCTGGCGCTGGCGGGTCAACGCGACGAAGCCCGCGATGCCCTGCTGCAGACCGTGCGGCCGGCCCAGAACCGGCTCTTCGAGGCCGTGGATGCCCTGATCACCTATCAACGCCAGCAGATGAACCTGACCGGCGAGGCCGTGGCCAACAAGGTGGCCCACGCGGTGGCCCTGATGCTCGGCGTGGCACTGGCGGCCGGCGTGATCGGCCTGGGCCTGGCCTGGTCGATCACGCGCACCATCACCCGACCGATCGGGGACGCGGTACGGCTGGCGCGCCAGGTGGCCTCAGGCGATCTGAGCGGCCGGATCGTGGTGACCCGGCGCGATGAGGCCGGCGAATTGCTGCATGCGCTGCAGTCCATGAACGCCAACCTGGTCGACATCGTCTCCGAGGTGCGCGAAGCCAGCGAATCGATCCATACCGGCTCCTCCGAGGTGGCGCTGGGCAGCAACGACCTCTCGCGCCGCACCGAGCAGCAGGCCGCCAGCCTCGAAGAGACCGCAGCCTCCATGGAACAGCTCAGCTCGGCCGTCGAACAGAGTGCGGACACCGCAGCCAATGCGCATCGGGCGGCCCACGGAGCGGCCGAGCAGGCCCAGCAAGGCAGTGCGCTGATGGGCGAGGTGATCCGCACCATGGGCGCCATCAGCGAGAGTTCCGGCCGCATCACCGACATCACCACCGTGATCGACGGACTGGCCTTCCAGACCAATCTGCTGGCCCTCAACGCGGCCGTCGAAGCCGCCCGGGCCGGGGAACAGGGCCGGGGCTTCGCCGTGGTGGCCTCGGAGGTCCGCGAACTGGCCTTGCGCAGCGCCCAGGCGGCGCGCGAGATCCGGACCCTGATCCAGGCCAGCGTCGACCAGGTGGCCAGTGGGGGCGAACAGGTGCACCAGGCCGGCGACCGGATCCAGGACCTGATGCAGCAGGTCCGCCGGGTGCGCGACCTGATGGGCGACATCAGCAACGCCAGCAACGAACAGAGCGACGGGTTGAACCAGATCGGCAGTGCGGTGTCCCTGATCGATCAGGTCACCCAGCAAAATGCCGCCCTGGTCGAGGAAAGTGCCGCCGCCGCCCAGAGCCTGAGCGAACAGGCCGGCCGGCTGAACCACATCGTGGCCCGCTTCAAACTGGATCCCGCCGCACGCCCCCGGATCGCGCCTGCCCCGTCTGCGGTGTCTGCGCTGCCGACGCGGGTCGTGGCCCGCGCGGGGCTCCCGGCGATCGGCTCCGGACTCAAGCCCTAGGCCCGTCAGCGGCTTCCGGCAGGCCGAACTGCCGGCTCGCCCAGGCGATCAGCACCTGCAAAGGCGAGGCGGGGTCCGCATCCGATGCCGTGACCAGGCTCAGGGGCTCGGCCGAAGGCAGGCACCCCTCCAACAAGGCCACCAGCCGCCCCGACTCCAGGTCGGCCGCCACCAGGCTGTGTGGCAGCACCGTGATGCCCGCCCCTTGCAGCGCCAGGGCCTGCAGCGCCAGCGCGTTGTTCGTCTGGAGCACGATGGCGGGGGCCAACT
This sequence comes from Curvibacter sp., assembly GCA_019233055.1. GTDB lineage: Bacteria > Pseudomonadota > Gammaproteobacteria > Burkholderiales > Burkholderiaceae_C > Curvibacter. The sequence continues at coordinate 9,926 of JAFAMV010000150.1, forward strand.
CCGAGGCCTCGGCCGGCGACTCGTCCGTCGACGGGAAAACGCCTTCGCCCCCGTCTTCCGACGCCTCCGATGCCAGGCCATCGGCCAGCCCGTCGGCCTCATCGTCGGGCATTTCGTCGCCTGGCCCGGCCTCGGACCCCGGCGCCAGGAAACCCAGGCAGCGATGCTCGAGCAGGGCCTGCGCATGCTCGGGCCGCCCCTGGCGTTCGAGGTACTGGGGCGAAGCCACCATCACCACCGGCTGCTCGCCCAACGCAAGGACCTCCAGGTCGTCGGCCAGCACCGGCCCCAGGTGGAAGACCGCGTCGTAGCCGTCCTCCAGGGGGTCCACCACCCGATCGTCAAGAACCAACTCCACCCGCACCTGCGGGTGGGCGCCGAGAAATCCCGCCAGGGCCGGCGCCAGTTGCTGGACGCCGAAGGTGACCGGCGCATGCACACGCAGCAGTCCGCGGACCTGCTCCTGCCGCCCGCCCAATCCAGACTCTGCCTCCTGCACCATCTCGAGAATGCTGCGGCACTGCCGGTGGTATTGCCGTCCGGCATCGGTCAGACGCTGCCAGCGCCCTTTGCGCTCGAACAGCGGCACCTCCAACTGCTCCTCGAGCTGCTGGATCTGCCGGCTGACCAGGGTTGCATTGAGCTCCAGCGCCCGTGCCGCAGCCGCCATGCTGCCGGTCTCTACCGTGGCAACGAAGACGGCCATGCGTTGAAGTCGATCCATGCTTGAAATGTGTCCAATTTTTCCGAGGGGCCGATGGTAGGCGATTTGAAGCGGCCACCCTCACCTCACCGCACACACCGGGCACGGTGCCTGGGTTCACCCAGTGCAGGACTCGGGCATAAAACATTCCATCACAAAAACCATATTTATCATTAAAATCAAAAAAACCTCAAATAACCCATGACTTCCGCCTTCCGTCAGATCTCTGAGTTCCTGCATGCTCTGAGCCATCGGTGGTCACCAAGGGTTCGCCATTTTCTTCATTTTCAGCATTTCTTTGTCATCGGCCTGCTCTGCGCCGCAGTCCATCCAGCCCAGGGCCAGATCGTCCCCATCGCACGCTACGCCGTCGCTGCCGATTTCCAACCCATGGAGCTGGTCTCCGGGCCCGATGGCAAGCTGTGGTTCTCTGGCCGGACCCTGGCCTCGCCGGGCAGCACCAGCCTGGTCCAGATGGGGCTGGACGGCAGCCTGCTGGCAGCCTATGTCCTGGATCCCTCGCAGGCCTTGCCGACACGTCTGGCCACCGGCCCCGACGGCAGGTTGTGGGTCAACACCTGGGGCAACACCATCACGCAGTTGGATCCAGGCACCGGGAGCCAGAACGTCTTCTCGGTGCCTTCATCCCTGGGCAGCTATGGCGCCAGCGGCATCACCACCGGATCGGACGGGAACATCTGGATGGTCATGCCCCAGGGGCTGGCCCGCGTCAGCCCGCAGGGGCAGGTCACGGCCTTCCCGGTGGACACCCATGGGTCCTACTTCGGCCTGAACAGCGCCATCGTCAACGGCCCGGATGGCCGCCTGTGGTTCGGCAATCTCTTCGATCCATGGCTGCTGTACCGCCTGGACCCGGCCACCGGCATCGACAGCAGCACCGACATCTCCAGCCTCAGTTTCGGCGCCCAGACACTCACCTCCGGACCTGACGGTCAGGTCTGGTTCCTGCCGTCCGGCTACAAGGCCATCGATGCGGTGGACCCGAACACCCTGCAGATCACCACCTACCCGATCCGCACCAATGCGCCCAACGGGCTCGTCACCGGCCCCGACAACCAGCTCTGGTATGTGACCAGTTCCTACTACCTGACCAATGTGATCGGCCGCATCACCCCGCAGGGGCTGGTCACCGAATACCCCCTGCCGGCGGGCGCCATGGCCAGCGGCATCATGGTCGGGCCCGATGGCCATTTCTGGTACATCGAAAGCAACCCGGATCCCGCCACTTCGGACACCATCTACCGCATTGCCACCTTCGCACTGCCGGCAGAGGTCCCTCAGTGCAGCGCCAGCCCGGTGCAGGGCTTTTTCGACACCCCGGTCACCTTCTCCTGCAGCGGCCTCGCCAGCGGTGGGCAACTGAGCCTGGCAGGCGGCAGTTGCAACGCAGCACAGAACGGAATCGCCCAATGCACCGCCGCGTTGGGCTCGACCGACGGCACCGTGGTCTTCACCGATGCCCAGGGCAACCTGGCCTACATGCCCCACGCTCTGAGCCAACTCACCCAGGCCTACTGCTCCGCCGACCCCGATCTGGCCTTTGCAGGGACCTCCATCAACCTGAGCTGCAGCGGTCTGCCAACCGGCGCGACCCTGACGATTCCAGGCGCAGTCTGCCAGGCACCCCAGGCCGACGGATCGGTGAGCTGCCAGGGCATTCTGGGCAGCGGCCTCAACCGCCTGGCCGACACCCCGCAGGCCCAGACCCGGCTGGCGGGCGGCACGGTCGGCACCAGCACCATCTGGCTGAACACGCTGGTGGTCCACTGCAGCGCCTACCCCAACCCGGCACAGGTGAGCCTTCAGTTCGACATCGTCTGTCCCGACGCACCCGACGGCAGCGTCGTGCAGATTCCTGGCGCCCAATGCTCGATGAC
>JAFAMV010000211.1 GCA_019233055.1 Curvibacter sp.
CGGCTTTGTGGCGACCGAATTGTTTCTGAGACTCAATGGCCAGCAACTGGGCGCCTCGGATGCGGACTGCATCTTGACCATGCTCGCCGTCGCCGCCGGCGACCTCGGCGAAGACGAATTCGCCGCCTGGCTGCGCCTGCACCTGCAGCCGCGCCCCCGCTGAAACGCCCCCACACACCGCCATGCCCGCCTATTCCTTCGAAGCCGTCGACGCCCAGGGCCAGCCCCGCAAGGGCGTCATCGAGGCCGACACCGCCCGCGCCGCGCGCAGCCAGCTGCGTGCCCAGGCTCTTGTGCCGCTGGACGTCCAGGCCGTCAAGGGCGGCCAGGGCGGCGCCGATGGCGTGCAACGCCCCACCCTGTTCAGCCGCCGTGTCTTCAGCGCCACCGCGCTGGCCATCTGGACGCGCCAGCTCGCCGGTCTGGTGGCCTCGGGCCTGCCGCTGGAGCGCGCCCTCAGCGCCATGACCGACGAGGCCGACAGCGAGGCGCAGCGCCATCTGGTGGCCGCCCTGCGCGCCGAGGTCAATGCCGGCGCCTCGTTCGGCCGCGCCCTGGGCCAGCATCCGCGCGAGTTCTCCGACATCTACACCGCCGTCATCAGTGCCGGTGAGCAAAGCGGCAACCTGGGCCTGGTGCTGGAACGCCTGGCCGACGACCTCGAGGAAAGCCAGGCCCTGCGCGCCAAGCTCATCGGCGCGGCGCTCTACCCGGCCATCGTCACCTGCGTGGCCATCGTCATCGTGCTGTTCCTGGTCGGCTACGTGGTGCCCCAGGTCGCGAATGTCTTCGCTGGCACCAAGCGCGCCCTGCCGCTGCTGACGGTGGTCATGCTGGCCATCAGCGACTTCGTGCGGTCCTATGGCTGGCTGATGCTGATCGTGCTGGCCGCGGCCGGCGCCGGCATCCGCTACGCGCTGCGCATCGAACCGGTCCGCCAGCGTTTCGACGCCGCCTGGCTCACCCTGCCCCTGCTCGGGCGCCTGAGCCGGGGCTACAACGCGGCCCGCTTTGCCAGCACGCTGTCCATGCTGGCGGCCGCCGGCGTGCCCATCCTCAAGGCCCTGCAGGCCGCCGCCGAGACCCTGGCCAACCGGGCGATGCGTGCCGACGCACTCGATGCCCTGGTGCTGGTGCGCGAAGGCGCGCCCCTGGGCTCGGCGCTGGCGCAGAAGAAGCGGTTTCCGAACCTGGTCGCCATGTTTGCCCGCCTGGGCGAACAGACCGGCCAGTTGCCGGTGATGCTGCAGCGCGCCGCCAACCAACTGTCCACCGAGGTGCAGCGCCGGGCCATGCAACTGGCCACCCTGCTGGAGCCCCTGCTGATCGTGGCCATGGGCCTGGTGGTGATGCTGATCGTGCTGGCCGTGCTGCTGCCGATCATCCAGCTCAACCAGTTCGTCAAATAGGCGGCGCGATCCGGCCGCCCCAGGAGCACACCATGCCTGTAAGCCTCGAAGGCCAGCTCGTCGTCGCCATCTCGTCGCGCGCCCTGTTCGACTTCGAACAGGAGAACCAGGTGTTCGAACAGGGCGACGAACAAGCCTATATGCGGCTCCAGCTCGACCGCCTGGAGCAACCGGCCGCCCCCGGGGTCGCCTTCTCGCTGGCCCAGAAGCTGCTGGCCTTCAACCAGCCTGGCAACGGCCAGCAGGTCGAGGTGGTGATGCTCTCGCGCAACGACCCGGTCAGCGGCATGCGCATCTTCCGCTCCGCCGAGGCCGCCGGCATCCCGATGCAGCGCGGCGTGTTCACCAAGGGGCGCGATCCGTTCAACTACCTGCGCCCGCTCGGGGCCCACCTGTTCCTGTCGGCCAATGAGAACGATGTGCGGCAGGCCCTGCTGCTCGGTTTTCCGGCTGCCCGCGTGCTCACCGAATCGGTGCAGGCCAGCAACGGGCACCCTCACGAAGTGCGGATCGCCTTCGACGGCGACGCTGTGCTGTTCTCGGACGAGGCCGAACGGGTCTACCAGAGCGAGGGCCTGGCCGCCTTCCAGCGCCACGAGACCCGCCATGCCACGCAACCCCTGCCCGACGGCCCCTTCAAGCCCCTGCTGGCGGCACTGCACCGGCTGCAGCAATCGGGCACGCCGCACATGCGCATCCGCACCGCCCTGGTCACCGCGCGCAGTGCGCCGGCCCATGAGCGCGCCATCCGCACCCTGATGGACTGGGACATCGCGGTCGACGAGGCCATGTTCCTCGGCGGCCTCGAAAAAGGCGGTTTCCTGCGCGAATTCGAACCCGACTTCTTCTTCGACGACCAGACCGGCCATGTGAATTCGGCCGCCCGCCATGTGCCCTCGGGCCATGTGAATGCCGGGGTGAGCAACCACTGAAGCCTGTTCACCGGCCCCAGGCTTGGGTCAAGCTTTTGCAAAGGCTTGTAAAGGGCGGCAAATCCGCCCTCCGGGACGGCGCCTGGGCCGTTGAAGTCCAGACGTCCGCCACCATCTGTACGCGACGAAAGGATTCCCATGAAGCACCACGCCCTGCTCGTCAGCGCCCTCTGCGCGCTCGTCCTCAGCACCGGAGCGGCCCTGGCCCAGAGCCCGGCAGCATCGAGCGAGGCCGCACCGGCCAAGCTGCCCCCGCCCTCCGACGAGCAGCCCAGCGAAGGGGAAGCCCTGGCGGCCAAGCAGTTCAAATGGCTGGACCTCAATGGCGACGGCTACCTGGAACGCGGTGAAGTGGCCCTGTTCCCACGCCTGTCCAAGGTGTTCGACGAGGTGGACACCAACCACGACGGCAAGGTGAGTTTCGAAGAGATCCGCGCCTACGCCAAGAAGCAGCGCGAACAGAAGAAGGCGGCCGAAGCGGCCGAAACCAAGCCCTGAACGACCGGGCCGATGGCCTCCGCCTTGACAGCCAAGCCCTCAGGCGGCCGCACGCACCGTGTTGCGGCCGGCCGATTTCGCCTGGTAGAGCGCCTGATCGGCGCGCTCCAGCACCGCCGAGAAGGGCTCGCCCGGGCGCCACTGCGCCACCCCGAGGCTGGCCGTCACTGCCAGTCCTTTCGGGAAGACGGTGAACTCCACCTTGTAGCGCAGGAGTTCGGCAAAGCGCTGCGCCGAATCCAGCGTGCAGCCGGGCACCAGGATGGCGAATTCCTCGCCGCCCATGCGGGCCGGCAGGTCCAGGGGACGGATCGCCTCCTGCAGCACCTGCCCCAGGGCGTGCAGGACCGCATCGCCCTCGGCATGCCCGAAGCGGTCGTTCAAGGCCTTGAAGTGATCGAGGTCCAGCACCACCACCGACAGCGGCTGCTGCTCGCGGCGGGCCCAGCGCATCGCCAGATCGGCCCGCTTGCCGAATTCACGCCGGTTGGCCAGCCCGGTCAGCATGTCCTGCGAGGCCAGGCGACGCCAGCTGTCGCTGTGCGCCTGCAGCGGCAGGACCACCACGCGGTACAGGCCGAAGTTCAGCAACACGAAGAACAGGCCCATGATGCTGAGCGACAGCGCCAGGGTGCGCCACAGCCCGGCCCGCACCCTGGCCCAGGCCGGCGCCATCGGCACCGACACCACCTGGGCGCCGATCACCTGCCCGGGCTGCCAGCCCAGGCTGTGCTCGCGCCCGTAGATCTCGGCCATGGCCTGAGGCCGCTGGGCCGCTCCGCCATGACAGGCCAGGCAACTGGCCTCGGCGCGCAGGGGCCTGGCCAACCACCAGCGCTCGGCGGCACCGACGCCTTCGCGCGCCTGCAGCACCGTCAGCGCGGGATCGGCACGGAAGGCCTCGATGGCCGTCTTCTCCCAACCCAGGGCCCGGAACTGCGAGCGCACCGGGTCCAAGGCGACCTCGCGGTAGTCGGCACCCGGGTCGTCCTGGTGCAGATAGGCCAGGACCGTGTTGGCCGCAAAGCTCGGCTGCGACGCGGCATGGAAGCGCAGCGGATCGGCACTGAGCAGCTCGCGCAGCTCGGTCTCGCTGAACTGGCGCACGGCCTGGGCCACAGCCATCCGCTGCCGCGCCTGGGCCTGCACCTCATCCAAGGCCTGTGAACTGCCGATCCACCCAGCCCAGCCGCAGGAAATGGCCACGCCCAGCACCGTCATCACACCCAGCATCAGGTTCAAACGGGCACGGATCGAAACAGGCACAGGTCCTCCGGTGGTGGCCTGCCGGGCGCAGGCCGTGATCCTCGAATCGGTGCGGGCCAGGCCCGCGCCGAGCGGATTATGGACCGACACTTCACCCCTCCGGTCGATCCAACGCAAGCTCCACCGCACTCTGACCTTCTGACCATGCTGCAACGACTGCAAAACCTCTGGGCCGTGCTGGCCCACACCTGGGCCCTGTCCAGACCCTATTTCCACTCCGAGGAGAAATGGAAAGCCCGCGGCCTGCTGGCCGCGATCGTGGCCCTGAACCTGGGCACAGTCTACATGGCGGTGCAGATCAACGAATGGAACCGCGTCTTCTACGATGCACTGCAAAACCACCAGGCCGCCCTGTTCTGGCAACAGCTGGCGCGCTTTGCCGGCCTGGCCTTCGCCTACATCGTCATCGCGGTCTACAAGTTCTACCTGACCCAATGGCTGCAACTGCACTGGCGCAGCTGGATGACACGGCACTACCTGGACCGCTGGCTGTCCGGCCAGGTCTTCTACCAGCTCGAGATGGCCCGCTTCCAGCCGGCCGGTCCGGCACAGGCCTCGCCAGACAACCCCGACCAGCGCATCCAGGAAGACCTGGATCTGTTCACCAGCCTCAGCCTGAAGCTGAGCATGGGGCTGCTCAATGCGGTGGTGACGCTGCTGAGCTTTGTCGGCATCCTGTGGAGCCTGTCGGGCCACTTCGGCTTCGACCTGGACGGCCGCCACTTCGAGATTCCGGGCTTCATGGTCTGGATGGCCGTGCTGTATTGCGGTGTCGGCAGCGTCCTGACCCACTTCATCGGCCGCCCCCTGATCGGCCTGAACTTCCGCCAGCAGAAACTCGAGGCCGACTTCCGCGGCCACATGGGCCGGGTGCGCGAATACAGCGAATCGATCGCCCTGGAACGCGGTGAAGGGCTCGAGAACGGGCAGCTCAAGCTGCGCTTCGGCGAGGTGCTGAAGAACTACATCGCCCTGATCCGTTCGCAGAAACGGCTGATCTGGTTCACCAATTTCTTCGGCCAGGCCTCGGTGGTGTTTCCCTTCGTCGTCGCGGCCCCCCGCTTCTTCAGCGGCGCCATCCAGCTCGGCGACCTGATGCAGATCTCTTCGGCCTTCGACAGCGTGCAGGGTGCGTTGAGCTGGGTGGTCGACAACTATGACGTCCTGGCCAACTGGCTGGCCACCAGCGAGCGGCTGACCGGCTTCGAGGCGCGGATCCAGCAACAGACCGAGCTGCACGGCACGCTGCAGATCGAGGCCGATCCTGCCCTGCACATCGAGGACCTGCATGTGGCCCTGCCCGACGGGACGCCCCTGCTCGATGCCCCCGGTCTGTCGGCCGGGGCAGGCGACCGGGTCTGGATACAGGGCCCCTCGGGCAGCGGCAAATCGACCCTGCTGCGGGTGCTGGCAGGACTCTGGCCGCACGCCCAGGGCCATGTTGGCCTGCCGCCCCAGGCCGCCTTCCTGCCCCAGAAGACCTATCTGCCCCACGGACGGCTGCGCGACGCGCTGGCCTATCCCGCGTCTGCGGACCGCTACGGCAGCACCCGACTGGCCGAGGCCCTGCAGCAGGTCGGCCTGGAGCATCTGGCGGCTTCACTGGACAGCGAGGATGCCTGGAGCCAGAAACTGTCAGGGGGCGAGCAGCAGAGGCTGGCGGCGGCACGGGTGCTGCTGCGCGAACCGGCCTGGGTCTTTGCCGACGAAGCCACCTCGGCCCTTGACGAAGCCGGGGAGCAGCGGATCTACGAGCAATTGGTGGACCTGACCCGGCGCCAGGGCGGCGCCCTGGTGTCGGTCGCCCACCGGCCGCAGTTGGCCGCCTACCACAGCACGCGCTGGCGTCTGACGCCGGTGCCGGGCCAACCGAGGCGCTTCCAGGTCCAGGCTGAACCACTTTGAGCCCAAGCCCTGGGCCGGCCACGGCTCAGAGGCTGCTGGAACGCTTGACCTTGGGATCGGAATAGACCAGCAGATCGTTGTTGTCGCGCTGCTGCTTGGTGTTGCTCTGGGTCTCGGCCTGGCTGGCCTGGCCGGTCTGCTGCGCGGCCTCGACGGCCGCCGCACTGGCCCCCCAGACCGTGTGCAGGTAATTGATCAGTTGCTGGTACAGCGGTGGCGTGGGCGGCGGTGGCGGCGCATCCGAGGTCGCCTTGGTCTTCACCTCGGTCCAGTCCTTGTTGCTGGTGCCGTCAGGCGTCGACGGCGTGTTCGGGTTGGCCATGAGCTTGCCGGTCATGGTCACCACCGTGGAGGCGGTCGGGTCGTTGGTCACCGCCGGCGCGGGCGGGTTGCTGGGAGTGGACGAGCCGGCGACGCCGGAAACAGAGGCAGTCGAGCCCGCCGCAGACGAAGATGACGCGGACGCAGAAGCGGTATCGGAACCGGTGGTGGACGGCCAATACTGTGATCGATCAATGGGTGGCAGTTGCATGATGACCTCGCCCGCTCAGTTTTTTATGCTTGGTTTTCCCCCAATCTCGTCCTGTTTTCGACCGCTGCCGGGGTTTCTTGAGCCCTTTTTAGTGGAAACACTGAAAAAAAACCATGATCTGGGATGGTCAAGGCCCGCAACACCCCGGTATCGGCGCCGATCAGGCGGTGCCCAGCCGCCCCTGGTACAGGTAGAAGCCCTTGGCGCGGAGTTCGCAGGCCGGGCAGTTGCCGCAGCCCCAGCCCCAGTCGTGCCGATGCACGCGATCACCAAGGTAGCAGGTGTGCGAGTGCTCGATGATCAGGTCCACCAGGGCCTGCCCGCCCAATTGATGGGCCAGCACCCAGGTGTCGGCCTTGTCGATCCACATCAGAGGGGTCTCGATGAGGAAGCGCCGGTCCATGCCCAGCGACAGGGCCAGCTGCATGGCCTTCATGGTGTCGTCGCGGCAGTCGGGGTAGCCTGAATAGTCGGTTTCACAGACGCCGGTGACGATGACTTCCAGCCCCCGGCGGTAGGCCAGCGCCGCCGCCAGCGTCAGGAACAGCAGGTTGCGGCCTGGCACGAAGGTGTTGGGCAGCCCGCCCTGCTCCATCTTGAACGCCATGTCGCGCGTGAGTGAGGTCTCACTGACCTGCCCCAGGACACCCAGGTCCAGCAGATGATCGTCACAGAGCTTGGGGGCCCAGGCCGGAAACTGGGTGCGCAGCGATTGCAGCACCGAAAGCCGGGCCTGCAGCTCGACGCTGTGGCGCTGACGGTAGTCGAACGCCACCGTCTCGACCCGTTCATAGCGGGACAGGGCATGGGCCAGGCAGGTGGTGGAATCCTGCCCGCCGGAAAAAAGTACCAGAGCGGTCTTGTGCATGGCGATGGGCCCGTTCTCTATCTACAAAACAATGCGGGCTCCCGGAGGGAGCTCACAGAAAGCGTTCCAGCAGGCGGCGCGAGGCGCGGTCCAGGGCCTGGACATCGGGAATCAGGTAGACGATGCCCTGGCTGCCGGTGATCAGGAGGCGACCGCGCTCCAGGCGCCGGATGTCCTCTTCGGTCTTCAGCACGAAACGGGTCGGCCCCCGGTCGGTCTCGACGCTCCAGGTGCTCGGCGTGGAGAAGCTCGACACCGACACCACGCGCCGCAGCACAGGGTTGAACTCGCGCGCGGCCAGTTCCTCCTGCAGCAAAAGACGGAGTCCGGCGGGCAAGGCCTCCAGCCGCTCGACCCAGGCCAATTCGTGACCCTCGGGCCCGACCAGGGACAGGCCCTCATCGGGGGCCGCGATGGGAAAGGCGCGCACCGGCGTCACGCCCACATGGGCGACGCCCTCGGCATCGGTGAGCACCAGGCGGCCCAGGGCATTGCGCTCCAGGCGGAAGGGCGCGGCGGTCAGGGTTTCAACAGTCATGGCTGCGCTCCGATCAGGATTGGCCGGCGGGGTGGGCCGAATGCGGGGACAGGGACGGCGCGGCCTCCTGGTCCGAGCCGTCGACGCGCCGGGCCTGGGCCTCGTAGAGCCGCCAATAGGCACCCTGGCGGGCCATCAGTTCTTCGTGCGGGCCGACTTCGACCACCTGCCCCCGGTCCATCACCACCAGGCGGTCGGCCTTGCGCAGCGTGGACAGGCGGTGGGCGATGGCGATCGTGGTGCGCCCCTGGACCAGGTTGTCGAGTGCGCGCTGGATCTCTTTTTCGGTCTCGGTGTCCACCGCCGAGGTGGCTTCGTCGAGGATCAGGATGCGCGGATCGATCAGCAGCGCCCGCGCGATCGAGATGCGCTGGCGCTCACCGCCCGACAAGCCCTGCCCGCGCTCGCCGACCAGCGAGTCGTAGCCCTGCGGCAGGCGCAGGATGAAATCGTGGGCGTGGGCGGCGCGGGCTGCCGCGACGATCTCGGAGCGCGTGGCCTGCGGCTTGCCGTAGGCGATGTTCTCGGCGATGGTGCCGAAGAACAGGAAGGGCTCCTGCAGCACCAGGCCGATGTTGCTGCGGTAGTCGGCGACCTTGAAGCGGCGGATGTCGGTGCCGTCGAGGCGGATGGCGCCGTCGGTGACATCGTAGAAGCGGCAGATCAGGTTCACCAGGGTGCTCTTGCCCGAACCGCTGTGGCCCACCAGGCCGATCATCTCGCCGGGCTGGATGTCCAGGTCCACGCCCCGGATCACCGTGCGGGTGCCGTAGCGAAAGCCCAGGCCGTTCATCTCGATGCGCCCGGTCACCACCGGCAGCTTCACCGGCTGGGCCGGCTCGGGCACGTTGGAGACATGGTCGAGGATGTCGAAGATGCGCTTGGCCCCGGCCGCCGCCTTCTGGGTCACCGAGACGATGCGGCTCATCGAGTCGAGGCGCGAATAGAAACGGCCGATGTAGGCGATGAAGGCCGTCAGCACACCGACGGTGATCTGGCTGCGCGACACCAGCCAGATGCCGAAGGCCCAGACCACCAGCAGGCCGATCTCGGTGAGCAGCGACACCGTGGGCGAGAACAGCGACCAGGTGCGGTTGAGCTTGTCGTTGACCTCGAGGTTGTAGCGGTTGGCATGGCGGAAGCGTTCGGCCTCGCGCTTTTCCTGGGCGAAGGCCTTGACCACGCGGATGCCCGGAATGGTGTCGGCCAGCACATTGGTCACCTGCGACCAGACCCGGTCGATCTTCTCGAAGCCGGTGCGCAGGCGGTCGCGCACCGTGTGGATCAGCCAGGCGATGAAGGGCAGCGGCACCAGGGTGACCAGGGCCAGCCAGGGGTTGATCGAGAACAGGATCACCGCCGTCATCGCGATCATCAGCACGTCGGTGACGAAATCGAGCGCATGCAGCGACAGGAACACATTGATGCGGTCGGTCTCGGAGCCGATGCGGTTCATCAGATCGCCGGTGCGCTTGCCGCCGAAGTAGTCGAGCGACAGGCGCAGCAGGTGCTCGTAGGTGGTGGTGCGCAGGTCGGCGCCGATGCGCTCGGACACCAGGGCCAGGATGTAGGTGCGCCCCCAGCTCATGCCCCAGGCCGCCAGCGCCGAGGCGAGCAACCCGCTCAGGTAGAGCAGCACCAGCGAGGGGTCGATCTGCTTGCCGTTCTGGAACGGGATCAGGATGTCGTCCATCAGCGGGATGGTCAGGTACGGCGGGATCAGGGTGGCGGCGGTCGACGCCAGGGTCAGCCCGAAGCCGGCGGCCAGTTGCTTGCGGTACGGGCGGGCGAAGCGCCACAGGCGCAGCAGCACCCAGGTCGAGGTGGGGGCCTGCTGCTCACGCGCGCACTGGGGGCATTCGTCGCTGTCCAGCGGCAGCGGGGCATGGCAGCTCGGGCAGTTGGGGGCTTCTTCGGCCTCATCGGGGTCGGCGCCCGCCAGCACCGCCAGGCGCTGCTCGAAGACACGGATCAGGCGCATCGCCAGCGCATCGGAGGCCAGGGTGAAACGCCAGAAGGCCAGTCGCTGCTGCGGCGTCACCAGCTCCAGCAGACCGACGCCGCCGTGATCCGAGTGGCGCAGAGCGAGTTCCGGCGCCAGGGGCCAGGACTGCCAGGCCGCCGCGCCGGGCTGCCAGGCCAGCAGACGCGTCTCTGTGATCGCAACCAATCCGTCTGAAAAATGCAGCTTTCCATCAAGGTCAACGGGAAGTGAAGCCAGCACGTTTTCACCACGTACCAGCTGCGATGAGGGGTCGATTCTTGAAGGACCGGCCGAGTCGCCTGACGAAGCCACAGGATTTGAATGATGCATTTTGATTCCGTACCGCGGGGCACTGTCCGCAGACCCGCTCACAGGCAGGAAAAATGGATTTTCGCCGAAACTGAAGGCCTCAGACGGGCGTCGGCGGAGGACGCAAACCGTCAGACGGTCAAACTGAGCGCACAATCTCACGCAACCGGCCCCCTGACGCCTGGAAACGCATCCGATTCGAACATGATCAAAGCCGACGATCTCAAGCTCTTGCGCATCAACTACCTGCGCGGCCCCAACATCTGGACCTACCGCTCCGTCCTGGAGGTCTGGCTGGACCTGGGGGACCTGGAGAACTACCCCTCCAACAAGATCCCGGGCTTCAAGGACCGACTGGTCGCACGTCTGCCGGCCCTGGTCGAGCACCACTGCGGCGTGGGCGAACGCGGCGGCTTCCTGCAACGGCTCGAGGAGGGCACCTGGGCCGGCCACATCCTGGAGCATGTGGTCATCGAGCTGCTGAATCTGGGCGGCATGCCCACCGGCTTCGGCCAGACCCGCAGCACCTCGCGCCACGGCGTCTACCGCATGGTCTTCCGGGCCCGCGAGGAGCGGGTGGCGCGCGCCGCCCTCGACGAAGGCCACAGGCTGCTGCTGGCCACGATCAAGGACGAGGCCTTCGACGTCAAGGCGGCCGTCCACCGGGTGCGCACCGAAGTCGACAACTGCTACCTCGGCCCGAGCACGGCGGCCATCGTCGATGCGGCGACCGACCGCCGCATCCCGCACATCCGCCTCAACGACGGCAACCTCGTGCAGCTCGGCTATGGCGCCAGCCAGCGCCGCATCTGGACGGCCGAGACCGAATTCACCAGCGCCATCGCCGAAGGCATCGCCGGCGACAAGGACCTGACCAAGTCCCTGCTCAAGTCCTGCGGCGTGCCGGTGCCCGAAGGCCAGATCGTCAACAGCCCCGAGGAGGCCTGGGAGGCCGCCGAGGACATCGGACTGCCGGTGGTGGTCAAGCCCTCGGACGCCAACCACGGCCGGGGCGTGACGCTCGACCTGCGCGACAAGGCCGACATCGAGGCCGCCTACCAGGTGGCCTACCCCGAAGGCAGCGACGTGATGGTCGAGCGCTTCATCCCCGGCCATGAGCACCGGCTGCTGGTGGTGGGCGACAAGGTGGTGGCGGCGGCCCGTGGCGAGATCCTCGGCATCACCGGCGACGGCCGCAGCACGGTGCGCCAGTTGATCGACAGCCAGCTCAACTCGGACCCGCGCCGCGGCATCGAAGAAGAGTTCCCGCTCGAGACCATCGTCATCGAGAGCAACACCAAGGTGCAGCTCGAGATCCAGCGCCAGGGCCTCACGCCCGAAGCGGTGCCGGCCGCCGGCCGCTTCGTGATCATCGAGCGCAACGGCAACATGGCCATCGACTGCACCGACGAGGTGCACCCCGAGGTGGCCCACGCCGCCACGCTGGCGGCCCGGGTGGTCGGTCTGGACATCGCCGGCATCGACCTGGTGGCGCGCGACATCGCCCGCCCCCTGGCCGAGCAGGGCGGCGCCATCGTCGAGGTCAATGCCGGCCCCGGCCTGCTGATGCACCTCAAGCCCGCCGAAGGCTCGCCGCGCCCGGTGGGCCGCGCCATCGTCGACCACCTGTTCCCGGAATCCGAATCCGAGCCTTCGCCGGGCCGCATCCCGGTGGTCGGGGTGGCCGGCACGCGCGACACCCACAAGATCGCCCGCATGGTGGCCTGGCTGGCGCACCTGAGCGGCCGGCAGACCGGCCTGGCCTGCCGCGACGGCCTGTTCCTCGACCGGCGCCGCGTCGAGTCGACGGACTGCGCCAACTGGGAGGCCGGCCATCGCCTGCTGATGAACCACTCGGTGCAGGCCACCGTGATCGAGAACGGCGCCGAGACCATCCTGCGCGACGGCCTGCCCTACGACCGCTGCCAGGTCGGCGTGGTGGTCGACCTCGAAGGCGCCGAAGCCCTGGGCGACTACGACGTCCACAACACCGACCAACTGGTGCGCG
>JAFAMV010000251.1 GCA_019233055.1 Curvibacter sp.
GCGGCAACTGGTACATGGGCTACCACCCGCTGTATGCGATCGCGGTGGGCATCAACCGCATGCGTGAGAAACCGCTGGTGATCGGTGGCCTGTTGATGATCTTCAGCTACTTCTGGTCGGCACTCAAGGGCCTGCCGCGCTACGAGAACCCGGAGTTCCGACGCTATCTGCGGCAGTGGCAGATGGAGCGGCTCAAACGCTTCGTGCTGCGCCAGCCGGATCCTCGGCATTGACCCGGCGCGGGCGCTTTCGATGGCTGTCCTGACGAAACCGGAGTCCGGCGGACCGCTGCACGATGTGTGCGTGGTCGGCGCCGGCCCCGTGGGGCTGGCGCTGGCGCTCGAGGCGCAATCCTGCGGGCTGCGCGTCCTGCTGCTCGAGGCCGGGGCGCAGGAGCCTGCGCAATCGCCACCCGACTGGTCGGGGTCTGAGCGCGTGGATGCAGGCTGTCATGCCCCGCTGGAGCTGGCCACGCACTGGGGGTTGGGCGGAACCTCCTGGCTGTGGGGCGGACGCTGCGTGCCCTTCGAAGCCGTCGATTTCCAGGCGCGACCCCATCTCGGCGGCATGGCCTGGCCTTTGCACTGGGCCGAGGTCGAGCCCTGGTACGCGGGAGCCGCCCGCTACCTGGGTTGCGGGGTTGCCGAGTTCCGCCGCCCCCTGCCGCAGGCGCTGGCCGATCGTTGGCGCATGGCGCAGATCGACGCCACGCAGCTCGAACGTTGGGCCCGACAGCCGCGCCTGGTCGGCAGCCTCGGGGCGCAGGCCGCAGAGGCCGCCGGCATCGATCTGCTGACCGGTGCCCGTGTCGAGGCTGTGGTGCTCGACGAGGCCGGCGTGGCGGTGAGCCACCTGCAGGTGCACCATGCCGGGCAGCGCCATGGGCTGAGGGCCCGGTCCTATGTGCTGGCGGGCGGCGCGCTGGGCAGCACCCGGCTGCTGCTGCAGCTGCAACGCCGTGATCCCTGGCGCTGGGGGGGCGATGCCGGCCCCTTGGGGCGTTGCTACATGGGCCACATCATGGGCAGCATCGCCAGCGTGGTGCTGGAACGTCCCGAAGATTTCAGCCTGCTCGACTTCAGCCGTGATGCCGACGGCAGCTATGTGCGGCGGCGCCTGACCCCGAGCGCCCAGGCGCAGCAGGCGCTTGCGCTGTGCAACACCTCGTTCTACATCGACAACCCCGCCTTCTACGACGAGCGCCACCGCAATCCGACGCTGTCGCTGGTCTTCCTGGCCCTGGCGATCCCGGCCATCGGTCGGCGGCTGGTGGCCGAGGCGATGCGGCTCAAGCACATCGGACCGGCGCCACGGCGCTATGGCGCCCATGTGCTGAACGTGCTGCGCAGGCCCTGGGTGGCCTGTGCCGACGTGCTCGACATCCTGGCCCGGCGCTATCTGTCCCAGGTGCGCAAGCCGGGGTTCATCCTGAAGAACCCCAGAGGCATCTATGCACTCGACTACCATGCCGAGCAGGTTCCCAACCCGGACAGCCGCGTGCGCCTGAAGAACGACCAGGGCCATCTGGAGGTGGATTTCCGATACCTGGCCCAGGACGCCGAGTCGGTGCTGCGGGCCCATGAACTGCTGGACGCCGAACTGCGCGCGGCGGGCCTCGGGCATCTGGAGTACGAGCGCCCCGAGGGGCAGCGCCTGGCGCACATCCAGGAACAGGCCTCCGACGGCTTCCACCAGATCGGCTGCACCCGCATGAGTGACGATCCGGCCGACGGCGTGGTCGACCGTGACGCCCGGGTGCACGGCCTGGACAATCTGTACGTGGCTTCGAGCAGCATTTTCAGCACCTCCGGCGAGGCCAACCCGACCCTGCTGGCGACGGCCCTGGGCCTGCGCCTGGCCCACCATCTGGCCGAGGCCTTGCGGCCGGCCACTTCCACGAGATCCGAGGGACCATGAAGCAGATCCAGATTCCCGGCACCGACCTGCAGGTCAGCCGCCTGTCCTTCGGCACGGCCAGCCTGCATCACCTGTGGCGCCAGCGGGACCGCCAGAGCCTCTTGCTGAAGGCGCTGGATGCCGGCTTCACCCATTTTGACACCTCGCCCTACTATGGCTTCGGGCTGGCCGAGCAGGTCATCGGCAGCCTGCCCATCGCCTGGCGTCATCGCGTCACGCTCGCCACCAAGGTGGGGCTCTATGCCCCCGCCGGGGCCCTGGCCACGGTGTCCGACGTCTATGCGCGCAAGATCCTGGGCAAGGTGCTGCCCTCGCTGAACCGGGCCGTGGTCGACTGGTCTGTCGCCCGGGCCCAGAAGAGCCTGCAGGCCAGCCTGAGGCGGCTGCGGCGCGAACGGGTCGATCTGCTCTATCTGCACGAGCCGGATGCCGAACTGATCCGGACCGACGAATGGCAAAGCTGGTTGCAGACCCAGGTGAATGAGGGGCGGATCCGCCACTGGGGGCTGGCCGGCGAGGCCGAAGGCGTGCAGGCCCTGAGTCTGCGGGCGCCCTCCCTGGCCAGGGTCATCCAGGTGCGCGACAGCCTCAGCCGGCACCAGGCCGACCTGGTGCTCCTGCAGGGGCGGCCGCTGCAATTCACCTACGGCTACCTGGCCGACCCTGCGCAATCCGGCCACCGTCCAGAATCGACCTTGAAGCAGTCCCTGGCGCGCAACCGGACCGGCTCGGTGCTGGTCTCGACCCGCCGCGCCGACCGCATCGAAGGGCTGGCACGCATCGGATCCAGCCGTCGCTGAACACGCCACGGCACTTCGGCCGGGGCGTGCAGCGGCCCGGCGGCCACGGCATCAGCATTTGACATGCCTCAATGCGACACCCGGAGGGCTGCGGCAAAGTCAGCCCCATGTTGCCCTCTGAGTATTTCGGACTTTCCCTCGAGCACGAGGTCGTTCCCCCGGGTCAGGTCCTGCTGACGCGGCAGACCGTGTCGCCCTGGGTGAATTTCATCGACTCCGGGCGGGTGGTGCTCGGCCTGCTGGACGAGCAGGCGATGAGCCACCAACTGGGCCTCATCGAAGGTCCGTTCTGGCTGGAAGCGAGTTCGGCCATCCTGGGTCTGCCCGAAGTGGTCGATGCCATGACCGAATCCCCGGTGGTGCTGCGCCGGGTGCCGCTGCCGGTGTTCCAGCGTGCCTTGGCCACGCTCGATGACACCGCCGGCAAGCTGCTGCGCGACGTCGCCCGGGCGCAGCGGCAGCAGACCGAACTCGCCGTGAGCCGTCTGGCCATGGATGCCGAGGCCCGCTGCGCACGCTGGCTGCTCAACCACGCCGAGCACGCAAGCCAGGGCATGATGAATGTGCTGCTCAACCAGCGCAAACGCCTGATCGCGGCCGAACTCGGCATTGCACCCGAGACCCTGTCCCGGGTCCTGCGTCACCTGCGTGAACGCAGCCTGATCGCAGGCTCCGGCCGCAACCTCACCCTGCTCGATCCGAGCGGATTGCAGAGCCTGGCCGGAGGCTGAGGACCGGAGTGGCCCAGGCACCGACCTCGCGTCAGGCGCCGCAGGCACCTCTTGGCGACCCTAGGGTTGTCCCTTGGCAAGGTGGCTCGCTTCCCGACATCTCACTATAGTGAACGCACTGTTACAAATGTGTTCGACCCGTGCCGTCCTCCCTGCCTTCCGTGGGCTTCGTTCCTGATCGATCGTCCCCGTCGCTGTCCCTGGGGGCGTGGTGTTGAGCCCTCGGACATGGCGATCGGTGCGGAACTGGCGGACCCTGCATGAAACCCTGAAATTCAGGGTGGTGCTGGTGACGGTGGTGTCGGCGCTGCTGGCCAGCAGCGTGTCGGTCTTCTTCGTCATCCAGGGCAGCCAGCGCGAGGCCATGAGCCGGGTCGAGATGCGCCAGCTCGACGAGGCGCGGCTGCTGGCGGCACTGATGGATTCGCGCCTGGAGCAGACGCAGGACCTGCTCGATCTGCTGGGCCATGATGTGCTGTCCGAGGCCACCCGGCTGCAGGGGCCGGCGCAGCCACTCTGGGCATCGCGCGAGAGCACCCTGGCGGTGTTCGATTTCGTCGATCTCGACGATGCCGACGGTCAGCCCCGGAGTCGGCGCGGGCAGCTTGCACCGTCGCTCGACCCGGAGATCAGGCAGTTGCGCGAGCAGACACTGGTGGACGGCAAGGCGGGGGTGCGTACGGTGCTGGACACCTCGCGCGCGCGGCCCGTGGTGGAGGTCCTGATGTCGTGGCCGGTGCGTGACGGACAGGGCCTGCTGCGTGCGGTCCTGCTCGCCGGCCTGCCCCTGGCCTCGAGCCAGCTGATGCCGCCGGCAGGAACCCCGGCGCCCGGAGCCGATGCCCTGACGGTGCTGCTGGACGCTGAGGGCCGGATCCTGTCGGGCACCGAGGAGGCACGGTTGTTGACCTCGGCGCAGGACGAGGCGGGTCTGCGGGCCGCCTACCAGGCCTGGCAGTCGACGGAAGCCAGCCAGCGGGCCCGAGGCCTGTCGGTGGATGCCGATGAGCGCCTGAGCAGCCTGGCCCGCCTGCGCACCACGGGCTGGGTGGTGCTGCGCATCACCTCCATGGCGCAGGCCCTGGCGCCGTACCGCGCGCTGCGACGCAGTGCCTGGTGGCTGACGGCGGCGGTGGCCGGACTCTGTGCCAGCGCGGCGGCGGTGCTGATCCTCTGGTTGACCCGGCCGATCGGCCTGCTGCATCGGCGCATGCGGCAGGCACTCGACCGTTCGGTGCCTGCGGACCAGGGCTGGCCGATGGCGGATGGGGAGATCGGCCGTCTGGTGAAGATGATGCGCGAGGTGGCCGTGGCGCAGGACCGCGAGCATCAGAGCCTGCGCCTGATGGCCGGTCAGCTCGAGGCGATCCTGACCTACGCCTCGGTGGGCATCGTGGTGTCGCGCCATCGCCGCCTGGAGCTGCTGGGCCATCGGGCCAGCGCGATGCTGGGCTATGAGCCCGGTGAGCTGCTGGGGCAGCCGGCCCGGGTGCTCTACCCCTCCGACGAAGCCTATGCCGAGCTGGGCGAGGCGGTGCGCAGCCAGTTTGTAGCCCAGGGCCACTTCGATGGCGAGCTTCTGTTCCGGCGCAAGGACGGCAGCGATTTCTGGGTCCACATGCTGGGCCGGGGTGTGGTGCCGGACGACCCGGATGGCGGCACCATCTGGATCTTCGATGACATCACCAGCGAGCGCGCAGCCCGCCAGGCGCTGTCCTGGAGTGCGACGCACGACGGCCTGACCGGCCTGGTGAACCGCAGCGAGCTCGAGGGACGGGTGGGGACGCTGTTGCACGGCCTGAAGACCGGCGCCGAGGCCCCGGCCTGCCTGCTGTTCGTCGACCTCGACTACTTCAAGGCCATCAACGACAGCGCCGGTCATGCCGCCGGCGACTGGGTGCTGCAGCAGATGGCACGCCTCATGGAGTCCCAGGTGCGCCAGAGCGATACGGTGGCCCGCCTGGGCGGCGACGAGTTCGCGCTGCTGCTGCCGGCCTGCCAGCGCGAGCGGGCGATGTTCATCGCCCAGAGTCTTTGCAACGCCACCGAGGCCTGGCGCATCGAGCTGGCCGAACAGGTCTTTCACATCGGTGCGAGCATCGGCCTGGTGGAGATCGTGCCGGCGTTCGACAACGTGGCCGCCGTGCTCCACGCGGCGGACATGGCCTGTTATGCGGCCAAGCGCGCCGGGCGCAGCCAGGTCGTGAGTTCGCCGGGCGCATCGGTCCCGGCCTGACCCGACCTGATGAACTGAGCGGCCGTCTTCAGTCCTGCAAGGCCTGCAGCAGATGCTCGGCGGTGGCCGGTGCCTCCAGCCGGGTGGCGGCGGGCCGGCCTGCCAGCACCCGGGCCTGGGCCACCGCGTCCTTCAGGGCCTCGTAGACGCTGATGGCCAGCATGAACGGCGGCTCGCCCACCGCCTTGCTGCCGAAGACGTTGTCCTCGCGGTTGGCCTCGGGCCACAGATCGACCCGGAAATGCGCCGGAATGTCGCCGGTGGCCGGAATCTTGTAGGTGCTCGGTGCATGGGTGCTCAGCACGCCTTGCGCGTTCCAGACCAGCTCTTCGGTCGTCAGCCAGCCCATGCCCTGGACGAAGCCGCCCTCGATCTGGCCGATATCGATGGCCGGGTTGATGCTGTGGCCCACGTCGTGGAGGATGTCCACCTTCAGCACCCGGCTCTCGCCGGTGAGGGTGTCGATGGCGACCTCGGTGCAGGCGGCGCCATAGCTGAAGTAGTAGAAGGGGCGGCCCGACAGCGTGGTCTTGTCGTAGTGGATCTTGGGCGTGCGGTAGAAGCCGTCGCTCCAGAGCTGGATGCGGTTGGCGTAGGCCATCTGCACCACCTCCTTGAAGGGGCGGCTGCAGCTCGGCGAGATCACGCGGCCGGCCTCGAAGCGGATGGCGCCTGCGCCGCAGTTGTCGAGGCCGCAGACGAAGCTGGCCAGGTTGTCGCGCACATGGCGTGCCGCATACTGGGCTGCGCGCCCGTTGAGGTCGGTGCCGCTGCTGGCGGCGGTGGCACTGGCGTTGGGGATGCGCGCGGTGTCGCTGGCGCTGACGCGCACGCTGGCGAAGTCCACGCCCAGTTCGTCGGCCACGATCTGCGCCACTTTGGTGTGCAGGCCCTGCCCCATTTCGGTGCCGCCATGGTTCACCAGCACGCTGCCGTCGGTGTAGACATGCACCAGGGCGCCGGCCTGGTTGAACAGGGTGGCGGTGAACGAGATGCCGAACTTCACCGGCGTCAGGGCCAGGCCCCGGCGCAGCACCGGTTGACCGGCATTCCAGTCGCGGATGGCCTGCTGCCGCTCACGGTAGCGGGCGCTTTTCTCGAGGGTCTCCAGCAGCGGGTGCAGGATGTTGTCCTCGACCTTCATCTGGTAGTGGGTGGTGTTGCGCTCGTCCACCCCGTAAAGGTTGCGCCGACGGACATCGAGCGGGTCGAGCCCGAGGTGGCGGGCGATGTCGCCGAGGATGCTCTCGATGACGATCACCCCCTGCGGTCCGCCGAAGCCCCGGAAGGCCGTGTGGCTCTGGGTGTGGGTCTTGCAGCGGTAGGAGGCGATGGCCACATCCTCGAGGAAGTAGGCGTTGTCGGCATGGAAGATGGCGCGGTCGGCCACCGGGCCGCTGAGGTCGGCGCTGAAGCCGCAGTTGACCAGCATGTCGAGCTGCAGGCCGCACAGGCGGCCGCTGTCGTCGAAGCCCACGCGGTAGTCGTAGGCGAAGGGATGGCGCTTGCCGGTGACCATGAAGTCATCGTCGCGGTCCAGGCGCAGCTTGACCGGGCGCTGCAGCTTGTGGGCCGCCACGGCCGCCCACACCGCGAGGTGGCCTGCCTGGGTCTCCTTGCCGCCGAAGCCGCCGCCCATGCGCCGGCATTCGACGCGCACGTCGTGGCTGGCCAGGCCCAGCGCATGGGCCACCCAATGCTGGACCTCGCCGGGGTGCTGGGTGCTGGAATAGATCCACCACTGGCCCTGCTCCAGGGGCAGGGCGTAGGCGATCTGGCCCTCCAGGTAGAAGTGTTCCTGGCCGCCGACCTCGAGCCGGCCTTCGATCACATGGGGGGCGCGTTGCAGCGCGGCCGCCGCGTCGCCGCGCTGCACCTTCACCGGCGGCAGCACGTAGTGCCTGGCGGCATGGGCCTCGCGGGGCGTGAGCAGGGCGGGCAGGGCGTCGATCTCGACCTGCACCCGGCGTGCGGCGCGGCGCGCGCTGATCACATCCTCGGCCAGCACCAGGCCGATCACCTGGCCCACGTGCTGCACGGTGTCCAGCACGAAGACCGGCTCGTCGTGGGCGAAGGCCGCCAGCAGCGGGTCGCCCGGCACGTCGGCGGCCAGCACCACGTCGACCACGCCGGGCAGGGCCAGGGCCTCACGGGTGTCGACCGAGCGCAGCCGCCCGTGGGCGACGCGCGACAGGATCGGCGCGGCGTGCAGGGTGCCGCGCAGCTCGGGCATGTCGTCGATGTAGGTGGCCGCGCCGGCCACCTGGGCGGCGGCGCTCTCGTGGGCCAGTGCCCGGCCGGCCGCCTGGAGGGGCTGGATGGGGGCGGTGTTCATGCGGCCTCCCCAGGCAGGGCCGCAGCCAGGCCGAGCGCGTCCGCATCGAGCTGGTGCAGTTCGGTGTGGCCGCCCTGGCTGTCCAGCCAAAGGCGTTGCATCAGGTTGCCCAGCACCTCGCGCCGGTAGGCGCTGCTGGCGCGCATGTCGGAGATCGGCGTGAATTCGCCGCGCAGCACCTCGGAGGCCTGCCCGAGGCGGGCGGCCTGCCAGGGCTGGCCCCGCAGGGCCGCCTCGGTGGCGCGGGCGCGCACCGGTGTGGCGGCCACGCCGCCGACGCCGATGGCGATGTCCTGCACCCGGCCCTGATCGAGGTGGAGGCGCAGGGCCAGGCAGACCGCCGAGATGTCGTCGTCCTGGCGCTTGGAGACCTTGTAGGCCCGCACCAGTTCGCCGGGCACCGGACGCGGGACCTTGATCCAGGCCAGCACCTCGTCGGGGCGCATCAGGTTCTGGCGGTAGCCGGTGTAGAGCTGTTCGAGCGGGAATTCGCGGTGCGCGATGCGGCCCCCATGGGCATCGGTCTCCCAGCGCATCAGCACCACATTCGCCCCCAGGGCGATCAACAGCGGCATCGAGTCGCCGATCGGCGAGCCGTTGGCCACATTGCCCCCGAGCGTGCCCGAATGCCGCACCGGCAGGCCGGCGAAGCGCGACAGGAAACGGTGCAGCCCGGGCCGCTCCGCTTCGAGGGCGGCGAAGGCGTCGTGCAGGGTGACGGCCGCGCCGATCGCCACATGGTGGGGGTAGGTCTCGATGCGCCGCAGCTCGGCGGTGCGCCCGAGGTCGAGCACCTGCTCGAATTCACGGTGCGCCTTGGTGATCCACAGCCCCACGTCGGTGCAGCCGGCCACCAGTTGCGCCTGCGGATATCGGGCGCGGGCCTGCAGCAGCCCGGCCAGGTCGGTCGGGGCGAGGTAGCCGCCCTCGGTGCGCCCGGGGTCCGAGGCCTGCAGGGCCTTGAGCCGGTCGATCAGCTCGGCCTCATCGACCCATTGCGCCGGCAGGGCCGCCATCTGCCGGGCGGCGTCGAGCAGGGGGCGGTAGCCGGTGCAGCGGCACAGATTGCCCGACAGCGCCTCGACGGCCGTCTGGCGGTCCACCGACCGCCCCTTGGCGACCTGGTCCTGGTAGAGGCCGAACAGGCTCATGACGAAGCCCGGTGTGCAGAAGCCGCATTGCGAGCCATGGCAGCGCACCACCGCCTCCTGCACCGGGTGCAGGTCGCAGGCGGCCTGGGTGGGCGAGGCCGGCTTGATCAGCGGGTCCTGGGCCAGGTCTTCGGCGGTCCACAGGGCCATGCCGTCGATCGAATGCGCCAGGCGGATGCAGCTGTTGATGGCACGGTATTTGATTGCGTCCCGGCCCTGGTGGCTGTCGAGTTCGCCCAGCACCACGGTGCAGGCGCCGCAATCGCCTTCGCCGCAACCTTCCTTGGTGCCGGTGCAATGCAGGTCTTCCCTGAGGACCTGTAACAGAGTTCGGGTGGGTGTTACATTGCCCAGCGAGACAAGCTTGCCGCGGCGCCAGAAACGGATCGGAGTGGTTTCCATGGGTGAATCTGTGAGGTCCATCGTGTGGTCCCTGCGCGTACGAGGGTAGAGCGGGCCGACGCCGCCAGCATAAGCGTTGACGTATGACAAGAATGCAGCCCCAGCTATGAGAGACCAAGCCCTTTTCGACAAGATAGACCTCCATTTGATCAGGGTCTTGCACACCGTGTTGACTGAACGCAGCGTTTCGAGGGCCGCCGTCCGGCTGGGCATGCACCAGCCGGCCGTGTCGGCTGCGCTCAAGCGCCTGCGCGACCTGGCCGACGATCCGCTGCTGGTGCGTTCGGGCTCGGGCATGACGCCCACCGATGCCGGGCTGCGCATGGTCGAGCCGGCGGCCAGCATCCTGCGCGCAGCCGAGGTGCTGTTCACCGACGTGCGCGGCTTCGACCCGCGCACCGCCCGCAACACCTTCCGCGTCGCGGCCAGCGACTACCTCGATCCGCTGTTCCTGCCCCAACTGGTGGCGCAGATCAAGTCGCAGGCGCCGTTCTGTCAGATCGAGATCCATGCGCTGTCGGCCGACACCCACTACCACGCCCACCTGGCGCAGGGCCAGGTCGACCTGGTCATCGGCAACTGGCCCAAGCCGCCCGATGACCTGCACATGGGGCGCCTGTTCGGCGACGAGGTGGTGTGCCTGGTCAACCAGGACCACCCCGCAGTGCGGCGCGGCTGGGATTCGGCGGCCTGGCTGGCGGCCGAGCACATCGCGCCGACACCCACCCACCCCGGGGCCCGGGGCGTGATCGACGAGCACCTCGACAGCCTGGGCCTGCAGCGCCACATCACCGCCCGCTGCTCGCATTTCAGCCTGATCCCCAGCATGGTCGCCTCCAGCCTCCTGGTGCTGACCACCGGGCGACAGTTCTGCGAACGTTATCTGGAGCGCTATCCGGTGCGGGTCCTGCCCTGCCCGGTGGCCTTTCCCCGCCTCATGTACTACCAGCTCTGGCACGAGCGCAGCCACACTTCTGCGGCGGCGGTCTGGCTGCGCGACCGCGTCAAGTCGGTGGCCGCGTCGCTGCGAAAAGAGTAGCGCGGCATGCTGGCAGCCCTGGGACCTGGCCGTATTTTTGCTTCTGAAAAGCCCTCGATGACCCCCGGAATCTTGAGAAAATCCATGGCATGAACAAGAACAACGGTTCCTCCCCACAGGTCCCCAGGCTGGTGCTCTCGGGCATCACCAAGCGCTATCCGGCGGTGGTGGCCAACAATGCGGTCTCGCTGACGGTGATGCCGGGCGAGACCCACGCCGTGCTCGGCGAGAACGGCGCGGGCAAATCCACGCTGATGAAGATCATCTACGGCTCGGTCAAACCCGATGAGGGCACGGTGCATTTCAACGGCCAGCCCGTGTCGGTGCGCAATCCGCAGGAAGCCCGGGCGCTGGGCATCAGCATGGTGTTCCAGCACTTCAGCCTGTTCGACACCCTGACCGTGGCCGAGAACGTCTGGCTGGGCCTGGACCGGCACCTCAAGCTGGCCGACGTGACCCGGCGCATCAGCCAGAAGGCGGCCGAATACGGGCTCGACATCGATCCCTCGCGGCCGGTGCACACGCTGTCGGTGGGCGAGATGCAGCGCGTCGAGATCATCCGCGCCCTGCTCACCGACCCGCAGCTGCTGATCCTCGACGAGCCGACCTCGGTGCTGACGCCGCAGGCGGTCGAGAAGCTGTTCGTGGTGCTCAAGAAGCTCGCGGCCGAGGGCTGCAGCATCCTCTACATCAGCCACAAACTCCATGAGATCCGCGAGCTCTGTCGCGCCTGCACCGTGCTGCGCGGCGGCCAGGTCACCGGCGTGTGCCAGCCGGCCCAGGAATCCAATGCCTCGCTGTCGCGCCTGATGATCGGGGCCGAACCTCCGGCGCTGGAGCACCGCCCGGCCCGCCTGGGCGCTGCGGTGCTCGAGGTCCAGGGCCTGAGCCTGCCGCGCCAGGACCAGTTCGGCGTCGACCTGATCGACCTCAGCCTGCAGGTGCGGGCCGGCGAGGTGGTGGGCATCGCCGGGGTGTCGGGCAACGGCCAACAGGAACTGCTGTACGCGCTGTCGGGCGAGGACACCCGCAGTGCGCCCGCCGCAGTGCGGGTGGCGGGCAAGGCGGCCGGCGCCCTGCCGCCGCAGCGCCGCCGCGAACTCGGCCTGCATTTCGTGCCCGAGGAGCGCCTGGGCCGTGGCGCCGTGCCCACCATGGGCCTGGCGCACAACCTGCTGCTGACCCGCAGCGAGGCCGTCGGAGCCGGCGGCTGGCTGCACCTGGGCCGGCTGGAGGCGCAGGCCGCCGACATCATCCGGCGCTTCAATGTGAAGGCCGGCGGCCCGAATGCCGCCGCGCGTTCGCTGTCGGGCGGCAATCTGCAGAAGTTCATCGTCGGCCGCGAGATCGATGCCCGCCCGACCCTGCTGATCGTCTCGCAGCCGACCTGGGGCGTGGACGTGGGCGCGGCCGCGCAGATCCGGGGCGAGATCCTGGCGCTGCGCGATGCCGGTTGCGCGGTGCTGGTGGTCAGTGAAGAGCTCGACGAGCTCTTCGAGATCAGCGACCGGCTGCATGTGATTGCCAAGGGTCGCCTGTCGCCGTCGGTGGCGCGCGCCGAGGCGACGGTTGAAAAGATAGGCGAGTGGATGAGCGGACTCTGGAATGAAGAGGTGCAGGCGCACCTGGCCGAGATGGACCACGCAGCGGAGGTGGCCCATGTTCAAGCTTGAGCCCCGCCCGCAGGCCTCCCGCTGGTGGGGGCTGGGCTCGCCGCTGCTGGCGCTGGCCTTCACCGTGCTGATCGGCGTGCTGCTGTTCCTGGCCCTGGGCAAAGACCCGGTCAAGGGCCTGGAGGTGTTCTTCTGGGAGCCCCTGAAAAGCCGCTATGCCCTCGGCGAACTGATGGTCAAGGCCACGCCGCTGCTGCTGATCGCACTGGGCCTGGCGGTGTGCTTCCGCTCCAATGTCTGGAACATCGGCGCCGAGGGGCAGTTCGTCATCGGTGCCCTGGCCGCCGGCGGCGTGGCCCTGCTGGCCGACAAGGACACCGGGGTCTGGATCGTGCCGGCCATCCTGCTCGCCGGCGTGCTCGGCGGCATGGCCTGGGCGGCCCTGGTGGCGCTGCTGCGCGACCGCTTCAATGCCAGCGAGATCCTGGTCAGCCTGATGCTGGTCTACGTGGCCACGCTGCTGTTGGGCTACATGGTCTACGGGCCCTGGAAGGACCCGCTGGGCTACAACTTCCCGCAGACCAAGATGTTCGAGTCGGTGACGCAGATCCCGCGCCTCATGAAGGGCTCGCGCGTCAGCGTGGGCCTGCTGATCGCGCTGGCCGCGGCCGGGGCGCTGTGGGTCTTCCTGTTCCGCACGCGCGCCGGTTTTGCCCAGCAGGTGGGCGGCCTGGCGCCGGCGGCGGCCCGCTATGCCGGCTATTCGTCGCGCCGCGCGCTGTGGCTGGCGCTGCTGGTCTCGGGCGGGGCGGCCGGGCTGGCCGGCGCCCTCGAGGTGGCCGGCCCGATCGGCCAGCTCACACCCTATGTGCCGGCCGGCTACGGCTTTGCCGCCATCATCGTGGCCTATGTGGGGCGTCTGCACCCGGTGGGCATGGTGTTCTCGTCGCTGCTCATGAGCATGTTCTACATCGGCGGCGAACTCGCGCAGTCGCGCCTGGGCCTGCCCAAGTCGCTGACCGGCGTGTTCCAGGGCCTGCTGCTGTTCACGCTGCTGGCCTGCGACACCCTGATCGTCTACCGCGTCCGGTATGTCGCCGCGCGCTCCACCGGAGGGGCCCGCTGATGGAGTCCTATGCACTGCTTCTGGGGTCCACGCTGAACGCGGGGACGGTCCTGGCCCTGGCGGCCCTGGGCCTTCTGATCAACGAGAAATCGGGCATCGTCAACCTCGGCGCCGAGGGCATGATGCTGTGCGCCGCCATCGCCGGCTATGCCACCGTGGTGCACACCGGCAGCGACTGGCTGGGCTTTCTGGCCGGCATGGGCGCCGGCGCCCTGCTGGCGGCGGTGTTCGGCCTGCTGGTGATCTGGCTCAACACCAACCAGTACGCCACCGGCCTGGCCCTGAGCCTGTTCGGCGTCGGCTTCTCGGCCTTTGCCGGCATCAACTATGTGCAGGCCAAGCTGCCCGAGCGTCCGCAGTTCGCGATTCCCGGGCTGGCCGACATCCCCCTGCTGGGGCCGGCGCTGTTCCGCCAGCATCCGCTGGTCTACCTGACCATGGCGCTGATGCTGGGTCTGAGCTGGTTCCTGTACCGCTCGCGCACCGGCCTGGTCCTGCGCTCGGTCGGCGAGTCGCCCGAGTCGGCCCATGCCCTGGGCTACCCGGTGCGCCGCATCCGCCTGGCGGCGGTGGTGGCCGGCGGGGCGCTGTGCGGGCTGGCGGGCGCCTTCATCTCGATCTCGTACACCCCGCTGTGGGTCGAAGGCATGGTGGCCGGGCGCGGCTGGATCGCCCTGGCCCTGACCACCTTCGCCACCTGGCGCCCGGCACGGGTGTTGCTTGGGGCCTATCTGTTCGGCGGCGTGACCATGCTGCAGTTCCATCTGCAGGGCGTGGGGGTGAATGTGCCCAGCCAGGTGCTGAGCATGCTGCCCTATCTGGCCACCATCGTGGTGCTGGCGCTGATCTCGCGCAACCCGACCTGGATCCGCATCAACATGCCGGCCTCGCTGGGCAAGCCCTTCCATCCGGGCGCCTGAACGGCCTGGCCCCCGTCTTGCTTGCGGATTTGTTTTTCTTGACCGGATAATCAATTTTTCAACGCCCTGCCAACCCTCGAGAAGGAAATGAAATGACAGACCTGAACAAACGATCGCTGCTCAAGGTCGCCGCCCTGTCGGCGGTGGCGGCTGCTGCCCTGGCCGGCTGTGGCCAGAAGGAAGCACCTGCCCCGGCGCCGGCCCCGGCACCTGCTCCGGCGGCCGCAGCGCCTGCACCGGCGCCCAAGCCCGAGCCCTTGAAGATCGCGTTCGCCTATGTCGGTCCGGTCGGTGACGGCGGTTGGAGCTATGCCCACGACAACGCCCGCAAGGCGCTCGAGAAGGAGTTCGGCGACAAGATCCAGACCTCCTTCGTCGAAAGCGTGCCTGAGTCGGCCGATGCCGAACGCGTGCTGCGCGACATGGTGGGCCAGGGCAACAAGCTGATCTTCGGCACCACCTTCGGCTACATGGAGACCATGCTCAAGGTCGCGGCCGACAACCCCGAGGTCAAGTTCGAGCATGCCACCGGCTACAAGACCGCGCCGAACATGCGCACCTATGACAGCCGCACCTACGAAGGTGCCTACATGGCCGGCGTGGTGGCCGGTGCCATGACCAAGTCCAATGTGCTGGGCGTGGTCGGCTCGGTGCCGATCCCCGAGGTGATCCGCAACATCAACAGCTTCACCCTGGGCGCCCAGAGCGTGAACCCCAAGATCAAGACCAAGGTGGTCTGGGTCAACGAATGGTTCAGCCCGCCCAAGGAGACCGAGGCCGCCACCTCGCTGATCAATGGCGGTGCCGACATCCTGTTCCAGAACACCGACTCGCCGGCCGTGCTCAAGACCGCCGAGGAGAAGGGCAAGCGCGCCTTCGGCTGGGATTCGGACATGACCGCCTACGGCCCCAAGGCCCACCTGGCCTCGTCCGTCATCAACTGGGGTCCGTACTACATCAAGGCCACGCATGACGTGCTCGATGGCAAGTGGGAGACCGGCCAGAGCTGGTGGGGCGTGAAGGAAGGCGCGATCGACCTGGTGTCCATCGCCGCCGACGTGCCGGCCGAGACCAAGGCCAAGGTCGACGAGGTCAAGAAGGGCCTGGGCGACGGTTCCTTCGTGATCTGGAAGGGCCCGATCAAGGGCCAGGACGGCAAGGACATCCTGAAGAAGGACGAAGTGGCCGACGACAAGTTCCTCTCGGGCATCAACTTCTACGTCAAGGGCGTGGAAGGCAAGGTGCCGGGCGGCGACAAGAAGTAAGCCCCTGCTGCGGCATCCGGCCGAGGCCGGTGCCGCCAGCCATCAGAAGCCGCCCCGGGGCGGCTTTTTTCGTGGCCGCAGGCCCCTCGGGGGCCTGCGGCGGCGTCCGGGTGCGCCGAAGACCCCGACGCCTGTGTTAGAACCTCCCCCAGACCGGAGAAAAAGGAGAAAGGCCATGTTCAAAGTCCCCCCCGTATCCGTCGCCCGCCTGCCGGCCTTGCTGCGCAAGATGCCCAAGGCCGAACTCCACATCCACATCGAAGGCTCGCTCGAGCCCGAACTGATCTTCGCGCTGGCGCGGCGCAACGGTGTGAGCCTGCCCTATGCCGACGTCGAGTCGCTGCGCCGGGCCTACGCCTTCACCAACCTGCAGAGCTTTCTCGACATCTACTACGCCGGCGCCAGCGTGCTGCTGCATGAGCAGGACTTCTACGACATGGCCTGGGCCTACCTCGAGCGTGCCGCCGCCGACCATGTGGTGCATGCCGAGCTGTTCTTCGACCCGCAGACGCACACCGCACGCGGTGTGCCGATCGAATCGGTCATCAACGGCCTGCACCGCGCCTGCGTCGATGCCGCCTCGAAACTGGGCGTCGATGCCTCGCTGATCCTGTGCTTCCTGCGCCACCTCAGTGAAGAATCGGCCTTCGAGACGCTCGAGCAGGCGCTGCCGCTGCGCGACAAGTTCATCGGCGTGGGGCTGGATTCGAGCGAGCTGGGCCACCCGCCCGAGAAGTTCGCCCGCGTCTTCGCCCGCTGCGGCGAACTGGGGCTGCACCGGGTCGCCCATGCCGGCGAAGAGGGCCCTGCGGCCTATATCTGGAGCGCGCTCGACGTGCTCGGGGTCGAGCGCATCGACCACGGGGTGCAGGCCGTCCAGGACGCCGCCCTGATGCAGCGCCTGGCCAGCGACCGCATCCCGCTCACCGTCTGCCCCTTCTCCAACGTCAAGCTCCGGGTCTTTCCCGACCTGCAGAGCCACAACCTGGGCCGGCTGCTTGAGGCGGGCCTGATGGCGACGGTCAACTCCGACGACCCGGCCTATTTCGGCGGTTACCTCAACGACAACTTCGTACAGACCTTCGCCGCCACCGGTCTCCTGGCGCCACAGGCCTACACCCTGGCACGCAACAGTTTCGAGGCCAGCTTTGCCGGCGAGGTGCAACGCCATCGCTGGGAGCACCAGCTCAAGGAAGTGTTCGAGAGCTTTTCGGAGCATGACTATTGAGATCTGAGATCGGCGAGGCCGATGCCGGCCGGCCGGAGAAGGGATGAGGGAGGTGTTCTTGGCATTTCTGCGGATCGGGCGCTGGCCCGGGTTTGGGGGGCTGCTGCTGGTCCTGTGCCTGTGCGGCATGGGGTCGGGGGTGCGGGCGGCCGATGCGGTGCCGGCCAAAGGCTATCTGGAGGCGGTGCAATATGCGCCCGACACCCACGAGGTCACGGCGCGAGGCTGGGCCATCCCGGGGCGCACCGGCGTCTTCGCGACCAACCTGATCCTGCGCCTGGACGGCCAGGTGGTCTACCAGGGGCGCATGGACCGTTCCGAGCGCCCGGACGTGGCGCAGTCGCTGGGCCGGCCGGACTGGCTGTTGTCCGGCTTCCAGATCCGCTTCGGCCTGCCGCCCTGGACGATTCCGGGCACCAGGCAGGTCCAGGCGTCGGTGCGCCTGAGCGACGGCGAAGTGCTTGAATTGCCGCTGGCCCCCGAGGCCCGTCAACTGGTGCTCGAAGGCAGTGCCGAGCGGCCACGCCTGCTCGGTCTGGCGCTGCTGGCCTTCGGGCTGCCGCTGGCGGTCTGGCTGGGAGGCGTCTGCGGCATCGGCCGCCTGAGTTCTGCGCGGCTCTTCGCGGGCGCTGTGGGGCTGGCGTTCGCGCTGCTGGTGGGGGCCGGCCTGTCGGGCTCCTCGCTGGGCCTGGCGCTCGGACACGACGCCATTGCACAACAGGACTCGGTCCGCCTGCT
Source organism: Curvibacter sp. (assembly GCA_019233055.1). Taxonomy (GTDB): domain Bacteria; phylum Pseudomonadota; class Gammaproteobacteria; order Burkholderiales; family Burkholderiaceae_C; genus Curvibacter. Next base: position 17,502 of record JAFAMV010000251.1, read on the forward strand.
CGGGCAGGAGCAGGTCGTGCGCAGCGACGAGTGGGAGACGATCACGCCGATGGCGATCAGCCAGGGGCAGGCCGAACCCCGCTGGCCCCGGGTCAATCCGCTGCTCGGGGCCGAGGGCGAGAACATGCTGGTCATCGGCATGACGGGCATTCCCGTGGCCGATGTGTCGGCCCTGGCCAGACCGGCCACCTGGGGTTTTTTCGCCTTCGACCTGCGCCGGGCGCTGTCCTGGTACTGGTGGTTTCCATCGTTTGCCTGTTTCCTCGCCCTCTGGGGCGTGCTGGTGCGCCTGATCGAGCTCGACTGGCGGCTGGCCGCGCCCCTGGCCCTGTCCTTTGCGGCGGCCCCGTATTCCGTCGTCTATTCGGGCTGGCCGGCCTACACCGCCTTCTTCGCGCTGGCAGGGCTGCTGGCGGCCGACCTGATTGCGCAGTGCCGGCGGGCGGCGACCGCGCTGGCGGCCGGCCTGGGCCTGGGCCTGTCGCTGGCAGGCTTTGTGCTGGTGCTGTATCCGGGTTGGCAGATCTCGCTGGGCTATCTGGTGCTGCCGCTGGCCCTGGCCCTGGCCTGGTCGCGGCGCGCCCGCTACCAATGGGGGGTGGTCCAGTGGGTGGCCTTCGGCCTCGCCCTGCTGTTGGCGGCGGGGCTGCTGGGCGCCTGGTGGCAGGGTGCCCAGGACGCCGTGCAGGCCATGCGCTCGACGGTCTATCCGGGGCAGCGCGCCTCGGAAGTGGGCGGCGACATCGACCCCTGGTTCCTGGTCAAGGGCCTGACCGCGTCCATCACCATGTATTCGTCGCCCGACCTGGCCAATGCCAGCGACACCGGCTCGTTCATCTTCCTGCTGGTCCCGCTGCTGCCGGCGCTGCTGCTGCGCTGGTTCGCCGAGCGCCGCATCGGGGGCGTCGGTGCGGTGGTGACGGCCTACCTGCTCTGGGTCCTGGCCTTCATGTTCATCGGCTTTCCGCCGGCGCTGGCGCACCTGAGCCTCTGGGCTTCGAGCACCTCCTACCGCCAGGACCTGGGCCTGGGCCTGGCCCAGACGCTGTTGCTGGCCCTGCTCTGCAAACCCCTGGTGCGCCCGGTGGGGCTGGAGCCGCTGCGCCACCCTCCGGTGCTGGCCGCTCTGGTGGCGTTCGTCACGGCGGGTTTCACCGCCTGGGGCCTGATGCAGGTTCCGCAGCCCATCGCCGGCCTGCTGAGCCCCGGCGTCTGGTGGATCGATTGCGGCCTGATGGCGGCGGCGGCCTACCTGCTGATGAGTGCGCGCATGCCGGCCCTGGTGGCGATGTATGCCTTGTGGATGCTGGCCACCGCACTGCCGTTCAACCCGCTGATGCGCAGCCCCTCGGCGCTGCAGCTTGACCAGGCCCTGGCGGTGCATCTGCGTGAGCCCTCCAGGGCGGCGCACCGGGTGGCCGTGGTGGGGCCGCGGGTCTGGTCCATGACGCTGCCGGCCAATGGCGTGCCGGTGGTCAACAGCGTCTTCTACTACCCGCAGTTCGGGTTGTGGAAGACGCTCGACCCGCAGGGCGCAGAGCGCGGGGTCTACAACCGCTACCAGCGCCTGCTGCTGGTCCTGCGCGCGCTGCCCGAGGGGACGCCGGCCTACCGCATCGAGTCGCCCCGGCTCGACGAGGTCCGCCTGATCATCGACCCGGCGCGCTTCGACTTCCGCCTGCTCGGCGCCACCGAGGTCATGGCCGCGCCGGCCGACGCGCCGGCCCTGCTGGCCAACCCGGCCCTGCACGACCTGGCCCATGCGCCGGGTTGGTGGCTGCTGGGCGTGGAAGGGCGCGGGGACGCCGCTAAGATGCGGGCGACCGACCCTTGACATGCGAGCCGCCTTGACCCTGCCTGACGATCCCCTGCCATTGCGCATCGCCGTGGTGATCCCGTGTTACCGCGTCACGGACCACATCCTGCCGCTGCTGGCCCGGATCGGGCCCCTGGTGACGCAGATCTTCGTCGTCGATGACGCCTGCCCCGAGCACAGCGGGCAGCGGGTGCAGGCGCAGTGTGCCGACCCTCGGGTGCAGGTGTTGTTCCATGAGCGCAACCTGGGTGTCGGCGGGGCTGTCATGACCGGCTACCGCGCGGCTCTGGCCGGCGGCTGCGATGTGATGGTCAAGCTCGACGGCGACGGTCAGATGGACCCGGCCCTGATCCCGGAATTCGTGGCCCCGTTGCTGGCCGGTGAGGCCGATTACACCAAGGGCAACCGCTTCTTCGATCCCGAGGGCATCGCCCGCATGCCGCGCGTGCGCCTGCTGGGCAACACCCTGCTGTCCTTCCTGACCAAGTTCGCTTCGGGCTACTGGAACATCTTCGACCCCACCAACGGCTACACCGCGATCCACGCCGATGTCGCCCGGCGGTTGCGCTTCGAGAAGATCAGCCCGCGCTATTTCTTCGAGTCCGACCTGCTGTTCCGTCTCAACACGCTGCGGGCCGTGGTCCAGGATGTGCCGATGGCCTCGGTCTACGGCGACGAGGTCAGCAATCTGCGCATTTCCCGCGTGCTGTTCGAATTCCTCGGCAAGAACCTGCGCAATGCCGGCAAACGGCTCTTCTACAACTACTACCTGCGCGACATGTCGGTGGCTTCCCTCGAGTTGCCGTTGGGTCTGCTGCTGTTCGGCTTCGGCTGCATCGAGACCCTGCGGGTCTGGATCGAATCCATCGGCAGCGTGTCCGCCAAGCCGGCCGGCACCATCATGCTCGCCGGGCTGCCCTTGCTGATGGGGCTGCAGCTGCTGCTGGCCTTCATCGGTTTCGACATGAATTCGGTACCCCAGAAGCCCCTGAATCCCCGCCGCAACACCCGACTGCTGTCGAAGCTCCAGGCCCTGAACCGGGTGGAGGGGGTCGAGCATGGTTGAGTTGACCGCGCTCTTGTGCGTGCTGGGCATCGCCTGCGGCCAGATCCTGTTCAAGCTCGGGGCCAACCTGATCGGCCGCGACGGCTTCTGGGCCGTCCGGCCCCTGCTGGTGCTGTTCGGTGCCCTGGCCCTCTACGGCATCACCACCCTGGCCTGGGTCTGGGTGCTCAAGAGTGCCGAGCTGGGCAAGATCTATCCGCTGATGGCCCTGGCCTTCGTGCTGGTCCCGCTGGCCAGCTATTTCGTCTTCGGCGAACGCTTCGACACCCGTTACCTGGTCGGTGTGGTCTTCATCCTGCTCGGGATCGTGCTGACCAGCGGCCCCCGGGGCTGAGCGACTGGCGCAGCGCCGCGCGCGACCAGCAAGGGCAAGGTCAGGACCGCCACCAGGGCCGCCGCCAGCCACACCAGGGCCCAGCCCTGCCAGGCCAGCAGATGCGGGATCAGCAGCGGGGTGAGAAAGCAGACCACGAAGACACTGGTGTTGGCCATGCCCAGGGCTGTGCCGGCCCGGTGGGCGCCGGCCAGGGTGCCGAGCTCGGCGTAGGCCACGCCGTGCCAGGCCGAGACCGCGAGGCCGGCGGCGACCAGCAGGGCGCCGGTGAGTACCAGGGTCGGCAGGCCGGTGGGCAGGCCCGGCAGCAGGCAGCTCAGACCCAGCAGGCCGAACAGCCCGGCACTGAGCATCGCACAGGCCCGCAGGTAGGCGGGGCGGTTCTGGTGCCGGTCCGTCCAGCGCCCGCTCCAGACGCGCAGGCCCATGGCGCCCACCTGGACCAGCAACATCGCGCCCGAGGTGACGAGCAGCCCGGCGGCCGAGAAGTCGTGCAGGAAGACCGTGCCGAAGGAGATCACCGCGAACTGGGGCGCGCACAGCAGGCCGATGCCGGCCACCAGGCGCCAGATGCGCAGGCTCCTGAGCGGACTGGGCAGGGGCGTGGTGGCTGTCTGCGCGGCAGTAGGCCCGAGGTCGGCGGGTTCGTGCACCCAGGCCAGGCACAGCAGGGCGGCGCCGGCACACAGGCCGCCGAGCACGCCATACAGCCAGGCGAAGCCGCCGTGCAGGGCCAGCATCGGCAGCAGCAGGGCGCCGACACCGCCGCCCAGCGGCACCGCGGTCTGGCGGATGCTCATGGCCAGACCGCGTTCGCGGGCCGAGAACCAGACCATCACCGCCCGGCCGCTGGCGCCATTCACACTGCCGCCGAGCAAGCCGACCCCCCACAGGCCCAGGCCCAGGGCGACCTGGCGGCCGGGGCCCGGCAGCGCCCAGACCGCCATGGCCAGCAAGGCGGCCGCCGTGCTGCCCAGGCCCAGCAGCAGGACCGGCCGGTCGCCGAAGCGGTCGGTCAGCAGGCCCCAGGGCAGCTCGCTCAAGGCGATGCCCAGGCCCATCAGGCCCAGCAGCAGGCCCAGCGTGGGGTTGTCCAGTCCGTAGGCCGAGCGCATCAGCACGGCGGTCATCGGCAGGCCGCTGAAGGCCACCGAAAACGCGGCGTTGGCGGCCACGCCGGCCGCCAGCACCTTCCAGCGGTGGCGGTCGGTGCGAGGGGGGAGGGGAGGGTGGGGGTGGTTCATGCCCGCCAGTCTGCGGTCTTTGAAATGTTTTGAAAATCAGAAAATAATGAAGGAATTGTTTTGAAATTCAGGATGGTTTCATGGCCCAGACCCTGTTCGATCTCGATGTGCTGCGCACCTTCGCCACCGGCATGCGGCTGGGCAGCTATGCCCGGGCGGCCGATCGCCTGGGGCGCTCCACCTCGGCCGTCAGCGCCCAGTTGAAGAAGCTCGAATCTCAGGCCGGCACCGCCCTGTTCCGCAAGGCGGGCCGGGGCCTGGCCCTGACGGATGCGGGCCAGACCCTGCTGGCCTACGCCCACCGCATGATCGAACTCAACGAAGAGGCCAGTGCCGCCCTGCGCGGCCTCGATGCCCAGGGCTGGGTGCGCCTGGGCCTGCAGGAGGAATTCGGCGAGGCGCTGCTGCCCCAGGTGCTGGGGCGCTTCGCCCGGGCCCATCCCCGGGTGCGCGTCGAGGCCTGCATGATGCGCTGTGCCGACCTGCGCGAACGGCTGGCCATGGGCCAGCTCGACCTGGCCCTGGTGTGGGAGACCGGTGAACAGCCGGCGCTGCCCTTTGCCGAGACCTGGCTCGAGACCCCCCTGCAATGGATGGGGCCCGCCGCGCCGTCGGAGCGGCCGGCCTGGTGGGGTGCCGATGCGGCGGGCTGGCGCAGCGACGAGCCGCTGCCCCTGGCCCTGCTCGACGAGCCCTGCCCGGTGCGGCGCCTGACGGTCGAAGCCCTGGACCGCGCCGGCATCGGCTGGCGCCATGCGTTCACCAGCGCCAGCCTGACGGCCCTCTGGGCGGCCAGCTCGGCCGGCCTCGGGCTCACGGTGCGCACCGCGCTCGGGCAGCCACCGAATGTGCAGAGGCTCGATCCGGCGCTGTGCGGCCTGCCTCGGCTGCCGGCGATCCGCCTGGTGCTGTACCGGGTACAGGCCCGGCCCGAAGCGCTGGTCGAGCAACTGGCGACCCTGTTGCGCGAGGCCCTGCCCGGAGCGACGGCGCAGGCCGGGCAGCCGCGCCGGCTGCGCTGATCAGAAGCGTTCCTGGGGCTCCAGGAAACGCCAGGCCCCCGGCGCCAGGCCGGCGAGGGCCACGCGGCCCAGCCGGGTGCGGCGCAGGGCCTGCGGACGCAGGCCGGCCGACTCGCAGAGCCGCAGCACCGCGGCGGGGCTGCTGGCCTTGAGCGCGAAGCGCAGCCGCGTGCCCTGAGGGCCGCGCGCATTCAGGCTCAGCTTGCCCACCACCGGCACCTGCGGCCACAGCCGCGCCTGCTGCAGCCGGGCGGTCAATTGGCCGATGGCCTCGTCGGTCAGCTGGCCCGGCAGCTCGACCATGAACTCCTGTTCGAGATCGGCCTCGTCCTCCAGCAGGCGGCGGCGCATGCGGCCGTCCTGGGTGAAGACCACCAGGCCGGTGGCCAGGCCCTGCAGGCCGGCAATGGGTTCCTGGTGGTTGAAATGGCGGCCGAGCACCCGCACCGCGTAGGGGTTGGCCGGGGGCGTGGCGCGCAACAGCCCGGCGTCGCAGGGGCTGGCGGCGTCGGGCCGGTGCCACAGCAGGGTGGCGGGGGGGACGCTCTCGGGCCGCGCCTGCGGCGACACCGTCACCACATCGCTGTCGGGGCGGATGCGGTGCTGGGGCTCTTCGACGGTCTGGCCGTTGACCTGGACCCAGCCGCCCTCGATCAGCAGCTCGGCCTCGCGGCGCGAGCAGGCGGCCTGTTCGGCCACTTGTTTGGAAAGTCGGATCGGGTCGTTCATGGCTTGGCCTCTCGTGGCCCCGGGGCTGGAGCGGGGCGACAGTGTAAGCGCCGGGGCCCGGTCGCTCAGTCCCGGCTCGGCTGCAGCTCGCGCAGATGCTCCACATGGGCCTGCAGCGAGCGCTTGGCCACCGGCCACATGCGCGCGGGCACGTCGTCGTAGGCCAGTGCCACCCAGTCGTCCAGGTTGCCGTCGGGGCGGGCCTGTTGGGCGGCCAGCACCTTGGCCTCGCGCTGCAGCCGGTGGGCCTTGAGGCGGGCGATGGTCTGGCGCGCCTGGCCCAGCACATGGCCGTGGGCCGGCAGGATGAACTCGACCCCGTGCTCGGCGCAGGCGGCGTCGAGCCGGTCCAGCGAGGCAAGGTAGTCGCCCATGTGGCCGTCGGGCGGGTCGATCACCGTGGTGCTGCCGTTGAGCACATGGTCGCCCGAGAACAGCAGCCCGTCCTCGAGCAGCAGCAGGCACAGGTGGTTGGCGGCATGGCCGGGGGTGTGCAGCACGAGCAGGCTGTGCCGGCCATGGCCGTCTTGCTGCGGGTCTCCGACGCCCAGCCGCAACACCTCACCGTCGGCCAGCGGCCGGTCGGGCGTGAACTCGCTGGCGGCGCGGGCGGTGGGCGCCGAGGCCAGGCCCCGGATGGCCGGGGCGGGGCGGCCGTGGCGTTCGCACAGGGCCTGCAGGGGCCGGGCGCCGGGCGAGTGGTCCGGGTGCGAGTGGGTGCAGACGATCTGCCGGATGTCGCCGCCGGCGGCGCGCCAGAGTTTGTCCAGATGGCCTTCGTCGGCCGGGCCCGGGTCGATGACGATGTAGCCGGTGTCGGGGTCGCCCACCAGGTAGCTGTTGGTGCCCGGCCCGGTCATGACGCCGGGGTTGGGCGCGCTCAGGCGCTGCAGATTCTTCAACAGCGGCACCGGCTGCTCGCTCTGCCAGGCCAGTTCGTGGGCGATCTGGCCGTCGGGGCAGACCAGGGCCAGCTCGCCGTAGGGCTGCTCGTGCTCCATGTAGCGCGCCTCGTGGCCGTGCAGCAGGCCGGCGCGCGGGCAACTGGTCCACAGCGGCTGCTCGCCGGCACAGGCGGCCAGCACTGCCGCCACCGTGTCGTAGGCCTGCAGGCGTTCCAGCGTGCGGATGGTCGGGAAGATGATGAAGAACTGGCCGGCCTCGTGGCGTGCCAGCGCCTCGGCCGGGCGCACCCAGACCGGCTCGAACTGCTCGGCCTCGTCGGCCACCGGGGTCTGGCCCTCGGGCATGCGGGCCACCAGGAAGGGCACGTCGAAGCGGCGCGGCAGGTCGCGGTCGGTGATCCAGTGCGCCAGCACGAAGACCTGGTCGGCGGCCAGTTGCAGGCCCTGCTCGCGGCATTGCTCGAACAGGGGGCGCTCGCGGCTCAGCTGCGCCAGGCTGGCGGCGCCGGCCGCCTGGCCGTCGGCCTGCCAGGCCAGCAGGATGCCGAGTTCCTCGAAGCTCTCGCGGATCGCCGCCACCGCCTGGGTCAGGCGCAGGACGGTCTGCGTGGGGCGCCGCCGTGCCAGCGCATGCGCGTCTGCATCCCCGGCGTCGATGCCGCCGCCCGGGAAGACATAGGCCCCCGGGGCGAAGCTGGCGCTCATCGAGCGCCGGGTCATCAGCACCTCGATGCCGGGCCGGCCGTCCGGGCCGGGCGCGTCGCGCAACAGCAGCACGGTGGCGGCCGGGCGCAGGGGCGCAGGTTCACGTGGGGGATGCAGGAGTTGGCTGGGGCGGGTCATGCCGACCATTATCGACAGACGGAGGCCTCGGTGCGGACGCCTGCAGGACTGGCGCGGCATAAGCTCATGGCGATTTGCAACTGAGCACCTGGGCACAATGCAGCGGATCCATCCCGCCCCCCAAGCATGTCCACCCCCAGGAGCCGTCCGATGCCCGTTTCCTTTTCCAACCTTCGCCGCCTGGCGGTCTGCGGCCTGTCGTGGGTGCTGTTGGGCGGCGGTGTGCTGGCCCAGGGTGTCGACTGGCCTCGCCAGCCGGTGACCCTGGTCATGGGCTTCCCGGCCGGCTCCGGGGTCGATGTGGTGGGGCGCCTGATCCAGGAGCCGCTGAGCCGCCAGCTCGGCCAGCCCGTGGTGATCGACTACCGCTCCGGCGCGGCAGGCAACATCGCCAGCGAATTCGTGGCCCATGCCAGGCCCGACGGCTACACCCTGGCCTTCGGCACCGCCGCCACCCACGGCAGCAATGCTGCGCTGTACCCGCGCCTGCCCTTCGACGTCGAGGCCGACTTCGTGCCGGTGGCGCCGGTGATCGACGTGTCCAATGTGCTCACCGTCAACCCCGACGTGATCAAGGCCCGCACGCTCAAGGAGTTCGTCGAGCTGATCAAGGCCCACCCCGGCCAGTACA
>JAFAMV010000005.1 GCA_019233055.1 Curvibacter sp.
GGCTGCCGCCAGCCCGACTACCTGCCGGGCCTGAAGGCCGCCGGCCAGGAGATCAACGCCGTGGCCCGGCAGATGCAGCAACAGGGCGACATCGATCCTTCGCGCCTGGTGCTGGTCGGCGTCTCGGCCGGCGGCATCGCCACCGTCGCGGCCGTGGCCCAACACCCGCCGGGCCTGGTGACCGCCATCAATTTCGCCGGAGGACGGGGAGGGGACCCGGCCGGCCACCCCGGCGTGCCCTGCGGCGGCCCCCAGATCGGCGAGGCCATGGCCGGTTTCGGCCGCGCAGCCCAGGTGCCCATGCTCTGGATCTACGCCGAGAACGACCTGTTCTTCAATCCGGAGCACAGCCGCGCCTGGGCCCAGGCCTACCAGGACCAGGGCGGACGGCTGGATTTCCGGCTGGTGCCGCCGCACGGCCGCAACGGCCACACGCTGTTCAGCACCGGCAACGATGCCTGGCAACCCTGGGTCGACCAGTACCTGCTGGGTTTCGGCTTCCAACGCCCCGGACGGCTGGAACGGCCCGCGCCCGCCCGCGCGCTGCTCGGGCCGGAGGACGCGCCCGCCTCGCTGGCAGCAGGCGACCACCAGGGCTTTGCCGATTTCCTGGCCCATGCGGCGCCCAAGGCCTTTGCCGTCGACGGTCAGGGCGCCTGGGGCTGGGCCAGCGGCGACGACGCCCTGTCCAAGGCCTTGGCCAACTGCCAGCGCCGCCGCGCACGGGCCTGCGCGCTGTACGCGGTGGACGAGGGCCTGTTGCCGGCGGACCCGCACGCCCGCTGAGTCGTGTCACGCGGGGCGCCTACACTGTCGCCCTGATTCTGCGAGCCTTCTCCATGCACACCAACCCTCCGGCCTGCCCCCAGTGCGGCCTCGAAAACACCTATCCCGACGGCGAAAACTACATCTGTCCCGACTGCGCCCATGAATGGCCCATGGCCGGCCCCGCCGACGAGGACGCGGCGCCCGGCGACGGCATCATCCGCGACGCCAACGGCAACCCCCTGGCCGACGGCGATGCGGTGCTGCTGATCAAGGACCTCAAGGTCAAGGGTTCGTCCACCGTGCTGAAGAAGGGCACCAAGGTCAAGAGCATCCGCCTGGTGCACGACAACGGCGACCATGATGTGGACTGCAAGACCGAGCTGGGCAACTTCATGCTCAAGAGCGCCTTCCTGAAGAAGGCCTGACCTCCGATTCCATTGCGAGCCATTGCACCCGAGACCCGACCATGAGCCCCCACGTCCACGCCACCGGCACCACCCCGAACCGCACCCACGACACCACGCGCATCGACGACACCCGCATCCGTGCGGTGCGCCCCCTGATCACGCCGGCCCTGCTGCAGGAATGGCTGCCTGCGCCCGACTCGGCCCAGGCCCTGGTCGAGGCCAGCCGCAGCGCCATCTCGCGCGTGCTGCACGGTGCCGATGACCGCCTGGTGGTGGTGGTCGGGCCCTGTTCCATCCACGACCATGAGCAGGCCATGGACTACGCGCGCCAGCTCAAGGCGCAGGCCGACGCCCTGAGTGCCGATCTGCTCATCGTGATGCGCGTCTATTTCGAGAAGCCGCGCACCACGGTGGGTTGGAAGGGCTACATCAACGACCCCCATCTGGACGGCAGTTTCGCCATCAACGAAGGGCTGGAGCTGGCGCGCCGGCTGCTGCTCGACGTGCTGGCCCTGGGTCTGCCGGTGGGCACCGAATTCCTCGATCTGTTGAGCCCGCAATTCATCAGCGACCTGGTGAGCTGGGGCGCCATCGGCGCACGCACCACCGAAAGCCAGAGCCACCGCCAGCTGGCCAGCGGCCTGTCCTGCCCGGTGGGCTTCAAGAACGGCACCGATGGCGGCATCAAGGTCGCGGCCGACGCCATCCAGGCAGCCAAGGCGGCCCATGCCTTCATGGGCATGACCAAGATGGGCCAGGCCGCCATCTTCGAGACCCGCGGCAACGACGACTGCCATGTGATCCTGCGCGGCGGCAAGCAGCCCAACTACCACGCAGCCGATGTCGACGCGGCCTGCGCCCTGCTGAAATCGGCCGGCCTGCGCGAGCAGGTGATGATCGACGTCTCGCATGCCAACAGCAGCAAGCAGCACAGCAAGCAGATCGAGGTGGCCGCCCAGGTGGCCCAGCAGATCGCCGCCGGCGACAGCCGCATCACCGGCCTGATGATCGAAAGCCACCTGCAGGAAGGCCGTCAGGACATCGTGCCCGGCCAGGCCCTGCGCCCGGGGGTGTCGGTGACCGATGCCTGCATCAGCATGGCCCAGACCGTGCCGGTGCTCGAAGGCCTGGCCGAGGCGGTGCGGGCCCGGCGGGCCAGAAACGCTGCCTGAGGTGTCGACTTCCGCGCGCCCTTGTCGGCCTGAGGTAAAACCGATACCGATGCTCCGGTCGACATCCATCCGGGGAGGAGGGCGCGAATGACACCCACGACACCGACGCAGACATCAGAAGCCAGGGCGGCAGAGGCGCACGAGACCTTGCCCTCCTTCATGCGTCCCCGACCTGAGCGCTCGGCTGCGTCTCTTTTGCTGCTTCTGCTGCTGCTTGCTGCGCTCGCCCTGGCGGCCTACACGGTCCTTGACGACAGGGTCCTCCACAAGTCGGCACACGATCCACAGGGCAATGCACCGGCAGGTATGCAGAACCCTCCGCCCGATCCCTCCTCCACCTTGGGCCGTCCACCAAGACCCGTTGCAAGCCAGGAGCCGATCCCAGGTGCGGCCTCGCGGGCCGACGGCCGTCGTCTGGTGATCAAGTGCATCTCGAAAGGGCAGGTCAGCTACTCTGACCACGCCTGCCCCGAAGGGGCTGAGGCCAAATCCTTGTTGATTGATCCAAAGCTCAACCTGGCGGACGCACCCTCCCTGCCATCACGGCCGGCGATCAACCCACCGACGGCAGGTGTGGCAGCAAACCTGCCCCAGGCGGACCCACTCCCGGTCGCCCAGATGCCCAGCAATGAATGCCTCTGGTTGGCCGCTGAAATCAACCGTCTGGACCAATTGGCCCGACAAGCGCAGCCACCTGCCATGCAAGACTATTTGCGCACACAACGGAAGCAACACCGTGACCGACAGGCAGAGCTGAACTGCTGAGTACCCGCCTTCCGGTCCTGCGATACCCGACCCCAACGACCTCATGAAGAAACCCATCGCCGTCATCGACTTCGAGACCACCGGTCTCTCGCCCGGACAGGGCGGTCGCGCCACCGAAGTGGCCATCGTGCTGCTGGAAGGCGGCCGGGTGGTCGATCGCTTCCAGAGCCTGATGAATGCCGGGGTGCGCATCCCGGCGTTCATCACCCAACTCACCGGCATCACCAACGCCATGGTGGCACAGGCGCCACCGGCCGAAGAGGTGATGCGCGAGGCCGCCCGTTTTGTCGGCACGGCCCCCATGGCGGCGCACAACGCGTCCTTCGACCGCCAGTTCTGGGTAGCCGAACTCGCCCTGGCCGGTGTCGCCGCCCCCCATGATTTCGCCTGCACCGTGCTGCTGTCGCGCCGCCTGATCCCCGAGGCACCCAGCCACAAACTGGGCCTGCTGATCGATTTCCTGGGCCTGCCGCGCGCCGGCCGCGCTCACCGGGCCCTCGCCGACGCCGAGATGGCCGCCGCACTGCTGGCCCATATGCAGGATCGCCTGCAGCAGCAATGGCCCGGGCTGCAGCCCGACCACGCCCTGCTGCGTGCCCTGCAAGGCCGCAGCAAGGCCCAGACCCCGGCCTGGCTGGCGCGCCAGGCCGGGGGCGGCGCCTGAGAGCGGTCACCGTCGCGTCTTGGTGGCAGCGCCATAATCGGTCCCCGATCACAACGGATTCAAAGGAACGACCATGGTTTGGCTGCTGCTGGGGCTGGTGATTTTCCTGGGGGTGCATTCGGTGCGCATCGTGGCCGAGGACTGGCGCAACGCCACCCGCACGCGGCTCGGTGAAAACGCCTGGAAGGGCCTCTACTCGCTGCTGTCGGCCGTGGGCCTGGGCCTCGTCGTGTGGGGCTTCGGGCAGGCCCGCCTCGATCCGGTGGTGGTCTGGACACCGCCTCTGGCGATGCGCCACATCGCCGGCCTGCTGATGCTGATCGCCTTCGTGCTGCTGGCGGCCGCCTACGTGCCACGCAACCAGATCAAGGCCCGGCTGCACCACCCCATGGTGCTGGGCGTGAAGACCTGGGCGGCAGCCCATCTGCTGGCCAATGGCCGCCTGGCCGACCTGCTGTTGTTCGGCGCCTTCCTGCTCTGGGCGGTGCTCGATTTCCGCAGCGCCCGCCAGCGCGACCGGGTGGCAGGCACCCGCTACGAAGCCGGAACCGCCGGGGCGACCGTGCTGACGCTGCTGGTGGGCCTGCTGGCCTGGGCCGGCTTCGCGTTCTGGGCCCATCAATGGTTGATCGGTCTGTCGCCATTCGGCATCTGACGCCAAAGCAGCCGCCGCAGACGACCTGCGGCGGTCTGTGCTAGTATTTGCCCCTTATGCAACGCCAGCAAAACTTCACCCTGACGCTAAGCCTAGTGCTCGGCCGGGGTCTGCTCGCGTTCGTGTCTTGAGCTCCATCGCTCATCTCCTGACCTCCCCCTGACCCCGGCCCACGAACCAGCCTTTGCCTAGCGCAAAGGGCTGCAGGGGATGTCTTGATCCGTCCGTTTTCAAGTTGTCGCGCGGCCCGCATCGCCATCCGCACCCGGTGCCGCCCCTGTTCGTGGAGCCTCTCATGTTGTCCCAACCTTCTGCCAAGTACGCCGCCTTCGCCGCGATCGCCCTGAGCGATCGCCAATGGCCTTCGCGCACCATCACCCAGGCCCCCTTGTGGTTGTCCACCGACCTGCGCGATGGCAACCAGGCCCTGTTCGAACCCATGAATGGCGAGCGCAAGATGAAGCTCTTCCTGGAGCTGGTGCGCATCGGTTTCAAGCAGATCGAGGTCGGCTTTCCCGCCGCCTCGCAGACCGATTTCGACTTCGTGCGCCGCCTCATCGACGAAGACCTGGTGCCGGACGATGTGACGCTGATGGTCATGACCCAGTCGCGCGAAGACCTGATCGAGCGCACCGTCGAGGCGGTCAAGGGCGCCCCGCGCGCCATCGTGCACCTCTACAACGCCACCGCCCCGGCCTGGCGGCGCATCGTCTTCGGCATGAGCGTGCCCCAGGTGATGGACCTGATCGCCCACCATGTCGGCTTTCTCAAGCGCCTCACCGACAGCCGGCCCGAGACCCGCTGGACCCTCCAGTACTCGCCCGAGACCTTCAGCGCCACCGAACTCGAGGTCTCGCTGCAGGCCTGCCACACCGCCATCCAGGCCTGGGGCGCGGGCCCGGGCCGCGAGGTGATCGTCAATCTGCCGACCACGGTCGAGAACGCCACGCCCAATGTCTTCGCCGACCAGATCGAATGGATGCACCGGCACCTGGTGCCGCGCGAGCACATCGTGCTCTCGGTCCACCCGCACAACGACCGTGGCACCGGTGTGGCCGCCGCCGAGTTCGCGATGATGGCCGGCGCCGACCGGGTCGAGGGTTGCCTGTTCGGCAACGGCGAGCGCTGCGGCAATGTGGACATCGTGACCCTGGCGCTCAACATGTACACCCAGGGCGTGCACCCGGGGCTCGATTTCTCGGACATCAATGCGGTGGCCCGCGTCAGCGAAGAATGCACCGCCATCGCGGTCCACCCGCGCCACCCCTATGCCGGCGACCTGGTCTTCACCGCCTTCTCGGGATCGCACCAGGACGCGATCAAGAAGGGCTTTGCCGCCCAGGACCCCCAGGGCCTCTGGGAAGTGCCCTACCTGCCCATCGACCCGGCCGACCTGGGCCGCACCTACGACAGCGTGATCCGCGTGAACAGCCAGTCGGGCAAGGGCGGCATCGCCTTCCTGCTCGAACGTGAACGCGGCGTGGTGATGCCGCGGCGCATGCAGGTCGAGTTCAGCGCGGTGGTGCAGCGCCAGACCGATGCGAGCGAGACCGAGATCAACGGTGAAGACATCTGGGCCCTGTTCCGCCGCACCTACCTGCGCGGCGCCGCTGCGGGCGATGCGATCCACTACCACGGCCACCGCCTGGACGCGAGCGGCCAGGGCATCGAACTCGACCTGAGCGTGCAGGGCGTGCGCCAGCGCCTGTCGGGCCAGGGCAACGGCCCGATCGCAGCCACCGTGGACGCACTGGGCCTGCCGATGCGGGTGGACAGCTACGAGGAGCGCGCCACGGGCAGCGGCGCCGATGCCCAGGCGCTGGCGATCGTCGAGGCCGCCTTGGAGGGCGTGGCCGGCGGCAGCTTCGGCGTCGGCATGAGCCACAACATCGTGACCGCATCGGTGCAGGCCGTGATCAGCGTGGCCAACCGGCTGATCGAACGCCAGGGCGGCACCCGGTCGCAACAGGCCCGCGAGGTGCAGGCATGAGCGCCCGCCAACCCGCTTCGGCCCTCGCCTGGCCGGTGCGCCAGGCCGGCCCCGGAGACGCCGACGCGATCCAGGCCCTGATGGTGGCCGCCACCATCCACTCGATCTGGCCCACCCTGGAGGCACACGCCCGCGATCCCATGCTGGCCAGCTACGCCCGCACCGGCCTGCGCCAGCGCCTGGGGGACGGCCAGCATCATTTCTGGCTGGCACTGGATGCCGAGGGGGGCGACCCCTGCGGCGTGATCGCGCTGCAGGGCGCCCGCAAGCTCCAATACCTGTTCGTGCGGCCGCGCTGGCAGCGTCACGGCATCGGCCAGACCCTGTGGCAGGTGGCACGCGCCCAGGGCCTGCAGATGCAGGCCGACCCGGATCCGTTCACGGTGAATGCCTCACTCAATGCCGTCGCCGCCTACGAAAGACTGGGCTTCATGGTGGATGGCCCGGTCCGAGACGAATCCGGTTGGCGCTGGCAGCCGATGTGCACCCGGGTCTGAGCCATCGGCGCGGGGGAGCCGACGGCCACAAGCCATCGACTCAGGGAAAACCGGACCCACAAGGTCCTTGACCCGGGCGGTACACAAAAAGATACTTTCGCCAACACCCGCAAGCCCTCATGGACACCTCACCGCAGCCCAATGCCCCCAGGACGGTCTACCTCGATGTCGCCCTGAACGACCTGGCGGCCTGGGTGGCCTATTTCCGCAACCACGACATCCCGGTGCTGGAAAGCACCTCCCAGGCATTGGAAGCCCTGCGCGAGCATGAGGAGACCGTCAACGCGAACGCGCTCGCTGAGGTGATCCGGGTCGATCCGCTGATGACCGTCAAATTCATGGCCTACGTGGCCGGCCTGCGCCGGGATGCCGACAACACCGAGACCGAGACGGTGACCAGTGCCCTGGTGATGTCGGGCATCCCGCCGTTCTTCCGCCGCTTCGGCCCCCAGCCGACCATCGAGGACCAGCTCCTTCACCATCCGAAGGCCTTGGCGTTGCTGCGCGAGATGCTGCGCCGGGCCGAGCGCGCCGCCCATTTCGCGATGGCCTTCGCGGTGCACCGCAGCGACACCGACGCCGGCATCATCCATGAAGCGGCCTTCCTGCACGACTTTGCCGAGATGCTGCTGCTGTGCCATGCACCGGCCCTGGTGGTGAAGATCCGCCGCGCCCAGCAGGCCGACCCGACTCTGCGCAGCAGCGTCATCCAGCGCGAGGTCCTGAACATCGAGATCAACGACCTGCGCCAGGCCCTGCTCAAGATCTGGCGCCTGCCCGAACTGCTGATCCGCATCAGCGACGGCAAGCACGACGAGCATCCGAGCGTGCGCAGCGTCGAACTCGCCACGCGGCTGGCCCGCCACACCGCCCACGGCTGGGACAACGCCGCCCTGCCCGACGACATCAACGACCTGGCGCAACTGCTCAACGCCTCGCCCCGGGTGGCACTGGCCTTTCTGCGCAAGGTGGATCTGGGCAGCGGGGAGGGGGGGCTGCAACCGGCGCCTTCCTCACCGGATGGCAATGCCGCCGAAGGCACCCAGGGCTGACCGCCAGGCCTGGCGGTAGGCTGGCAGCTGCGGCAGGTCCAGCGCAGCGGCCTCTCGGCGCTGCAAGGCCCATCGCACATCAGGCCGCGCCAGCAGGAATGCGCCACCCGAAGTCCCGGACAGGTCATCTGACACCCAGACCGGCTGCATCGGCTTCAGGCTGGCCAGCAGGCCCGCATAGAGCCGATTGCCGCTCAGCCGCCCTTCGATCAGGACCGGCTCCTGCACACCCAGCCGGTCCAGCGCATCGTCGGTGAGCAAGGCCAGGTACAGCGATGCCAGTGCATGGTCCTGGGCGGCATTCGCGGGCACCGGCCCCTCGATGCGCCCGATCTGACCTGCATAGGCGCCCCCCAAAGGACTGAAGCTGGGCAGGGCCCGGGTTCCGCCCGCCAGCAGGGCAGCCACATCGGAGGCGTCGGCATCCGCCGCGCCGCGCCGGTTCAGGTGCGCAAACTCCCGCCCCCCCATGAAGCGGGCGCAGGCATAGGGACGTCCCCAGGCATCGACGTTGGCCAGCATGTCGCGCGCCGGATCGATGCAGGCCAGCGCCGCCGACGGCGAGGACACCAGAACCCAGGTGCCGCTGGACACCAGGCTGACCGGCGACAGCCCGGCCTGCTTCAGCTTCACCATCGAGGCATTGCTGTCATGGATGCCGCAGAGCACCCGACAGCCGGGTGGCAGCCCGGTGTTACGCGCCAGTTCGGGCCTGAGGGTCGCCAAGGTGTCGCCGGCCCAGCGCAAGGGTGGAAACAGAGGGCGCCAGCCGGCACGGTCCACCAGTGCGCTGAAATCGTCGGCCGGCGGCCGCCAGAGGTCGGTATGGCAAGCCAGCGAAGTGCGCTCGCTGGCCGCGACGCCACCCAGACGCCAGGCCCAATATTGCGGATAGGTCAGCACCCACCGCACCCTGCGCCAGGCTGCAGGGAAGCACTGCGACTGCCAGAACAGCTGCCGACCGAGGTTGAGCCCGGCCGGCAGGGCCGGCGACAGGGTCTGGCTGAAATCATCTCGCCATGCCTCGTAGGCGGCATCCGTCTCGTGGACGGCGGCGTGCTCGTAATCGAGCACCGGCAAGGCCAGTCCGTCGTCTGCCAGAAGTGCCGCGCAGGCGCCATGGGTGACGCAGACGATGGCCTCGATGGCGGCCGGCTCCGGGCTGGATTTCAGGGCGGACAGAATCCAGTGCCAGACATCATCCACCGCAAAATGGGGATACGGGGCTCCGGGGTGGACCAGGTTGCTGCAACGTTGCTCATACAACGGTTCACCGCCTTCTCCATGGACGCTGAACTTCAGATTCGTCTTTCCGATGTCGAGGATCGCCACATGGCGGTTCTTTCGTGGTCGGGGTTCCGGCCTCATGGCAGATCCTCGCGGTCTGCATCCACCACCATCACCTCCACCCCTTCCGAACGCAGATGCCGCAAGGTGTCCGGCCTGATGCCCTTATCGGTGATGAGCAGCTCGATGCGGCGCAGAGGGCACACGATCAGCCCGGCGACCGAGGCCGAGAACTTGCTGCTGTCCACCAGCAGGACCAGGGTGTGGGCCTGCGCCATCAACTTGAGTTCGGCCTGCACCAGAAGGGGATCGGTCTCCAGGACACCCAGCGGGGAGATGCCGCAGGCCCCCATGAACATCTTGCTGGCATAGTGGTTGCGGATCACATCACTGGCAAAAGGACTGGCTATCACGTTCTGCTCGCGGTACACCATGCCGCCGGGCAGGAGCACGTCGTTTCGGCTGTGCACCAGAAGTTGCTGGGCCAGCAGGAAGGAGTTGGTCAGGATGGTCATCCGGCGGTCGGCCAGGAATTGCGCCATGCCGAAGGTGGTGCTGCCGCCATTGATGATGACCGTGTCGCCTTCGTGGCAGAGCTCTGCCGCCCTGCGTGCGATGGCCCGCTTCTGGCGCGACCGGTGACCGGCGTTCTGGACGAAGCTGCTCCCCTTGAGCATCGCCTGTGCCGGCTGCTCGACACGCTCAACCTTGCCGTGGCCACGCTTGATCAATTGATCGGCGGCCAGTTGCCCCAGATCGCGCCGCAGCGTGGCGGCCGACACGGCCAGTGCATCGGCCAGCTCAGGTACGCGCAGCGAATGCTGCTCGTTGAGAAGCTGAAGAACCTTCTGGCGTCTTTGTTGCGGGTTCATGGCACGTCCATCCATGGATCTCAGCCTATCGCTTCAGGACAGCCCCTTGAATCGGGGAAATCACGCGCGCAATCAATCACCAGGATGAGCGGATTCGCATTGACCGACAAGGGATCGGAACGGAGACTGAAAAGCAACCCCACCTGTTCCGGAGACTTTCCAGATGCCATCCAATTCATATGCTGCCGCAACCATCTCATCGCAATGGGACGAACACCATTGCGCCGGCCTTGGCGAGGCGGAACTGCTGCTGTACCGCTCTCATCTGCTGGGTCGCGACCTGCGCATCACCAATTTCGGCGGCGGCAACACCTCGGCCAAGATCCGACAGCCAGACCCCTTGAGCGGCCAGAACGTCGACGTGCTCTGGGTCAAGGGTTCCGGGGGGGATCTGGGCAGCATGGGCCTGGACGGCTTTGCCACCCTGCGCATGGACCAGCTCCAGGCGCTCAAGGGCCGCTACCGCGGTCTGGCGCATGAAGACGAGATGGTGGGTCTGCTGCCGCACTGCACCTTCAACCTGAATCCACGTGCAGCCAGCATCGACACGCCCCTGCATGCGTTCATCGGGCACCCGCACGTCGACCACATGCATCCCGATTCGGTGATCGCCATTGCCGCCTGTGCCGACGGCGAACGACTGACCCTGGAGATCTTCGGCGACGAACTGGCCTGGGTGCCCTGGCAGCGGCCGGGCTTCGACCTGGGCCTGAAGCTCGAGGCGCTGCTGCGGGAGCGCCCGGCCCTGCGTGGCCTGGTGTTGCAGAACCACGGCCTGATCACCTGGGGCGACAGTGCCCGCGGCTGTTATGAGAACACGGTGCGGACCATTGCCCGCGCCGAGGCCTGGCTGCAGGGCCACAGTGATCGGCCGGCCTTCGGCGGCGCCGTGCGCCATCCGCTGGATCCGGAGCGGCGCCTGCACCTGGTCCAGCAGTTGGCGCCGGTGCTGCGCGGCAGAATCAGCCAGGGTCCGGCGCACAAGCTGGCCCATTTCGATGACAGCCCCGCCGTACTCGAGTTCGTCTGCAGTGCCCAGCTCGAGTCGCTGGCTGCGCTGGGCACCTCCTGCCCCGATCATTTCCTGCGCACCAAGGTCCTGCCCCTGGTGCTGCCACTGAACCCGGACGACGACGCACTGGCGTCCACGCTGGCGTCACTCGACGGCTTGCTGGAACGCTACCGCAGCCACTATGCCGCCTACTACCAGCGTTGCAGGCACCCGCACAGTCCCGCGATGCGCGATCCCAACCCCGTGATCTATCTGATCCCCGGCGTCGGGCTGCTGAGCTTTGCGCGCGACAAGGCCACCGCCCGCATCGCCAGCGAGTTCTACGTCAATGCCATCCATGTCATGCGCGAAGCCCAGCGGGCCGATCGCTACCTGGCCCTGCCCGAGCAGGAAGCCTTCGACATCGAATACTGGCTGCTCGAGGAAGCCAAATTGCAGCGCCTGCCCAGGCCCGCGCCGCTGACGGGCCGCGTGGCCTTCATCACCGGCGGCGCCGGCGGCATCGGGCGGGCCTGCGCGGAGCGCCTGCTCCAGGACGGCGCCTGCGTCCTGCTCAGCGACATCGATGCGCAGACCCTGGCCGAGACCGAGGCGACGCTGTCCCGTCGCTTCGGCGCCGACCACGTGGCCGCCGTGGCCGCTGACGTGACCCAGGAGGCCGCCATCGAGGCCGCGATGCAGCAGGCCATGAACCGATTCGGCGGCCTCGACATGGTGGTCTCCAACGCCGGCATCGCTTCTTCCGCGCCGGTGACCGACACCAGCCTGGCCCTGTGGAGCCGCAACCTCGATGTGCTGGCCACGGGCTATTTCCTGGTGGCGCGCTGCGCCTTCAGGCTCTGGGCCCGGCAGGGCCTGGGTGGCAGCCTGGTCTTCGTCGGCAGCAAGAACGGCCTGGCCGCCTCAGCGGGCGCCGCCGCCTACTGCACCGCCAAGGCGGCCGAGATCCACCTGGCCCGTTGCCTGGCACTGGAGGGCGCCGCCCATGGCATCCGCGTCAACGTGGTCAACCCCGACGCGGTGATCCAGGGCTCGAGGATCTGGAACAGCGACTGGAAGCAGGCCCGGGCCGCCGCCAACCACATCGCCAGCGAGGACGTCGAGGCCTTCTACCGCGAGCGCAGCCTTCTCAAGCGCAGCGTCCTGCCCGAGGACATCGCACAGGGTGTGAGCTTCTTCGCCGGCGACCTGTCGGCCAAGTCGACCGGCAACATCCTCAACATCGATGCCGGCAACGCCAACGCATTCACCCGTTGAACCATCGCCAGCCAGTCGCCCCAAGAACCCCAGGAGACCCCCATGAAGAAATTCCTCATCGCCGCATCGATCTCTGCCGGCCTGTTCCTCGGCATCCATGACGCGAGCGCTCAAAGCACGGTGAAGACCCCGCTGCGCATCGGCATGTCCTTCCAGGAACTCAACAACCCGGCCTTCGTGCTGATGAAGCAAAGCCTGGACGAGATGGCGGCCAGCATCGGCGCCACCGTGGTCGTCACCGACGCACGCCATGACGTGAGCAAGCAGATCGCCGACATCGAAGACATGGTGCAGAAGAAGATCGACATCCTGCTCCTCAATCCGACGGATTCCAGCGGCGTCCAGTCGGCGGTGAAGGCCGCCAAGGCGGCGGGTGTGGTGGTGGTCACGGTGGATGCGAATGCCCTCGGCCCGGTGGATTCGCATGTGGGCTCCAAGAACACCGAGGCCGGCCGCATCTCGTGCGAGGCCCTGGCCAGGAGCATCGGCGGCCAAGGCGACGTGGCCATCCTGGACGGCATCGCGGTGCTGCCGATCCTCGAACGGGTCAAGGGCTGCCGCGAGGCGCTGGCCAGGTACCCCGGCATCAAGATCGTCAGCGTGCAGAACGGCCGCCAGGAGCGCGCCACCGCGCTGACGGTGACCGAGAACATCCTGCAGGCCCAGCGCCAGCTCAAGGGCCTGTTCAGCGTCAACGACACCGGAGCCATGGGCGCCCTGGCGGCCATCGAGGCCAGCGGCAGGGACGTGAAGCTCAGCAGCGTGGACGGCGCGCCCGAAGCCATCAAGGCCATGCAGAAACCCGGCTCCGTGCTGGTCGCGACCGCCGCCCAGTTCCCGCGCGACATGGTCCGCCTGGGCCTGGGCATCGCGCTGGCCCGGAAGTGGGGCGCGAACGTGCCGCCGAACATTCCTGTGGAGGTCAAGCTCATCGATGCCGAGGGCGCCAAGACCTTCAGCTGGTGAGATCAGGGTGGCACGCTCCATGTCCCATTCCCCGACCGTCCTGGCCCTGCAAGGCATCTCCAAACGCTTTCCGGGCGTCCAGGCACTGGACGACATCAACCTGTCGCTGCGCGCCGGCGAGGTGCATGCCCTGCTGGGCGAGAACGGCGCCGGCAAGTCCACCCTGATGAAGATCCTGAGCGGCATTGAACGGCCCGACCAGGGACAGATCCTGTTGGCCGGCCGCGAATGCCGCTTCGACAGCTACCGCGACGCCCGGGCAGCCGGCGTGGGCATGGTGTTCCAGGAGTTCAGCCTGATCCCCGATCTGGATGCAGTGGACAACCTGTTTCTCGGTCGTTACCCACGCAACCGATGGGCTCGCCTGGATAGAAGGCAGATGCTCGCGCAGGCCAGGGAGATGTTCGGATCGTTGGGGGTCGACATGCCCCTGGAAGTTCCGGTCGCGCGGCTGTCGGTGGCGATGCAGCAATTCGTCGAGATCGCCAAGGCACTGTCGCTGCAGGCGCGCATCCTGGTCCTGGACGAGCCCACGGCCACCCTCACCCCGCAAGAGGCGCGCAGGCTCTTCGGCCTGATGCGACGCCTCCAGGCACAGCAGGTCGCCATGGTGTTCATCTCGCACCATCTCGACGAGATCTTCGAGGTGTGCGACCAGGTCAGCGTGCTGCGTGACGGCCGCAACGCTGGCCACGCCAGGGTCGCGGACACCTCGGTCGACGAGTTGGTCCGGATGATGGTGGGGCGGCAGGTGGCCCAGAGCTACCCGCCTCGACAGGCCGGTGGCGATGCAGGCCGGCCGGTGCTCGAAGTCAGCGGGATCCAGCTGGCGCCCGAGGGCCCGGTGAATGCCTTCGAGCTGCGCGAAGGTGAAATCCTCGGCTTTGCCGGCCTGGTGGGTTCGGGGCGCAGCGAACTGGCCCTGGGCCTGATCGGCGCCGGCCCGGTGCATGCCAAGCAGGTGCGCATCGACGGACGTCCCCGCGCGCTGCGTTCGCCTGCCGAAGCCCTGGCCTGCGGTGTCGGCCTCTTGCCAGAGAACCGCAAGGCCCAGGGCCTGCTGACCGAATTCTCGATCCGTTTCAACATCAGCGTGAACCAGCTCCGACGCTTCAGCCGTCACGGGCTGCTGCGACGGCGTGCCGAAACGCAGGCCTGCGAGGCCGTCTGCAGACGCCTGGGTGTGAAGGCCGGCAACATCGAGGCCCGGGTGGGGACGCTGTCGGGCGGCAACCAGCAGAAGGTGGTGATCGCACGCTGGTTGTCGCAGGCCTGCAAGGTGCTGATCTTCGACGAGCCCACACGCGGCATCGATGTCGGCGCCAAGGCCGAGATCTACGCGCTGATGCGCGAACTGACCCAGACCGGGGTGGCCATCATCCTGATTTCCAGCGAGTTGCCCGAGATCGTCGGCCTGAGTGACCGTGTGGCGGTCTTTGCCGCCGGCCGCATCGTCTGCACGCTGGTCGGCCCCGAGATCCAGGCCACCGAGCTCCTGCGCCATGCGGCGCGGGGGACAGCCACATGACGACGACCTCTCTCGAGCGCTGGCGCGCTTCGAGCGCATTCCTGCCCTGCACCGGCCTGTTGCTGGTGAGCGCCTTCATGATGGTGTTCACCGAGCATTTCCTGTCGCTGGACAACCTGCTCAACATCGCCTTGCAGGCCTCCATCAACGGCATCATCGCCGTCGGCATGACCGCAGCCATCCTGAGCGGCGGCATCGACCTCTCGGTGGGGGCCGTGGTGGCGCTGTCAGGCACGCTCTCGTCGGGCCTGATGGTGCAGTTCGGCCTGCCGATCGCACCGGCCATGGCCCTGGGCCTGGCCAGCGGTGCCTTGTTCGGGCTGTTCAACGGCGCCTGCGTGGCCTGGCTGCAGATGCCGCCCATCATCGTGACCCTGGCCACCATGGGCATCGCGCGCGGACTGGCCCTGCTCTACACCGGCGGCTATCCCATCGACGGCCTGCCCGAGTCCTTTGCCTGGCTGGGCAGCGGCACGGTGCTGGGCCTCAAGGTGCCGGTACTGATCATGCTCGGCTGCTACGCCGCAGGCTGTCTGCTGCTGCACAGCGCGGCCTTCGGACGCTATGTCTATGCCATCGGCAGCAACGAGCTGGCCACCCGTCTCTCGGGGGTCCCCGTGGCGCGGTACAAGATGGCGGTCTATGCCCTCAGCGGATTCACGGCAGCGATCGCGGGCCTGGTGCAGGCCGCCCGTGTGACCAGCGGACAACCCGGTGTCGGCGTGGGTTTCGAGCTCGACGCGATTGCCGCCGTGGTGCTCGGGGGCACCTCGATCGCAGGCGGGCGCGGCGCCCTGATGGGTTCGCTGGTCGGTGCCCTGCTGCTGGCGGTGCTCAACAACGGATTGAACATGCTGGGCATCTCGCCCTATCTGCAGTTGGTGATCAAGGGCCTGATCGTGCTGCTGGCCATCTTCATCAGCCGGGAACGAAGGCCCTGAACCCCGGGAGCCTGTTCACGATTTCTGAGTCCAAGGAGTGCCCCTCGATGACCTCATCCCATCCCTCGTCCGCCACCATGCGTGCCGTGGTCTGCCACGGCCCCCGCGACTACCGGCTTGAAACCGTCCCCAGACCGCAGATCGGCCCGCGCGAACTCCTGATCCGGATCGGAGCCTGCGGCATCTGTGCCTCAGACTGCAAATGCTTCAGCGGCGCCCGCATGTTCTGGGGCGGCGAAGGCCAGCCGGCCTATGTGCAGCCGCCGGTGGTTCCCGGGCATGAGTTCTTCGGCACGGTGGAGGAGATGGGCCCGGGCGCCGCCGAACACTTCGGCGTGGCACAGGGTCAGCGCGTGATCGCCGAACAGATCCTGCCCTGCCAGCGCTGCCGCTTCTGCCAGTCCGGCCAGTACTGGATGTGCGAGGTGCACCACATCTTTGGCTTCCAACGCGGGGTGGCCGAGGGTGGCATGGCCGAATTCATGCGCATCCCGGCCAATGCCCGGCTCCACGCCGTGCCCGGCGCGCTGAACCTGGACCAGGCGGCGCTGATCGAGCCGCTCTCCTGCGCCATCCACACGGTCAATCGCGGTGATGTGCAGTTCGACGATGTGGTGGTGATC
>JAFAMV010000166.1 GCA_019233055.1 Curvibacter sp.
TCCGGAACTGGCCGCCGGCCAGCGCGAAGCCATCGTCGCCGCACGCCGCGTGGCCAACCCGGGCTGCTATGCCACCGGCGCCATCGCGCTGCTGCGCCCCCTGATCCAGGCCGGTCTGCTGAGCGCCGACCACCCGGTGGCGCTGCCCTCGGTCAGCGGCTATTCGGGCGGCGGACGCCCCATGATCGAAGCCTACGAAAAGGGTGAGGCGCCCCTCTACGAGGCCTATGCCCTGGGGCTCAAGCACAAGCACATTCCCGAGATCATGGCCTACAGCGGCCTGCAGCGCCGGCCGCTGTTCGTGCCGGCGGTGGGCAACTTCCGCCAGGGCATGCTGGTGCAACTGCCCTTGCACCTCGACACCCTGCCGGGGACCCCCACGTCGGCCGACCTGCACCGGGCACTGGCCGACCATTACGCCGCCAGCGCCGCAGCCGGCGGCTGGGTCAGCGTGCTGCCAGCCACGGCGGACGGCAAGCTCGATGCCCTGGCGCTCAACGACACCAACAAGCTCGAGCTGCGCGTGTTCGGCAACGACGACTACGGACAGGCCGTGCTGATCGCCCGCCTCGACAACCTCGGCAAGGGCGCCAGCGGCGCTGCGGTGCAGAACCTGCAACTGATGCTCGGTCTCTGAATCGAGCCTGCGCGCCGGATCACGGGCCCCGCTGGGGCCCGTGTTGTTTGATTCAGTCGCCCGCAGCGGCCAGATCATCGGCCGCCCGGCCCGAGACCACGCGCTGCGCCACCGCCGACGGGAAGCCCCGCGTCAACAGAAAGCGCAGCTGACGGGCCCGCTCCTGCGGTTCGGCCGCCACCTGCTTGAAGCGCCCCAGCCACAGCGCATGGGCCCGGGCCAGTTCGCTGTCGCGCAGGCCGTCGAGGGCCTGGCGCACCAGTTCGCCGTCCAGGCCCTTGGCCTGCAGCTCTTGCCGCAGACGCCCCGAGCCCAGGCGGGCGGCGCGCTGATGCAGCACCGAATCGACCACCCGCTGCGCGTCGATGAAGCCCCGGGCTTCGAGCTCGTCGAGCACCGACTTCAACTCTCCGGGCGACTCTTCATGCGCCGCCAGCTTGCGTTCGAGCTCGGCGCGCGAATGCTCGCGCAAGGCCAGATGGCGCAGGGCCCGCCCCTTGAGCGAGGGCTTGTCGAAGCCCATGTGCCGCGCCCGGCTTACCCGGCATCCGGGCCGTCGGCCAGGGCCGGCGGCAGGGTGGCGATGCCCAGGCTCTCACGGACCCGGTTCTCGATCTCGTGGGCCAGATCGGGGTTCTCGCGCAGGAATTCGCGCGCATTGTCACGCCCCTGGCCGATCTTCTCGCCGTTGTAGGCGTACCAGGCGCCCGACTTCTCGACGATCTTGGCCGCCACCCCCATGTCGATGATCTCGCCTTCCCGGCTGATGCCCTCGCCGAACAGGATGTCGAATTCAGCGGTCTTGAACGGCGGCGAGACCTTGTTCTTGACCACCTTGACCTTGGTCTCGTTGCCGATCGCATCCTCGCCCTTCTTGATGGTGCCGGTGCGGCGGATGTCCAGGCGCACCGAGGCGTAGAACTTCAGGGCATTGCCGCCGGTGGTGGTCTCGGGCGAACCGAACATCACACCGATCTTCATGCGGATCTGGTTGATGAAGATGACCATGCAGTTGGTCTTCTTGATGGTCGCGGTCAGCTTGCGCAGCGCCTGGCTCATGAGGCGCGCCTGCAGACCCGGCAGGGCATCGCCCATCTCGCCCTCGATCTCGGCCTTGGGCGTGAGCGCGGCCACCGAATCGACCACGATCAGATCGACCGCGCCCGAGCGCACCAGGCTGTCGACGATCTCCAGCGCCTGCTCGCCGGTGTCGGGCTGGCTGATCAGAAGGTCCTGCAGGTTCACGCCGAGCTTCTGGGCGTACTGGATGTCGAGCGCATGCTCGGCATCGACGAAGGCGCAGGTGCCGCCCTGTTTCTGCATCTCGGCCACCACCTGCAGCGTCAGCGTGGTCTTGCCCGACGATTCGGGGCCGTAGATCTCGACCACCCGGCCGCGCGGCAGCCCTCCCACACCCAGGGCCACATCCAGGCCCAGCGAGCCGGTGGAGATGACCTGGATGTCCTCGATGACCTCGCCTTCACCCAGGCGCATGATGGTGCCCTTGCCGAACTGCTTCTCGATCTGGGCCAGGGCGGCCTGCAGGGCTTTGGCTTTTTCGGAATTGGCGGCATTGGCCTTGGCGGGTGCGTCCATGGACTGACTCCTCTTGATGCGATGCGGGATGGATGAAATGATGGCTTGGGACCCAATCACTGTCTTTCGAGACAGGCTGGATGCTTGAACAGTAGTTTACGCATCGATTGAATCTTCATGCTCGTTTTTTTAGTCAGTTTGCCTTACCATTTGAGCCATGTCGATCCTTCGCGTCGATGCGCCCGATATCTGGCGCCAGACCCATCTCGGCCGCTTGATGGGCCATGCGTTGCGCCGCTTCGATGACCGCGTGCTGGCCCTGATGGCCCACAACATCGAGGTGCCGCTGGCCCTGTCGAACCTCGCGGCCCGGGCCCAGGTCAGCGCCGCCCACATCCACATCACGCGGCATCTGGCGCTTGAAGGCTCGCGCCTGACCGAATTGGCCGCCAGTGCCGGCATGAGCAAGCAGGCCATGGCCGATCTGGTCGACCAATGCGAGGCCTGGGATCTGGTGCGCCGCGAGCCCGATCCGCTGGATGCCCGGGCCCGTCGCATCTGCTTCACCGACACCGGCCTGGCCTGGCTGCAGGCTTTCCGCGAGGCGGTGCAACAGGCCGAGGCCGAATTCCGCGAGGCGGTCGGGGCCGAGGTGGCCACCGTGGTCGCCCTGGGTCTGGAGGCCTACGCCTCCGATTGATGCCGGCCCCCACCCCCCTCGAGTCGCCGGACCAGGTGGCGCCCCAGCACCCGCAGCCGGGCGGTCTCGATCTGGCGCTGCTTGTAGGCTTCATGGCTGGCCGCCCCATGCTGGCTGCGTTCATAGCTCAGGCGGTCCATGAGCTGGATTTCGTATTCGAAGAAGAACGCGGTACTGCGCGCGCCCTCTCCCGGCGCAAGCGGCACAGACGGCGACGCCTCATCGTCAGCCTGCCCGCCGGAGGAAGCGCTCCCGGACGGGATGCGGATCATCTTTCGCACGGTCACCTGCAGGCTGTTGAAGCCGGCTGCGCTGTGCGGGTTGTCTTTCAGGGACTGCGGCTCGGAGGCCTCCTGCAGCTCGCGCTCGATCTCGGCGATGACTTCCGAGGGGTGGTCGGCATGGCGCGTCAATACCGACCGGTATTTGGTGAAGACCAGCTTGGCCGCATTCAGGTCGAGCAGCGTGTTGCGGGTTCGCTGCGAGTCCACATTGACCGCCGAAATCAGGTGGGCCCGCTGCAGCAGGCACAGGGCCAGCAGGCATTCGAACCGGGTATTGAACACCAGTCGCAGCCCCAGGTGATCATGGATGTCCGCGGCCACGTACTCCGCCTTCTGCAGCAGCTTGAGCAGGATGCTGTCGCGCTCCTTGTTGTTCTTGCGGTCCAGGTGGACCAGGGGCAGCGAGATGCAGCCGTCTGTCAACGTGAAGCCCGCGCCGTCCTGGGCCAGAAGGCGATTGAAACCCGAAAAGACCTGCTCGCGGATCTGCCCGAAATACCTCAGTTTGATGTTGTTGTCGATGTAGAAGATGGCGTGCATCACCTTGAGGACGGCACAGGACCAGGCACGCAGCAGGTCATTCGGCATCCCGCGCTGCGAGGCGAATATCAACAGCTGCAAGGGATCCTCGGGCGCGCGGACTTCGTGCGGAATCCAGTCGGCCTCGTGGCCGAGGAATTTCGAGACGATGAAATCGATGGCCTCGTGATGGGCCTTGGCGATTTGGTCACGGGCCGCCGGAAACGCCGGATTCATGCCGTATTCGTCGGCAAAGGCACAGGCGTCGCGCATGTTGCGCAAGGCCAGGAACTCCAGGTCGATCGGCGAGGTGCCGCTGGAAATCGCACTCAGGTATTCCCAATTGAGCGACAGTTTTTCATCGCTGCGCAGCGAGACATGCAGTTCATTCATACCGGATCTTCGTGGCGGGCTGTCTTGACCGATCTCCATCAGGGCGTGGCCGGCGGCCCGCCGCCCGGTTGGGGCACGACAGGCGCCTGCCCCTGCCAGGCCACATAGCGCTTGCGCCCCGCAGACTTCGCGCTGTACAAGGCGGCGTCGGCGTGGCGTATCAGTTCGGCAAAGGAGGTGGCGGCCGAGGGCACCAGGGTGGCGCCCCCCACACTGACCGTGACATGGCCGCCACCACCGCTCGGGCTGCAGGGGATGGCGGCGGCCTGCAACAGCTTGCCGATGCGTGCCGCCACCTGCGCGGCGCCGGCTGCATCGGCACCCGGCAGGATGATGGCGAACTCTTCCCCTCCGTAGCGGGCGACGACGTCATGCGGACGCAGGACCGCCTCCCCGAGAATCCCGGCAATGCGCTGCAGGCAACCGTCGCCCGCCTGATGCCCGAAATGGTCGTTGAAGGACTTGAAATGGTCGACATCGACCATCAGCAAGGTGATCGCCCCCCCTTGGGGCAGACCTCGCTCCCATTCGAGGGCCAGCCGGTCATCGAAGCCGCGGCGGTTCAGCACCCCGGTCAGGCCGTCCACCGAGACCAGGCGCTCCAGGGCGGCCTGGCTGCGCTTCTCGGCCGAGATGTCCCGCAAGGTCTCGACCACGGCCAGCAGCTCGCCGTTGTCGTCATAGATCGGGCCGGCATCGATCGCCAGGCAGAACTCCAGATCGCGCCGCGGCATGCGGCACCAGTTTTCGGCGTGGACACCGAAGGTGGTCATGGCATTCGGATCGCCATGGGAGACATAGAGGCCGTCCAGCTCGTCGGTCCGGCCCTCCACGATCAGATCGGCCAGACAGGGGCGAGGGGTCTCGTAGAAACCCCGCCAATGGTTCTTCGTGCCGACCACCTCCCGGGCCGGCAGGCCGGTCAGGGTCTCGCAGGCACGGTTCCAGATCAGGACCCGGCCCTGGGCATCGAGCACAAAGGTCGGCACCACCAGGAACTGCATGAGCCTGACAGCAAATGTGCGGGCCGAATCACCGAGCTGCTGCGGATTCTTCTTTGTCTTGTTCATGATGGTTCTCTCCCCCAGGCTGGCCCCTCTCGTGGCCCGACCTGACAGAACCCACATGTCACCACGGACCCGGCCCGACACCCATGAGGGGAAGCCCTTGGATGTGGCGCGCCAGGCTGTCTGCGGGCCGGAGCCGGCACTGCGCCGGGTCCCCTGACATCGCCAGGCCTTCCACTGGTTCTAGAATTTACCCAGGCCATGGGCGCGTCGACCTTTCAAAAGCCCGCCCGGCCAAGGAGACTGTCATGCGAATTCTGATTGCCGAAGACGACCAGGTCCTGGCCGACGGCTTGTTGCGCACCCTGCGGGGCTCGGGTGCCGCGGTCGATCATGTGGCCAGCGGCAGCGAGGCCGATTCGGCGCTGATGACCAACAACGAATTCGACCTGCTGATCCTGGACCTGGGCCTGCCGCGCATGCACGGGCTTGAGGTGCTCAAGCGCCTGCGCAGCCGGGGCTCGGCCCTGCCGGTGCTGATCCTGACCGCGGCCGACAGCATCGAGGAGCGCGTCAAGGGCCTGGACTACGGCGCCGACGACTACATGGCCAAACCCTTCTCGCTGCAGGAGCTAGAGGCCCGGGTGCGGGCCCTCACGCGGCGCGGCATGGGCGCCACCAGCAACGCCATCAAGCACGGCCCCCTGGTCTATGACCAGGCCGGGCGCGTGGCCACCATCGACGGCAAGATGGTCGAACTCTCGGCCCGCGAACTCGGCCTGCTCGAGGTGCTGCTGCAACGCGCCGGCCGGCTGGTCAGCTAGGACCAGTTGGTGGAGCGCCTGTGCGAGTGGGGCGAAGAGGTCAGCAACAACGCCATCGAGGTCTACATCCACCGCCTGCGCAAGAAGATCGAGCGCGGCCCGATCCGCATCGCCACGGTGCGCGGCCTGGGCTATTGCCTTGAAAAAATCCCCTCCCAGGCGGCCCCTTGAAAATCTTCCGGCGTGAGCAGCATTCGCTGTTCGGCGAGATCCTCGACTGGATGCTCACGCCCCTGCTGCTGCTGTGGCCGGTCAGCCTGGCGCTGACCTGGCTGGTGGCGCAAGGCATCGCCAACAAGCCCTTCGACCGGGCCCTGGTCTACAACGTGCAGACCCTGGCCCAGTTGTTCACGGTGCAGAACCACCAGGTGCGCTTCAACCTGCCGCAGCCCGCCAGCGAGCTGCTGCGCGCCGACGACTCCGACCTGGTCTACTACCAGGTCATGGGCCCGCGCGGTGAATTCCTGTCGGGCGAGCGCGAGCTGCCTCTGCCACCCGAGGAGGACCGCACCGTCATCGGCGTGGTGAGGCTGCGCGACGACGAGCTGCGTGGCCTCGAAGTCCGCATCGCCTACATCTGGGTGCGCCTGCCCCTGGCCAATGCCGAGCCGGCCCTGGTCCAGGTGGCCGAAACGCGCGAGAAGCGCTCGGTGCTGGCCACCGAGATCATCAAGGGCGTGATGCTGCCCCAGTTCGTGATCCTGCCGCTGGCGGTGCTGCTGGTGTGGCTGGCCCTGGCGCGCGGGATCAAGCCGCTGTCCCAGCTCGAGGAGCGCATCCGGGCCCGCGACCCTGAGGACCTGAGCCCGCTGGACAACCACGCGGTGCCGATGGAGGTGGCTCCCCTGGTCTCTTCGGTGAATGACCTGCTGACCCGGCTCAACGACTCCATCGCGACCCAGAAACGCTTTCTCGCCGACGCGGCGCACCAGCTCAAGACGCCGCTGGCCGGACTGCGCATGCAGGCCGATCTGGCGCAGCGCGAAGGCACCAGCACCGACGAGCTCAAGCAGTCGCTCAAGCAGATCGGGCGCTCGAGCATCCGCGCCACCCACACCGTCAACCAGCTGCTGTCGCTGGCCCGTGCCGAGAACAGCGGCGCGGCCCTGGCGCGGCAGCCCTGCGACCTGGCGCGGCTGACCATGGAGGTGGTGCGCGATTCGGTGCCCCGGGCCCTTGAGAAACGCATCGATCTGGGCTATGACGGCGCCAGCCCCGGCGCGCCCGGGGTGCAGTTGCAGGGCAACCCCACCCTGCTCAAGGAGCTGGTGCGCAACCTGGTCGACAACGCGATCAACTACACCCCTTCGAACGCCGAACGCCCCGGGGTGGTCACCGCACGCGTGCTCGCCGATGTGTTCGGACGGGCCCTGCTGCTGCAGGTCGAGGACTCGGGCCCGGGCATCCCCGAGGCCGAGCGCGAGCTGGTGTTCCAGCCCTTCTACCGCGCCCTGGGCACCGACGCCGACGGCTCCGGCCTGGGCCTGCCCATCGTGCTCGAGATCGCCCGCCAGCATGGCGCCAGCGTCAGCCTCGAGGAGGCCCATCCAGGCCAGCCGGCGCCCGGGGCCCGCTTCACCGTGCGCTTCACCTCGGACAGCCCCGAGGGCCTGCCGATGCCGGGGTGATGAGACCACCCCGTGGGAACATCCTCATGGCGTGCCGGAACTTCCATCCCCTCCAGGGGCGCCGCCGGCGGCCCCCGGCGCCCGCTCAGCAGCCGTGCAGGGCCTTGGCGCCGAGGCTGCTGCGCACCGCGTCGAGACGGCTGCGCAGGGCATCGTCGACCGCCGGCAGCTTGAAGGTGAAGGCCTTGGTGTCGGGCTTCTCCTGCACCACGCGGGCCGTGCGCACGCCGCGCTGCGACAGGGCCGCCAGGGCCGCATTCGCCTCGGACTGGGTCGGGTAGCCGCCCAGTGACAGCCCCGGCTCGAGCGACGGATTCTGCAGCGGCTCGAAGCTGATGCGCCGGGCCCGCAGCTCGGCCTTCTTGTGCAGGAAGGTGTCGTTGTCGGTGTAGCGCCCCATGTAGACGATCCAGCGCCCTGGCAGGGTCACCGGGTCCAGCGACCACTGGCCCGCCGACAGCGCCTCGGTGGCCGCGGTCCGCACCGCCGCCGCCTGCTTGTCATCGAGCGGCCCGGCCTGCTGGCATTCGGTGGCGGCAGCGGCAGCGGCAGCCGCCGCCGCTGCGGCATCGGCGGCAGCCACGAGCCGGCGGCTCTCGTCGTTGCTCAGCACCTTGAGCGCCTGGGCATTCACCTGCTGCGCCAGGTGCTGGGGTTCCGAGGGGTCCTGGGGCGCCAGGCCCAATG
>JAFAMV010000189.1 GCA_019233055.1 Curvibacter sp.
AAAACGCCGCCCTGGTGGAGCAGAGTGCCGCAGCTTCGCAAAGCATGCAGGTCCAGGCCCAGGGCCTGGTGCAGGTGGTGGCGGTGTTCAGGACCCGGTCCATCGCAACATCGGGCGCGGTGCCGATGCGGATCGATGCAGGGCCGTCGGCCATGCCGGCGTTGCCGGTCTGAGCCCACCGGGCCGCCAGAACCTGTTCACGGTCTCCCTGGATCCATGCGGGACCGTGGGCAGGTACGCGGGAGGCTGTGGCACACTCGCGGGCTTCGGATTCGACCGTGACGCTGCGAGAGAGATGCAAAAGATCATTCGGCAACTGGCCGCTGAAATCAGGGTAGGTGAGGCGCAGGTGCGCGCCGCTGTGGATTTGTTGGACGGGGGCGCCACCGTGCCCTTCATTGCGCGTTACCGCAAGGAGGCGACCCAGGGCCTGGACGATGTCCAGCTGCGTGAACTCGAAGCCCGGCTGTCCTACCTGCGCGAACTCGAGGACCGCCGCGCCGCCGTCCTCAAGAGCATCGACGAGCAGGGCAAGCTCACCGACGTCCTGCGTGCCGCGATCGAGGCCGCCGAGACCAAGCAGGAACTCGAAGACCTCTACCTTCCCTACAAGCCCAGGCGCCGGACCAAGGGGCAGATCGCCCGCGAGGCCGGCATCGAGCCGCTGGCCGATCTGCTGTTCGGCGACCCCACGCGCCAGCCGCAGGAAGAGGCGCAGGCCTATGTGAAGGCCGCCAAGGGCGAAGACGGCAGTGATTTCACCAGCATCGGTGCGGTGCTCGACGGTGTGCGCGACATCCTGGCAGAACGCTGGGCCGAAGACGCTTCCCTGGTGCAAGGGCTGCGCGAGTGGCTCTGGAGCGAGGGCCTGCTCAAGAGCAGCAAGGTCGAAGGCAAGAACGAGACCGACCCCGATGTCGCCAAGTTCCGCGACTATTTCGACTACGACGAGCCCCTGTGCCGGGTGCCGTCGCACCGGGCCCTGGCGGTGTTCCGCGGCCGCGGCCTGGAGATCCTGGAGGCCAGGCTGGCACTGCCGGTGCCGCCCGAGGCCGGCCAGCCCTCGGTGGCCGAAGGGCGCATCGCCCTGCACCTGGGCTGGAGCCATGCCGCCCGCCCCGCCGACGACCTGATCCGCAAATGCGTGGCCTGGGCCTGGCGCGTCAAACTGAGCCTGTCGACCGAGCGTGACCTGTTCTCGCGCCTGCGTGAAGAGGCCGAAAAGGTGGCGAT
Organism: Curvibacter sp.; assembly: GCA_019233055.1. GTDB lineage: Bacteria > Pseudomonadota > Gammaproteobacteria > Burkholderiales > Burkholderiaceae_C > Curvibacter. Next base: position 1,234 of record JAFAMV010000189.1, read on the forward strand.
CAAGGTGTTTGCCGACAACCTGCGCGACCTGCTGCTGGCCGCACCGGCCGGGCCCCGCGTGGTGATGGGCCTGGACCCGGGCATCCGCACCGGCGTGAAGGTGGCGGTGGTCGACGCCACCGGCAAGCTGGTGGACACCCACACCGTCTACCCCCACGAACCCCGCCGCGACTGGGACGGCGCCCTGCACACCCTGGGCCGCCTGTGCGAGAAGCATGGCGTGAACCTCATCGCGATCGGCAACGGCACGGCCAGCCGCGAGACCGACAAGCTGGCCGGCGAGCTGATCAAGCTGCTGGCCAAGGTGGAGCGCCCGGTCGAGAAGGTGGTGGTCAGCGAGGCCGGTGCCTCGGTCTATTCGGCCAGCGAGTTCGCCTCGCAGGAGATGCCCGATGTGGACGTCAGCCTGCGCGGCGCCGCCAGCATCGCGCGGCGCCTGCAGGATCCGCTGGCCGAGCTGGTGAAGATCGACCCCAAGAGCATCGGTGTCGGCCAGTACCAGCATGACGTCAACCAGAGCGAGCTGGCGCGCACGCTGGAGACCGTGGTCGAGGACTGCGTGAACTCGGTGGGCGTGGACCTCAACACCGCCAGCGTGCCCCTGCTGTCGCGGGTCTCGGGCCTGAGCGCGGGCGTGGCCAAGGCCGTGGTGCGCTGGCGCGAAGCCCACGGCGCCTTCCACAACCGGCAGCAACTGCTGGACGTGAGCGGCCTGGGCGCCAAGACCTTCGAGCTGAGTGCCGGTTTCCTGCGCATCCGGGGTGGCGACAACCCCCTGGACATGACCGGCGTGCACCCCGAGACCTACCCGGTGGTGCAGCAGATCATCGAGCGGACCGGCCGCCCGATCGGCGAGATCATGGGGCGCTCGGACATGCTCAAGACGCTGCGGCCCGAGTTGTTCGCCAACGACCGCTTCGGTGTCATCACCGTGCGCGACATCCTGGGCGAGCTCGAGAAGCCGGGCCGGGATCCGCGCCCCGATTTCAAGGTCGCCCGCTTCAACGAGGGGGTGGACGACATCCGGGACCTGCGCGAAGGCATGGTGCTCGAGGGCACGGTCAGCAACGTGGCGCAGTTCGGGGCCTTTGTCGACCTGGGCGTGCACCAGGACGGCCTGGTGCATGTGAGCCAGCTCAGCCACAAGTTCGTCAACGATGCGCGTGAAGTGGTCAAGACCGGCGACATCGTCAAGGTCAAGGTCATGGAAGTCGATGTCGAGCGCAAGCGCATCGGCCTGTCGATGCGCCTGGACGCCGCGCCGGCCCGCCGCGACGGGCCGCGTGACAACCGCTTCGAAGGGGCGGGCCGCCAACAGCAGGGCCCGCGCCGTGCGGCCGAGCCGGCGGCGCCTTCCGCCATGGCTTCTGCGTTTGCGAAGCTGCAGAATCGCTCGCGCTGACGATAATCCCTGAACACGATCTGCCGATATACCCAAGATGGAGCTTTCCACCCTGCTCGCCTCCGAAGTGGCCCTGCCCAGCATTCCGCGGGTGGTGGCGCTTTTGCTCACCGAGCTGGACCACGAAGAACCGGATCTGCGCAAGGTCAGTCAGCTCATCAGCACCGATCCGGCGCTCACGGCGCGACTGCTGCAACTGGCCAATTCGGCCTTTTTCAACCTGTCGCGCCGGGTCAATGGCGTGGCCGAGGCCCTGGCCCTGCTGGGGCTCAACCATGTCCGGCCCCTGGTGTCGGCGGCGGCCGTCAGCGGCGCCTTCAAGGCGGTCCCCGGTGTGGCCCTGCAACAGTTCTGGCGCTACAGCCTGGACACCGCGAAGATCTCGCGCACCCTGGCCAGTGTGGTGCGCCAGAACCAGAGTGCCGCCTTCACCGCCGGCCTCATCCATGCTGTCGGCGAACTGGTCATGCACATGGGCATGCCCCACGAGATGGCCACCCTCAACAAGGATTCACAGCCGCTGGATCTGCGCCGGCCCAAGCTCGAGCGCCGTGCCCTGGGCTTTTGCTATGCCCAGGTGGGCGCGGGCTTCGCACGCAAGTGGCAGTTTCCGTCGGCCATCGTCGACGCCCTTGAATACCAGATCGCCCCCTTCGACAACGAGGTCTATGAGCCTCTGGCCGGCGTCATCCACCTGGCCTCCTGGCGGACCCGGGCGCGCGAGGCCGGCCTGAGCGAGCGCGAGCTGGCGGTCTGCTTCCCCGACACGGTGGGCCTGGCGCTGGAGCTGGACATCGACATGGTCCTCCAGCAGGACCCCATCGACTGGACCACCCCCCAGGAAGTGGGCGCCTTCCATTGATGCCCGCACCCGCACGATGAAGGCCCTGCGTCTCTATGCCGGTCCGGTGGCCCTGGCCCATCTCCGCCGTCAGGGACTGCAGCCCGACGATGTGCGCGTGGTCCCGGGTGCGGCGGGCGGCCCCAAGGGCCTGATCCTGGGGCCCCTGGACCGTTTCCTGTTCGGCGACTGGCTGGGCCGGGGGCAGGGGGCGGTCGATCTGGTCGGCGCGTCGATCGGTGCCTGGCGCATGGCCACGGCCTGCCTCGACGATCCGGCGGCGGCATTCGCCCGGCTCGAACACGACTACATCCACCAGCGCTATGAGCTGCCACCGGGCCAGAAGCGCCCCAGCGCCCGCCATGTCAGCGAACGCTTCGGCGAGAACCTGAAGGCCTTCTATGGCGGGCGCGTCGGCGAGGTGCTCCGGCACCCGCGCTACCGGCTCCACGTGCTCGCCTCGCGTGGACGCCACCTGCTGGCGCGCGAACATGGGCTGCGTACGCCCCTGGGCTACCTGGGCGCCTTCATGAGCAACGCGGTGCATCGCAAGGCCATGGGCGCCTGGCTGGAGCGCGTGGTGTTCTCCACCGCAGGGGCCGCGCTGCCCTTCGCGACCCACGACTACCCGACCCGGCAGGTCAGCCTCAACGAGGCCAATTTCCAGGCGGCGCTGCAGGCGAGTTGCTCCATCCCCTTCGTGCTCGAGTCGGTCACACGCATCGCCGGTGCGCCGCCGGGGGCCTATTGGGACGGCGGCATCACCGACTACCACCTGCACCTGGACTACCGGGGCCTGGACAACGGCCTGGTGCTCTACCCGCATTTCCAGCGCGCGGTGGTGCCCGGCTGGCTCGACAAGGCGCTGCCATGGCGACACCGGCCCAGCGCCTTTCTGGATCGCATGCTGGTGCTCGCCCCGGATCCTGCCTGGGTGGCCACGCTGCCCCATGGCAAGCTGCCCGACCGCACGGACTTCAGCCGCTACGGCAACCAGCACGGCCAGCGGATCCAGGCCTGGTCCCGGGCCGTGGCCCAGAGCCATCAGTTGGCCGAAGAATTCCAGCAGTGGCTGCAGGCGCCCGACCTGGACCGGGTCGAGGCCCTCTGAAGTCGCCTGCGCCGCCCAGGCGCTGATCGCCCTGGCCAAGGGCCGGCGGCGGCCGTCACGGGCCTGCGCCCTCCAGGCTTTCCCGCGTCCTGCGTCGAAATGCCCGCCATCTTCGTCGGCTGTCAAAAACATCATGTAACATGTTCGACTTGTGAACAAACCTGCCATTGCTGAACCCAGCAGACCCCGGCAGGACTGTCCCCTCAAATCCTGGTGATCCTGGTGATTGGTAACTCAACAGACGTCACGGAATGCTGCACTGATCGAATGATTCGCGTTTGTGTTCTGTTCTCCTCCGGGCCTGATGCGCGGACGGCCTCTCTCGGGGCTTTCGGCTGGCGAGGGCGTCCCTGATGCCGGGCGCCCCGCGCATCGTCGGCCAGCAGCGCCGGTGCTGCACCCATCGGCGCTGGCCTGCCTCCGGCGCAGTCGCCCCTGTTTTCCCAGATCCGATGCCTCCCTCCGGGTGCGGGCGGCAGCTCCGGCTGCCAGCCCACCTGGCAGGCGGACATCCCCTTTCCACACGGAGCCTTTCTTTCCATGATCAAGCCTGGCAGTGAGAACGACCCGGTCCGAGCCCTGGCCCAGGGCCGGCACCCCGATGGCGGCGTGCCGACGCTGTCCATCCCCGGCTATGAAATCACCGAGGTGCTGGGCGCGGGCAACTACGGGACGGTCTTCGGTGCCATCCAGAGCCGCAGCGAGCGGCGGGTGGCGATCAAGGTGGCCAGGCTTGGCTCCGATCCGCGCAAGCTGGAGCGTTTCAAGCGCGAAATGGCGCTGTGTGCTCGGCTGCAGCATCCCCATGTGGTCCAGCTGCTGGACGAGGGGCGCAGCGGCGCCCATGTCTACGGCATCTTCGAATATGTGCCCGGCATCACGCTGAAGCAGCAGTTGCTGCGCGATGGACCGATGAGCGCCCCCGAGACCGGACGCCTGATGGCGGAGATCCTCGATGCGCTGGCCTGCGCCCATGACTCGGGGGTGGTGCACCGCGACCTGAAGCCGGAAAACATCATGGTGGCCACCTATGGGGTGGTGCGCCACGCCAAGGTGCTCGATTTCGGTATCAGCACGCTGGTGCCGTCCTTCCGCAAGCCGGGTTTCGAGCAGCTCACCTTGTCGGACGAATGCCTGGGCACGCCGGCCTACAGCGCACCGGAACAGTTGCGCGGAGAACCGCCCGGCGTGCAGGCGGACCTCTATGCCTGGGCGCTGATCTTTCTGGAATGCCTGACCGGCCAGGTGGCCATGGGCGGCGCTTCGGCCGCCGAAATCTTCTACCAGCAGCTGGCTCCGCAGGAAATCTCGTTGCCCAAGGCGCTGGCCAACCACCCGATTGCCGATCTGCTGCGGCGGGCCCTGCGCAAGAAGGTCAGCGAGCGCAGCCATTCGGCGCGTGAACTCTGGAATGAACTGTCGCGCATCCGCCTCGACGACCTGGTCGGTGTCTTCAAGGCGCCGCTGTGGGGCCCGTTGAATGTGGCGGCGACGGAAGAGCGTTCACCGCTGCCCGAAGAGAAGCGTCAACTGACCTTTCTGTGCTGTGGCGTGGATGTGGTGGAGCCGGGGCAGGGCGCCGAGGATTTCGAGGCGCAGGAACTGCGCCAGCGCCAGGCCTTCCGGATCTACCTTGACGAAGCCCTGCGCCAGGGCGGCGTGCAGGCCGGCACCCTCGGCAATCGCTTCACCATCATGTTCGGCTATCCGCGCAGCAGTGAGAGCGATCCACGGCAGGCCGCACTGAGCGCCGCCGCCCTGGTGCGCCTGGCCCGGCAGCGCATGCGGCAGGCCGCGCCCGGTGCGCGTGAAGACCTGCGCGTGGGCCTGCACACCGGCATGGTGGTGATCACCGGTGGTGAGGTGTCCTCAGGCCAGGCCCTGAACGTCGTGATGCAACTGGAGAACCAGGCTGGCGTCGGCGAGGTGCTGGTCAGCGAGACCTGCCGCCAGCGCCTGCGTGATTTCGGCGAATTCGAGGCCGCGGGCAGCCTGCCGGCGGCGGCGGGTTCCGCAGCCTCGCCCTGCTATCGGATGACGGTGCGCGAGGAGTCGGCCCAGGGGCCGGTCACCGACATCGCCCAGGGCCACGCGATCTGCATCGGGCGCAGCCCCGAGCTGCGCACCTTGCTGGCCGCATGGAAACACAGCCGCGAGGGGACGGGCCAGGCGCTGGTCCTGCGCGGCGAGGCCGGCGTGGGCAAGTCCTGCCTGAGCGAGACACTGCGCCGCCATGTGGCCCGCAAAGGCTACCGGACCCTGGTCTGCAAGAGCCTGCCGGAGAGCGAGAACAACGCCCTGGCCCCGCTGCTGCGTCTGCTGCGCCAATGGCTGGACCATGTGCCGGCCGGGCAGGCCGGCGCCGGCCCCACCGAGCGCCTGGCCCGGGCCCTGAGCGAGGCGGGCTGTGAGACCGATCGGGTGCTGCCGGTGTTCTGCACCTGGCTGTCGCTGCCGCTGCCGCCGACCTTGAACGAACCGATGCCGATCTCGCCGGCCTTGCAGAAGAGCCTGCTGGTCCAGTCGGCGATCCAGTGGCTGGTGAGCCTGTCGCACGCCCAACCCCTGCTGCTGATCGTCGAAGACCTGCACTGGGCCGATTCGGCCACGCTCGAGTGGCTCGAAGGTCTGGTGGCCGCACTGCCGGCAGAGCGGCTGATGCTGCTGTTGACCAGCCGGCCCGGCTGGGCCCCGCCGGCCGGCTTCGCCGCCCGCTTCATCGAGGTGCAGCGCCTGAAGTCTCCCGAGGCGGCGCTCATGGTCCGCCATGTGCTGGCGCCGCGTCGGCTGGCCCCCGAGGTGGTCGACAACATCGTGGCGCGCACGGACGGCGTGGCGCTGTTCATCCAGGAGCTGTCGCGCATGCTGCTGGAGACCAGCCTGGTCGAACGCGACGGGATCTGGTATTTCAACGACGCTGCGCCCCTGGCCGGCATTCCGGTGACGCTGCGGGAATCGCTGCAAGGCCGCTTCGAACACCTCGGACCGGCACGCGACATCCTCCAGCTGGCCGCCACGATCGGACGCGAGTTCGATCTGGCCCTGCTCAGCGCCTGCGGGCCCGCCTCGGTGCAGCCCCTCGAAGAGAGCCTGCGCATCCTGGTGGACGCCGGGCTGCTGGTGAAGACCCCGATCGGCGACGGCTACCAGTTCCGACACGCCCTGATCCGGGATGCCGCCTATGAAGGCATGCTGTCGGCCCAGCGCAAGCGCCACCATGCCGCCGTGGCCGAATCGATGGAACGCCTCTACCCCCAGCGGGTCGTGGACGAACCGGGCACCCTGGCCGGCCATTTCTGGCAGGCCGGACTGCATGCGCGGGCGGTCACCCTGGGCCTGGCCCAGTTGCGCCTGACCCAGCATCGCTCGCTGAACAACGAAACCATCGCCTATGCGCGCCAGGTCGACCTCTGGGTGGATCGCCTGAGCGGGGTCGCGCAGCTCGAGGCGCGCCTGGAACTCAACGGCTACGTCATCCAGGCCCTGATGAACAAATATGGCTGGGCCAATGTCCAGGTGGCCGAGAAGATCGCCCTGTGCGAAGACATCCTGGCCCACGACATCGCGCCGCACCTGCGGGTGCAGCACCTGTGGGCGGCCATCACCTACCACCATGTGGCCAGCCATCGGGCCGAAGTGATGCGGCTGTGCCTGCAGCTCGAAGCCGTGGCCTTGCAGCAGAAGGACGACGATCTGCTGGTGGCGGCCCGCATGTGGCTGGGCCTGGCGCACTTCTCGGACGGCCGCAACGCCGAGGCCGAGGAGCAGCTCAGCGAGGCCATCGACGGCTACCGGCCCGAACGCCATGCCTCCCATGCCGCGAGCTTCGGCTTCGACACCTGGGTCTGGGCCAAGGCCGGCCGGGCGCTGGTCCGCTGGGCGGCGGGGTATGACGAGGCGGCGCGTTGCGACGCCCAGGAGTCGGTCGACTATGCGCGGCAGACGGCCCATCTGCCCTCGCTGGGCATGGCACTGCTCTACCAGGCCCTGGGGCTGCAAGGGCGCGGTGACAAGGATGGCGCCCGCTCGGTGACCGAGGAACTGGTGGCGCTGGCACTGCGCCACGGCCTGCCGGCCTACCTGGGCTATTCGGAAATCATCCTGGCCTGGGCCAACGACGATGTGGCGCGTGCCGACGGGGCGGTGCAGGCCCTGTGGGGCATGGGCTGCCGCTACTGCCAGACCTACTACCGGGCCTTTCCGGCCCAGACGCTGGCCGCCAAAGGCCAGTGGACTGCGGCGCTGGAGCGGCTGGACGACTGCCTGCAGCTGTCCGGCCAGCAGCATGAGGGCCTGTTCGTCGCCGAACTGCTGGTGCAGAAGGCCGAATACCTGCTGCAGACCGGACATCCGGCCGCAGAGATCGAACGCCTGCTGCGCCATGCCGTCGACCGCTCGCGCCAGGATGCCAAGTACCGTTTCGAAGCCCAGGCCTTGCGCCTTCTGGGTCGGTTGCGGCCCGAAGAGCTGCCGGCCATCCAGACACGCCTCCACGAAGTGGTGGCCGTGCGTCCCGAATTGTGTGTTCCGTGATTCCATCAACCAAGCAGGAAGGAAGATAGTGATGAGCAACATTCAAATTCAAGCCGGTGAGCCGATGCTCGAGTTCCGGTTGGCCTATTTGCGCGCCGTGGCCAGGTCGTGGCAGGACGAGGGCTTCCGGGACCGCCTGCTCGACGCCACGGACATCCAGCCCCTGCTGGCCAAGGAGTTCGGCCTGCGCACCGTGTGGCCCTACCTGGACATCTCGCTGCAGCGCAGCGGCGACCCGAACCGCCAGACGGTCTGGAAGCCCCTGGAGACGGCCGGCTGGATCGGCGTGGACGATGCCTTCGAGATCGTTCTGCCTGAATCTCCCAGCGCCCAGGCCACCGAGGCCCTGGCCGCCTACTACCAGCTGTTCCCCGATTTCATGGGCCCCACCGGGGTCATCGACAGCGGCGACCAGGGCTCGGGCAAGGGCCAGTTGGGCGGCTCGCTGCCCACCGGTCTGGGCATCCCCGGCGGCGGTGCCGACTCGATGCTGGCCTTCGGCGGCGTGGTGCTGCGCGCCATCGCCCTGGCCTGGGAGAACGCCCGTTTCCGTGCCGAACTGCTCGAATACGGCAAGACCGATGCCACCCAGGTGCTGAGCCAATGGCTGGGCTACAACAGCCCGTTCAACTTCTTCCTGCGCTTTAGCACCAACCCGGCCCTGCATTGGGACGCAGCCCAGGGCCAATGGAACCTGAAGAACCCCAACGGCGGCCTGATCAAGAACTCGATCGTGCTGAACTACCCGAATGCACCGGTCGAGACCCAGCTGTGGCCGATCGCACTGACCTCGTACAACAACACGGGGAGCGCCTACCCCTTCACCTGTTGAGCCAACAGGTGCCAGCGTCTTCCGGCTCCGGCTGGAAGGCGCTCGGGCAGAGTTCAGCCACCCTGCTGCTCACGCTCGCGGCCCGTGCCGCCGCGTCTCAGCGGGTGCCCGAGCTGGGCCTGCAGGATCCATTGGCACGGCGCATTGCCGCCGACTGTCCCCTGGATCTGTCGGCCTACAGCCGTGACCCCGGATTTGTGCGCGGCGTGGTGCTGCGCAGCCTGATCTTCGATCAGCAGGCCCGCCGGCATCGGCAGGCCGGCGCGCTCGGCGCGGTCACCCTGGGCGCCGGTCTGTGCACCCGCTGGAGCCGGCTGCCCCCGGTGGCGGGAGAGACGGCAGCGCATTGGCTGAATGTGGATCTTCCCGATGTCATCGACCTGCGCCGGGCCTGTCTGCGCCCACAGGAGGGCGGGGCGGTGCTGGCCGCATCCCTGACCTCGGACGACTGGCTGGATGCCGCGGCCTGGCCTGCCCACAGCCCTCTGCTGGTGCTGATGGAAGGCGTGAGCCCCTATCTGCCGGCCGGCGATACGCTGGGCCTGCTGCGCCGCCTGGCCGGGCATTGCCTGGCGCGGGGCCGGCGTGCGCACCTGGTGCTCGACTATGTCCATCCGGCGCTGGTGCAGGGGCCGGCGGCCGAGGTCGGCGGCATGCGTCTGCCGGTGGTGGGTGGGTTTGCCCAGGCGCAGGCGCTGCTCGCGGCGCACCCGGACATCCGGCTGCACAGTGAACACCATCCCTTCGCCCGTTTTTCTGAGGGGCATGCAGGCTTCGATGCCGCTTTCAGGGCGCAGCATCGTGCGGCACCCTACGCCATCGCCTGCCTGGACATCGGACACCATGAATCCCGCCCCGAACCTGTTTGACTGGGTCCCCGGCTGGCATCCGCGCTGGCGGGCCTGCCGGACGGCCGACCCGGAGGCCAGCCTGGTCCTGATGGACGAGATGCAGGTCCTGCAATTCAGGTCGCCGGACGTCGACCTGATCGCGGACCTGGCGGCGAGCGGCCAGTCGCTGAATCAGCGTCTGGCCCAAGGCCTGGCCCTGGCCCGCGTGCCCGGCGCCCTCCACGCCATGGAGGGGCTGCGCCGCCAGGGCTACCTGGGCGGCGCTGCCGAGGTCTGGCACCTGCCCGATTTCTCACTTCCCTGGCAGGTGCACCCGCTGGCAGATGGCGGCGAGCTGTACCTGCTGTCGACCCTGCTGCCGCCCCAGGCGGTGCTGGACTGGTGCCAGGCCCAGGCGCAGCGGATGAGCCGGCCGCCTGCGGTCTGGCTGCTCTGCGACGACTACCTCGACCCGCGCCTCGACGCGCTGTGGCAGACGCTGCGTGCCCGGGGCACGGATGTGCTGCTGTTCAAGGCCGCCGGTCTGCGCCCCTGGGTCGGGCCCTGGCTGGATCCCCGGCAGACGGATCGCCCCTGCTGGCACTGCCTGTCGCAGCGCCTGCGGCGCAATCAGCCGGCGCGCGGCCTGCTGGCGTCGGCCCAGGGCGGCCTGATGCGCGGCCTGCCGCTGCAGCCCGTCGGGCCAGAGTGCCTGGAGGCCCTGTCGGAGCCGTTGGCCCGACTGTCGAACGACGCCGAGGCCGTCCTGCTCGCGCCGGATGGCGATGGGGCCTGGCAGCGCCACCACCTGGTGCGTCGGCCCCAATGCCCGGAATGCGGGGAGGCCCGTCTGCAGTCGCAGTGGCAGAGGCGGCCCGTGCGGCCCGGCGCCGTGGCCAAGGCGGCCGGCGTGCGCGGCGGCGCCCGTCCTCAGTCATCGGAGTCCACGGTGCAGCAGCTCATGCCCCACGTCGGCCCGCTGTGCGGGGTGGTGGCAAGCTTCGAGCCCATCCCCCGGACCGGCCCCTCACCCCTGACGGTCTATCGCAGCAGCTTTTTCCGGACCCCGTCCTGGGCCGAGGCCTCGCCCGACCGCGGCTTTGTGCAGCTCTGTCTGGGCAAGGGCCTGAGCGAGGGCCAGGCACAGGCCAGCGCCCTGTGCGAGGCGGTGGAGCGCTATGCAGCCTGCCTGCAGGGTGACGAGGCCGTCGTGCGCAAGCCGCTGTCCGAACTCGATGCCCCCGGCTGGGGCCCCGGGGATCTGGCGTTCTTCAGCCCGGCCCAGGCCGCCCAGGCCATCCCTCAGGCCGCCCGCTCGACCCGGCCGGAGCCCTTGACCGCCGGACAGGCGCTGAACTGGGTGCCCGCCTGGTCGCTCAGCCGGGACGCCGCCTGCTACCTGCCGCAGTCCTTCTGCTATGCCGGTGCCGCGCCCACAGAGACCCGGCACATCGGCTGGACCTCCAACGGCTGCGCCAGCGGCAACCGGCTCGAGGACGCGATCTGGCAAGGGTTTCTGGAACTGGTGGAAAGGGATGCCACCGCCGTGTGGTGGTACAACGAAATCCGCCGTCCACCCTTTGGGCCCGGCTGGATCTCGGACGATCATCGTCAGGCCATCGAGGCCAGCCTCGGACCCGACTGGGACTATTGGCTGCTGGACATCACCCACGACATGGGGCTGCCGGTGGCGGCTGCGGTGGGGCAGCATCGTCAGAGTGGTGACTGGGCTCTGGGCTTCGGCGCTGCGGCGCACCCGGGCCTGGCCTGCGAGCGGGCACTGACAGAGTTGCTGCAGCTCGTGGTGGCAGGCAAGCAGTTGCCTGCCGCCATGTTCAATGAGCGGGCCCGGCCGGCCGACTTCCTGCGGCCCGATCCACAGCAGCGCCCGGCGGCCCGCACGGCCGTCGATCCGGCCAATGCGCGGTTGGATCAGGACATCGCAGACGGCGTGCGGGCCGCCGCCCGCTTGGGTCTCGAAGTGCTGGTGCATGACTACTCCCGCCCGGACATTCCACTGCGCAGTGTCAAGGTGGTGATGCCCGGGGCCTGCCACATCTGGCCGGAACTGGCAAACTCGCGGCTTTACGAGGTGCCGGTCCGCATGGGCTGGCGCCGGCAGGCGCTGAGCGAGGCCGAACTCAACCCCGTGGCCCTGTTTGTCTGAAGGTTTGCGCATGAGGGCGCTGCAGATCGTGCAGCGCCAGGAGAAGTGGTAGACGATGGCGATTCTGTTCAACCCCAGCCTCGGGCAGCAGGTGATGCTGCGCTCCCTGCACACCTGGGGACGGCACCCCGCGTCCTGTCGGACGGTGCTGCAGTCTTCCGACGTGTCCAAGCTGCACGCCCTGATCCGTTGGCACCATGGTCAGTGGGAGATCTCGGACCAGAGTCGCAATGGCACCCAGCTCGACGGCGAGCGATTGCCGGTCGGCCAATGGGTGCGCCTGACGCAGGATACCGTGATCGGTTTCGGCCAGGATGCCGCAGCGCGCTGGAAGGTGCTCCAGCTCGATGCCCCGGTGACCTGCCTGTTCTCGCGCGGCGAACCCTTTGAGGTGCTGCCCCTGAATGCGCAGGAAAACCTGTTGCCCGATGCCGGCAGCCCCGAGGCCAATCTCTACAGCGTCGAGGGGCGCTGGCTGCTGGATCGCCTCGATGGGTCCGACTTCCTGGCCGACGGCGACCTGGTCCGGCTGGGGGGGCGCAGCTGGGAATTCGTGCTCGGCGCCGATCTGGATGCCACCCTGGAGACCAAGCGGGCGTCCCTGCTGCCCCTGCCCGAGCTGTGCTTTGATTTCAAGGTCAGCCAGAACGAGGAGCATGCGAACCTTGACCTCCAGGTGGGCCCACGCATGATCCCGCTGGGGGAGCGCATCCACCACTACACCCTCGCCACCCTGGCCAGGCGGCGGCTGGAGGACGCGCATCAGGGCATCGATGAACCCAGCCAGGGATGGGTGGCGGTCGATACGCTGGCCCGGATGCTGGGAGTGGATGTGCCCTATGTGAACATCCAGATCTTCCGTGCCCGCCAGCAGATCCTGCGGGTCCTGCCGCAGTCGCTGGAATCGGCGGCGCTGCTGGAGCGCCGGCGCGGCGAACTGCGATTCGGCCCCTTTGCCTTCCGCATCAGCAAGGGGGGCCGGGAGGAGGGCCAGTACCCGCTGGCCGCGCGTAATACCGTGTAATTGTCCGTCCTTCGTCAGCCTCCTACATTGGGTTCTCGATCCGGAGACACCCCGAATGCAGATTGGGTCGCCGGGCAGGCTTTGTGTCTGCCGGGCCCCGGTCGGCTAGGAGATCCATTCCATGCTGACGAAAGTACGAAGTTTGAAGCGACTGACCCTGCTGCTACCCGGCCAGGACTCCCAGGAGTCCGGCCTGAGCGATCTGTGCCTGCCCGAGCACCTCTGGGAGCAGGGCTACCCCAAGGTCATGGAGTATTGCCCGGGCGATCGTCCGCTGCGTTCGTTCTGGAAGCATTACCGGGGCCCGGGCGCCGAACTCGCCCTGCGCGGCGAGGATCTGCTGTCGCTGTATGCCGACAGCCTGCAGATGGTGCTGCTGTGCGAGCGGAACAGCCCGCTGGCCCATTTTCTGGACGGCATGGCGCGCCACTGCCTGCTCGCGCACCGGCTGCGGGGCAGCCTCCATGTGGTGGTCGACTGAAGGCGTCATTGCCGTCTGACAGGCCCGTTCAGAGCGAGGATTCCAGCATCTCCAGGTAATCGTCTGCCGAGGCCAGGCGGGGATTCGTCTTGTGGCAATGGTCGGCCAGCGCGCCCCGGACCACCGCGTCGAACACCTCGGGCCCCACACCGAGCGCCGCCAGGCCTGTCGGCAGGCCCAGCCGCGCGTTCATCTCGCGCAGGGCCTGGGGCAGGTCGGTGCCGCTGCCCAGGCCCATGGCGTGCGCCATGCGCTCGAGCCGGCGCTCACGCTGCACCGACTCGGCGCCGGCATTGAAGCGCAGCACGGCGGGCAGGAACAGGGCGTTGAGGGTTCCATGGTGCAGGCGCGGGTTCACACCGCCCAGGCTGTGGCTCAGGCTGTGCACGCAACCAAGGCCTTTCTGGAACGCCATGGCGCCCTGCATCGAGGCGCTCATCAGCTGCAGCCGCGCCTCACGGTCCTGGCCGTTGCGCGTGGCGCGCTCGATATGGGCCCATCCGCGTTCAAGACCGTCGAGCGCGATGCCGTCGGCCGGCGGGTTGAAGGCCGCCGACATGAAGGTCTCCATGCAATGGGCGATCGCATCCATGCCGGTGGCCGCCGTCAGGCCGGCGGGCAGGCCCAGCGTCAGCTCCGGATCGCAGAGCGCGGCGCGCGGCATCAGGTTCCACGAATGGAAGCCGAGCTTGCGGTGGTCATCGACGATGATGATGGCCCCGCGCGCCACCTCGCTGCCGGTGCCGCTGGTGGTCGGCACCGCGATCAGGGGTGCGACCCGCTCGCTGATGCGGGGCGAGCCGCCTTCGATGGTGGCGTAGGTGGTCAGCGGTCCCTCGTGGGTGGCGGCGATGGCGATGCCCTTGGCGCAATCGATGGCCGAGCCGCCGCCCACGGCCACCAGACCGTCGCAGCGCTGGGCATGGTAGAGCGCCACGGCTTCGCGCACCGCGGCTTCGGTGGGGTTGGAGGGGGTCTGGTCGAAGACGGCCACGGGCAGCCCGGCCAGCGCGTCCAGGGCCTTCTGCAGCACGCCGGCGGCACGCACGCCCGGGTCGGTCACGACCAGGGGCCGGCGGATGCCGACGCGCTCGCATTCGGCGGCCAGCAGGCGCACCGCGCCGAATTCAAACTGGATCTGGGTCAGGTATTGGATCAGGGCCATGGGCGTCTCGACTTGCGTTGTAGGATGCGGGCTTGACTTTAGCGGCTCACCTGCACGCCGGCCAGCCAGCAAACCCGCAGGGCAGGGCGACGGCGTCGCGTCGGTGACCGGTTTTTCTCACCCTCCATGACCCGAGTCCCATCCCGGCCGGTGCATCGACTGGCCCCTGCCATGCAGGGCGTGATCGACCGCATGGCCAAGGCGGCCCGCCCGCCACTTCACAGCCTCAGTGCCCGTCAGGCCCGCGCCGCCTATGCGGCCGGCGCCGGCGTGCTCGAGATCGACCGACCACCGCTGCCCCGTGTCGAGGAGCTGCAGTTGAGCGCGCGCGATGGCGCATCCCTGCCGGCGCGCCTGTATGCCCCGCGCTGCGAGGACGGTCTGCCGGTCCTGCTGTATTTCCATGGCGGCGGCTTCACCGTCGGCAGCATCGAGACCCACGACACCCTGTGTCGGCAACTGGCCTGGCTGTCCGGCTGCGCGGTGGTGTCGCTCGACTACCGGCTGGCCCCCGAGCATCGATTTCCCACCGCCTCCAATGACGCCTGGGACGCCTTGCTCGCCCTGCTGGCCCGTGGGCCGGACCTGGGCCTGGACACCCGGCGCCTGGCCGTGGGCGGCGACAGCGCCGGCGGCACCCTGGCGGCCGCCACCGCGATCGAAGCCGCCCAAGCCGGCGTCCCGCTGGCGCTGCAGCTGCTGTTCTACCCGGGCGTCAGTGCGCACCAGGACAGCGACTCGCACCGGCGCTATGCCCATGGGCTGGTGCTGGAGGCCAGCCACATCCAGTGGTTCTTCAACCACTATGTGCACAGCCGCGAGGAGCGCGAGGATTGGCGCTTCGCCCCGTTGGAGGCGCCCGAGCTGGACCGGGTCGCCCCGGCCTGGATCGGACTGGCCGAATACGATCCGCTGATCGATGAAGGCATCGCCTATGCCGACCGCCTCCGGATGGCCGGCCGGCCGGTCGAGCTGGAGATCTACCGTGGCGTGACCCACGAATTCATCAAGATGGGCCGCGCCGTTCCCGAAGCCCTGCAAGCCCACCACGATGCGGCCCAGGCCCTGCGCCGGGCCCTGTCCCCCAAGGAGACCCCATGAGCCCCGTCCAACGCGCCGATTTCCGTTTCTTCCACCGCCTGCGCGTGCGCTGGGTCGAGGTGGACATGCAGAAAATCGTCTTCAACGGCCACTACGCCATGTACTTCGACACCGCGATGGGAGACTACTGGCGGGCGCTGGGATTGCCCTATGAAGAGTCGATGCAGATCCTGGGCGGCGAACTCTATGTGAAGCGCCTGGCCATGGAATACCTGGCTTCGGCCCGCTACGACGATGTGCTCGACGTCGGTCTGCAATGCCAGCGCATCGGCAACTCCTCGATCCATCTGATTGGCGGGATCTTCCGCGACCAGCAGTTGCTGGTGTCCGGCGAGCTGCTCTATGTGTTCGCCGACCCGGACAGCCAGACCTCCAGACCGGTGCCGCCGGTGTTGCGCGAGCTGCTGCTCGACCACGCTCGGGGCGCCGACGTCCTGCGGCTCGAGACCGGCGACTGGCAGGCCCTGGGGACGGATGCCTCGAAGGTGCGCACCGAGGTCTTCGTGCAGGAACAGGCGATTGCGCCCGACATGGAATGGGACGAGGCCGACACCACGGCACTGCATGCGGTGGTCTACAACGCCCTGGGCTCGGCCGTGGCCACGGGCCGCCTGCTGCGGCATGCGCCCGGGGTGGCCCGGGTGGGGCGCATGGCGGTGCGCCGCGTGTTGCGCGGCTCGGGCGTGGGCGCGCAGGTGCTGCAGGCCCTGATGGCGGCAGCCCAGGCGCGCGGCGACCATGAAGTGCTGTTGCATGCCCAGTGCAGCGCGCAGGGCTTCTATGAGCGCCTGGGCTTCCTGCCGCGTGGCGACCGTTTCGAGGAAGCGGGCATCACCCACATCGAGATGGCCCGCGCCCTGGGCTGAGCCTGGGCGGCGTCGATGGACGCGCTCAGAGCCTGTTCACGGTGTCCCAGCGGGCACCGTGAACAGGCTTCTAGAGATCTTCGAGCAGCGGGTAGGGCAGCGCAAGCAGCGTCAACACCGGGCCCTCGGGCGAGCCCAGGTGCAGGGTCCGGCCCAGGCTGGCCAGCTGCAGCACCAGCAACAGGTCCTGCCCGCCCTGCGGCGAGGCCGCGCATTCGGCGACCAGTCCGCTGGGCTGGTCGGCGGCATCGCCCTCGGCGAACACCTCCTCGCCCGGCAGCACCAGGGTTTCCGAATCGGTGTGCGCAAGCTGGGTGCGGCGCTTGAGGGTGCCGCGGAACTGGCTTCTCGCCACCACCTCCTGGCCGGGGTAGCAGCCCTTCTTGAAGCTGACCCCACCGACCGATTCGTAGTTGAGCATCTGCGGCACCAGGGTGTCGGCGAGGCGGGCGTCCAGCGTCGCCACCCCCGAGCGCACCTCTGACCACGCCCACAGCCCGGCGTCCAGGCCGGGGCCGGCCGGCCGGCCGCCCGCAGCCGGGCCGACCCACAGGGCGCGCGCCACCCCGAGCGCCGGGTACAGGCTGATCGCATGGCCGCCGGCCAAGGGCCGTGCGCTCCATGCGGCTGCGGCCGGCAGGGCGGCATCGCCCGCCAGGCCCAGCACCGTCAGCTCCGCGCTGGCATCGACGAGCTTCGCCTTGGCGCGCAGCACGAACATCGACAGGCGTTTGAGCGTGGCGGCCAGCACGGGCCGGGGACAGACCAGCCACAGTTCGTCGGCAGACAGACGCAGGCCGACAAAGCTGGCCAACAGCCGGCCCTTGGCCGAGCAGTAGCCGGCCAGACGGGCCTGGCCGTCTGGCAGCAGCAGGAAGTCCTGGGTCAGTTGTCCATGCAGGAAGGAGGCGGCGTCAGCGCCGCTGACGCGGATCACACCCAAGTCTGGCAGCGGCGCGACGCCCTGCAGCAGACCGGTGCCGGAAATCGTGGCTTCAGTCATCGCTGAATTATGATCCGCGCTCAAAGACTTGAAAGTGGCAGGGCTGTGCGTGGTTTGCTGGTGGTGATGGTGTTGTTTCTGGCGGGCCTGGCGGGCACCGCCTGGTGGTGGCTTGAGACGCCGATGAAGGTGTCGGCCGACACCATCGATCTCTCGATCGAGCCCGGAACCTCGCCCAGGGCGGTGGCCCAGGATGTGCAGGATGCCGGTGTCGAGGTGAACCCGGCGCTGCTCTATTGGTGGTTCCGCCTCTCGGGCCAGGCCCGCAACATCAAGGCCGGCAGTTACGAGCTCGACCGCCAGGTCTCACCCCGACGGCTGCTGAGCAAGCTGGTGCGGGGCGAGGAGGCCCTGCGCGCGGTGACCCTGGTCGAAGGCTGGAACTGGCGGCAAGTGCGCGAGGCGCTGGCCCACGCCGACCAGTTGCGCGCCGACAGCCGAGGCATGGACAACGACGCCCTGATGGCCCAGTTGGGACGGCCCGGCCTCCAGCCCGAGGGCCGCTTCTTTCCCGACACCTACACCTATGCCAAGGGCAGCAGCGATCTGGCCGTGCTGCAACGGGCGCTTCGCGCCATGGACAAGAAGCTGGCGGCGGCCTGGAGCGTGCGCCTGCCCGACCTGCCTCTCAAGTCGCCCGAAGAGGCCTTGACGCTGGCCAGCATCGTCGAGAAGGAGACGGCGCGCGGCAGCGATCGTCCCCTGATCGCGGCGGTCTTCATCAACCGCCTGCGGGTCGGCATGTTGCTGCAGACCGACCCGACCGTCATCTATGGACTCGGCGAGCGCTTCGACGGCAACCTGCGCAAGCGCGATCTGCAGGCCGATACGCCCTGGAACACCTACACCCGCCCGGGCCTGCCGCCGACCCCCATCGCCATGCCGGGCAAGGCGGCACTGCTGGCCGCCGTGCAACCCGCGAACACCCGCTCGCTGTATTTCGTCGCCAAGGGTGACGGCACCAGCCAGTTCAGCAACACGCTCGAAGAGCACAATCGGGCCGTCAACCAATACCAGCGCCGACCATGACCGCTCCGAAAAATGGCCTGTTCATCAGCTTCGAAGGCATCGATGGCGCCGGCAAGACCACCCACATCGAAGGGGTCGCCGCCGCTTTTGCGGCGCAGGGCAGGGCGGTGTGCCGCAGCCGTGAGCCCGGTGGCACACCGCTGGCCGAGGCGCTGCGCGGGCTGGTCCTGCAGCAGGAGATGGATCCCCTCAGCGAAGCCCTGCTGATCTTCGCGGCCCGCAACGACCACCTCCGCCAGGTCATCGAGCCGGCCCTGGCCCGCGGCGAGGTCGTGCTGTGCGACCGCTTCACCGACGCCACCTTTGCCTATCAGGGGGCCGGACGGGGCTTCGATCCGGCCGTGCTGCAGACCCTGGAGCGCCTGGTCCAGGGCCGTCCTGGCGCCGAGCCGCGCCTGATCCAGCCCGATCTGACGGTCTGGTTCGACCTGCCGCCCGAGCTGGCGGCGGCCCGTCTGGCCGATGCCCGCCTGCCCGATCGTTTCGAGTCGCAGCCGCTCGAGTTCTTCCGCCAGGTGCAGCGTGGCTACGCCGAACGGGCTGCCGCCGCGCCCGGGCGTTTTGCCCGCATCGATGCGGCCCTGCCGCGCGAGCAGGTCTGGGAGCAGATCGTCGCGCTGTTTGAAGCCAAAGGCTGGTGGACCGCCGGCCTGTCGCAAGGAGCGCGGCATGCATGAAGACACCGCCAGCCCGGCGCTGGCACCCTGGCTGCAGGGGCAGCTCGAACAGTTGCTGGCGCAACGGGGCCATGCCTGGCTGCTTCAGGGGCCCTCGGGCCTGGGGCAATACAGCCTGGCCCTGGCGCTGGTGCAGGCCCGGCTGTGCGATCGGCCGCAGGCCGGCGGCGCCTGCGGACACTGCGCCAGTTGCCATGCGGTGTCGGTGCGCACCCATCCCGACCTGATGGTCCTGATGCCCGAGACCGCCTTGCTGGCCCTGGGTTGGCCGCTGTCCGAAAAGGCGCAATCCGAGATCGACGACAAGAAGCGCAAACCGAGCCGCGAAATCCGGGTCGAGGCCATGCGGGATGCGGTGGAGTTCGCCCAACGCACCTCCTCGCGTGGACGCGGCAAGGCGGTGCTGGTCTATCCGGCCGAGGACATGAACCATGTCACCGCCAACGCCCTGCTCAAGACCCTCGAAGAGCCTCCTGGCGAGGTGCATTTCGTGCTGGCCAGCGAGGCGGCCCATCAACTGCTGCCCACCATCCGAAGCCGCTGCCTGTCGCACCAGATGATCTGGCCTGAAGAGCCCCTGGCCTGCCGATGGCTGCAGGGGCAGGGCCTGGACGCCGGTGCGGCGCAGGCCCTGCTGCGGGCAGCAGGCGGCCGCCCTGAGGACGCCCTGATGCTGGCCTCGGAGGGGCTGACCCCGGCCGGCTGGTCGCGCCTGCCGCGTGATCTGCTGCGAGGCGACCCGGGCCTGCTCGCCAACTGGCCGGCGGCGCGCATCATCCAGAGTCTGCAGAAGCTGGCCCACGACCTTTTGGCCAAGGCGGCCGATGCGCCGGCCCGCTACTTCGACGCCGCCGATCTGCCGAGCGCACCGGCACCGGCCGCCCTCAGCCAATGGGCCCGGCGCCTGGCCCAGGCGGCCCGCACGGCCGATCACCCCTACAACCCGGGGCTGATGCTCGAAGCGCTTGTGAGTGAGGCCCAAATCACTCTAAACTCCCATCCCGAGCACACCGCATGAGCAGCATCAGCACCCCCCGTCCCAGCGTCGTCCAGCTCGCCATCAAGGAGAAGGCGGCGCTGTATGCCGCCTACATCCCGCTGTTTGCCGAGGGGGGCATGTTCATCCCCACCACCCGCGACTACCGCCTGGGCGACGATGTCTATGTGCTGCTGTCGCTGCCCGAGGACTCGCAGCGCTATCCGATCGCCGGTCGCGTCGCCTGGGTCACGCCACCCAGGGCATCCGGCAACCGGACCCAGGGCGTGGGCATCCAGTTTCCCAAGGACGAGAAGTCCCGCCTCCTGAAGATCAAGATCGAGGAGATCCTGGGCAGCCATCTGGCCTCGGACCGGCCGACCCAGACGATCTGAGACAGAGAGGCCC
This sequence comes from Curvibacter sp., assembly GCA_019233055.1. Lineage (GTDB taxonomy): Bacteria > Pseudomonadota > Gammaproteobacteria > Burkholderiales > Burkholderiaceae_C > Curvibacter. The sequence continues at coordinate 21,680 of JAFAMV010000189.1, forward strand.
GGTCGACCCGTGGGCCGCCGCCCCTCGCGGAACCTGCCCGCAGCCGCCACCGCCGGCCTTTCCCTCCCCATGCCATTCCAACGCCCTTCCGATGTTTGTAGATTCCCACTGCCACCTGAGTTTTCCTGAACTGGCCGCCAGCCTGCCCGAGATCCGGCGGGCCATGGCCGAGGCCGGGGTCGACCGGGCGCTGTGCATCTGCACCACGCTCGAGGAGTTCGAGACGGTCCACGCCCTGGCCACCGGCCACGACAATTTCTGGTGCACCGTGGGGGTCCACCCCGACAACGAGGGCGTGCAGGAGCCCGATCTGCAGGGCTTGCTCGACCGCGCGGCCCTTCCTCGGGTCGTCGGCATCGGCGAGACCGGGCTCGACTATTACCGCCTGGGTGAGCGCAGCGTGGCCGACATGGCCTGGCAGCGCGAGCGTTTCCGCACCCACATCCGGGCGGCCCAGGCCTGCGCCAAGCCCCTGATCATCCACACCCGCAGCGCCTCCGACGACACCCTGGCCATCCTGAAGGAGGAGGGGGAGGACGGCCGGCCCGGAGCCGCCGGGGGCGTGTTCCATTGCTTCACCGAGACCCGGGAGGTGGCTCGCGCGGCCCTGGACCTGGGGTTTGACATCTCCTTCTCGGGCATCCTGACCTTCAAGAGTGCCCAGGACCTGCGCGAGGTGGCCACTTTCGTGCCGCTGGAGCGCATGCTGATCGAGACCGACAGCCCCTACCTGGCCCCGGTGCCCTACCGAGGCAAGACCAACAACCCCTCCTATGTGCCCCATGTCGCGGCCCAGATCGCCCAACTGAAGCAGTGCAGCGTCGAAGACGTCGGCCGCCAGACCAGCGCCAATTTCGAGCGCCTGTTCCGGGGTGTGAGCGATGGAGTGCCGGCATGAGGACCAGGCCGCTGTCATCCCATGCTCTGCAGCGCCTGTCGCGTCGACGCGTGGTCGGTCTGGGGCTCGCAGCCCTGTGCGGTCTGGGGCAGGCCCGGGCGGGCTCTTTCGATGATTTCTTCCTGGCCATCCGGCGCGACAACGCTGCCGCCGTGAGCCGCCTGCTGGAGCAGGGCTTCGACCCCAACACCGTGAACGAGCAAGGACAGCCCGGCCTCCTGATGGCGGTGGAGCTGCAATCGACCAAGGTCATCCAGGTCTTGCTGGCCTCACCCAAGATCGAGGCCGAGGTGCGCAACGGCAAGGGCGAAAGTGCGCTCATGCTGGCGGCCATCCGCGGGCAGACCGAGCTGGTGCGCGCCTTGATCGAGGCCGGGGCCGACGTCAACAAGACCGGCTGGACCCCCTTGCACTACGCCTGCTCGGGCACCTCGCCGGCCCAGATCGACATCGTGCGCCTGTTGCTCGACAACGCCGCCTACATCGATGCCGAATCGCCCAATGGCAGCACCCCGCTCATGATGGCGGCCATGTACGGTCTGTCGGGGGTGGTCCAACTGCTGCTGGACGAGGGGGCGGACCCCAGCCTGCGCAACCAGCAGGGCCTGAGCGCCATCGATTTTGCCCAGCGCGTGAGCCGCAGTGCCAATGCCGACGCCATTGCGGCCGCCATCCGAAAGCGTCAGCCCAAGGGGACCTGGTGATTCTGCGGCCCCGACGTGCCTGCAGGGCTTGACCGGCCATGAGCCCCGCCGACATCCAGGCCCAGGCCCTGGCCGCATTCGACCACGTGGTCTCCGGCTCGCCGGGTTTCCGCCCGCGCGAAGGCCAGCGCGCCATGGCCGAACTCGTGGCGCGCACCTTCAGCACGCCGACCCTGGGCAAGACCGAGGACGAGCCCGAGCGCGCCTTTGCCGTCATCGAGGCCGGCACTGGCGTGGGCAAGTCCATGGCCTACGCGGCCCCGGCCATCGCCACCGCCCTGGCCCGCAAGACCCGGGTGATCATCTCGACCGCCACCGTGGCCTTGCAGGAGCAACTGGTCCACAAGGATCTGCCCCTGCTCAGCCAGCTCATGCCCCAGCCTTTCAGCTATGCCCTGGCCAAGGGGCGAGGGCGCTACCTGTGCCGCTACAAGCTGCAGCGCTGGATCAGCGGCGAAGCCGAGGCCGACCTCTTCGCCGAGGAACTGCCGGGGGCCGCCAGCGCCGCGCCGGCCGGGCGTGGGGCAGGGGAGTACCAGCTGCTTTTCTACCGCCAGATCGCCGACGAATTCAAATCGCGCCGCTGGGACGGCGACCGGGACAGCCTGCCCGTGCCGCCGAGCCCGGAGCTGTGGCGACCGATCGCGGCCGAAGCCAGCAGCTGCACCGCCAAGCACTGTCCCGACTACCAGGGCTGCGCCTATTTCGAGCAACGCAAGGCCCTGGCCGCCTCGCAGGTCATCGTGGCCAACCACGACCTGTTGCTGGCCACCATCAATGGCAACACGCTGCCCGACCTGTCGGACTGCCTGCTGGTGCTGGACGAAGGGCACCATCTGCCCGCCGTGGCCCTCAATCATTTCCAGGAAGGCACCGACCTGACGCGCCTGCGCTGGGTCGAACAACTGGTCCTGCGGGCCCGCAAGACCGCCGAGCTGCTGGACCTGGACTGTGCTGTCGAACTGCCGGCCCTGGGCCAGGCCTTGCGCCAGCACCTGACCGAGGTGGGCCAGCAGGCGCTGTCGCTCTACCGGCCCCGAGGCCTGGGTGACGAACCGCTGGAACTGCTGCCCGTCGGCCCGCTGCCGGCGCCACTCGATGCCGGCATCAGCCAGATCCTCAGCCTGTCCGCAGCACTGATCAAGCACCTGCAGAACATCTCCACCGCGCTGCGCGGCCAGATGAAGGACCGCCCGGACGATGCCCGTGAACTGTCCACCCACTATGTGCAGTTGGGGGTGCTGGCCCCCCGGCTGGAGTCCGTGCAGGCCTGGGCAGCGCTGATGCTGCTGGAGACCGAGGTGCCGGCGGCCCGCTGGTTCGAATTCGGCCTCCATGGCGAGTTCATGTCCATCACCGCGTCGGCAAGCCCCATCCTGCCGGCCTCGGCGCTGCGCCACCGGCTCTGGGCCAAGGCGCGCGGCGCGGTCCTGACCTCGGCCACGCTCACCAGTTGCGGCAGTTTCGATTTCTTCCTGCAGGAGACCGGCCTGGCCGGGCTGGAGGGGGTGAGCACCCGCGTGGTCGGCAGTCCGTTCGACTTCTCGGCACAGGGCCATTTCGTGGCGGTGGAGACCGCCGCCGACCCCAAGCGGGCGGGCGAATACAACCAGGCCATGTGCAAGGAACTGATGGCCGACCTCGACCGCGTCGAGGCCGGGGCCCTGGTGCTGTTCACCTCGCGCGAACAGATGCGCTGCGCGGTCGACGCCTTGCCTGGGCGCCTGCGTAGCCGGGTGCTGGTGCAGAACGACCTGCCGCGCCAGAGCCTGCTGCAGCGGCACCGCGAGCGCGTCGAACGCGAATCGCCGTCCATCATCTTCGGCATGCAATCCTTTGGCGAAGGCCTGGATCTGCCCGGGCGGCTGTGCGAGAGCGTGTTCATCTGCAAGCTTCCGTTTGCACCGCCTTCCGATCCGGTGAGTTCGGCCCGGTCGCAATGGCTGCGCTCCAAGGGCCGCGACCCCTTCATGGAACTCGTGGTGCCGGCGGTCAGCATCCGCCTGGCCCAATGGGTCGGCCGCGCCATCCGCAGCGAGACCGACCAGGCCCATGTCTATTGCTACGACCGCCGCCTGGTCCAGACCAGCTTCGGCCAACGCCTGCTCAAAGGTCTGCCGCCGTTCAAGCGGCAACGGCGCAACGCCCAGGGAGAGGTGTTCGAGCTCTGATCGGTCCGGGATCCCCGGATCGGTTTGCTGCTTCAATACTTTATACAATGTGTATTATGTCAAATCATATTGGTACAACACAGAAAAATGGGCGGAGGCAGGCAGCGCGCCAGATAGTCTCGGACCCGCGGGGGGAGCCGCCATGCGAGGAACCCGTGATGAGCGGGATCGACGTGCTCGTTGCGAGGCATCACCATTCCGTGGTTGTTCGAGACCATCTGCTGGCTGCGGTCATCTATGCGCGCTTCGACTTTCACGCCAAAACGTCTCGCGTGATGTCGGCGGATCGATTTGTAGATGGCAACCCGCGCTTGGGTGAGTTCATCGCGAGTTGCGCCGCTCGCAAAGTACACCTGGGGTGTACTTGAGTTCAACGGCCAGGTTCCGGTCCAAAGATCGGAACGGCAAGGCGCCGCCGGCTCCGGTCGAGGCGCCACGTCGGTGAGGATGCCCAGCATGTGCACACGCTTGTTTGCCTCGACCGCTTGGGTTGGGGCGCATGGATCGCTCAACCACCAGACTAGATCGGGCCATTGGATTTCCAGAGTATCGGCGCCCGCGAACCATCGGCTGAGACGGAGGTAGGCGCCCTCATCTCCGATGCGCTTCTGAAACAGGCCACCAGTGGCGGGCTCCCAGATTGGCGCGTATGCAGTCCGACAGTGCCCGCATATCAGTGGTTCATCGAAGGCCTCGGCTGTCACCGCATTGCAGGGTGTCGGCGCATCGCAGGTACTGCAATGATCGAGAAGCCAGTCGTCGTGTTGTGGGCACCGAACCAGCCCCTCCACTTGGCAAATCGCTGACTGGTAGCCCATCGACAAGCAGGTAGGTCCGTTGGCCCACAACACCCTGCAGCACCGCATTTCGGTGCTCTCCAAAGCCCACCAAATGCATGGGCTGAAGAACCCCTGCGAAGAGGCCAGAGTTCGCGAACTCCTGTCACGCACCCGCAAGGCCTACGCCAGACGAGGCGCCCTGCCCCAAAAAAAATCTGCACTGACCAAGGATCTGCTTTTGGCGCTCCTGGACACCTGTGACGACTCCCTGCGCGGTAAACGCGACCGCGCCCTCCTCCTCTTTGCCTGGTCCAGCGGCGGCCGCAGGCGCAGCGAAGTCGCCTGCGCGGATATGAAGATGTTGAAGCGGGTCCCGCCCGATGGCTACATTTATGAGTTGACGGTCTCCAAAACAAACCAGTCGGGGGCGGATCGGCCTGAAAATTTCAAGCCCGTTGCCGGCATTGCAGCCGCAGCCCTGGACCAGTAGCTGGAGGCCAGCGGTATACAGAGCGGACTAATCTTCCGGCGAATTCGCAAAGGCAATCACCTCGGTGAGGCGCTCTCGCCCGCAGCCGTCCGCACCATCGTGAAAGAGCGTTGCGCCTTGGCCGGGATCGAGGGTGACTTTTCCGCGCGCTCGCTGCGATCTGGCTTCGTCACCGAAGCAAGTCGTCAAAAAATTCCCCTGCCAAAGACCATGGTCATGACTGGGCACCACAGCGTGGCCACCGTCTTGGGGTATTTCCGCTCGGAAACCTCACTGTCTTCAGCGAGTGCGAAACTATTGGAACAACAGTATCGTGAAATCAACTGCTTCGATCCGCGGCCCGTCGCCCCCCCTTCCCCGTGTGTGTCCGGCATCGAACGCGAAGGCGAAGGCGAAGGCAAAGGTACCGAGAATGAAGCGCGCGGCCCGAAAAGCCGGCTCGCCCCCCATCATGAGTCTGAAGATTTTGTGACGATGGTCGCGTTACGATCGGCAAGCCGTGACTTTCATGGGGAATAGTGGGTCACTTCTGCATCGAAATCAACGGGCTGTGCAGGTCCAGCACTGTGGCCAGGTACAGCCACTCCTCGTCCGTGGCGATATACGCGATGTCCCGCTCGACAGTTGGTTGGGTGCCCGCGGATTGAATCGTCGCTGTACCAAGTCCAAGTCGGCTGTCGACACCCCAAGCGGCCCCTTTGCATCCGCCCGAACCCAGTTGGTCAAGCTCGCGCTGGGTATCCCCAAGGCCTTTTTCACCCCAGCGGCTGGCCGTCCTGCCTTGACTTGCTTGACGGCCTCTCCAAGGTCTACTTGGCTCTGCTCATCACTCCAGCGTTCATCTCTTTTCTCCTTTCTCGGCATTCTCCGGGCTGAGCTATGAACTCCGAAATTCGAGGTCAACCTCAATCTTTCCAGGGCGATAGAAATCGCACGGCAGGATGCGTTTGGCGGGATGCTCGCCTCACTCTTGCTCGCCGTGGCAGTCACTGCCTTGGCCTTCCCAATGCGTGCAGCCAAGCGGCGATAGAATGCTCCGAGTACCATGCCGGTATGGCCGACGTTGACCGCCACCAACCGCAATTAAGATGACATCGTGATATAGTGATTCGTGCCGCCTCGACCTTATGCAGGGGTAAGACCATTTCAGCATACTTGGCCAGTGCGCTTGTCGTTTAGTAAAATTCCCGTTTATCAAATACAGTGTCAAAGGGATATTTCATGAAACCATCTCAGGCAACTGCAGCGCGGACTGATTGCTGGCTAACTAAATTGGCATTGCTAATCAGACGATTTTTTGAATTTTCCGCTCACGACCTGAAATGGAATTTGAACTTTGGTAAGACAGCTTACGCTGATCAGATACGCAGATCCATCGGTGGCACGCTTTACTGCCTGCTTATGATGATGGCTTTTCATTGCCAAACGGCACTGGCGGACACCCCCTATAACGTTATTGCACAATTCACCGATGTGAGTCAGACGTTTGGGGGGGGCTCGAACTACGGAACCATGACGATTCAGGGTACTTTTTACATAAATGCCTCTAGCGTAGTCACCTCTATTTCGGGAGCTACGATTCAATATGGAAGTAATCCTGCGGTATCGTTGTCACTGGTGTCGGCTAATTCGCTGGGGGGGAACGATAACAAATTTTTTCCGTCTGTATCCCCGCATGTCACCGGAGGCGGTTTGGTACTGAATGATGGAACCCGTTATTTGGCGTGGATTGTCGATGCAGGCTACTCTAGCGGCTCTGACCCTACAAATGAATGGCTAGAAAATTATGGCAGCAGCTTGCCCAGTGATCCTTTCATGGTTGCGCAACCAGTCTCTTTGAGTGCACTGGCGATACCGTCCGTTACCGGCCTGAGCCCTGCTTCTGGCCCATCTGCCGGGGGAACTTCCGTCACTATTACTGGCAGCAATTTGACAGGCGTTAGTGCCGTCAAATTTGGCGCCAGCAATGCGACTTCATTCAATTTTGTGAACGACACTCAGGTGACGGCCGTTGCACCGGCTGGGTCAGGACAAGTGGACGTGACCGTTACTACCAGTGGTGGCACCAGTGTTACTGGAGCCGGCGACCAATTCACTTATATCCCCACCCCTACAGTGACCTCGCTGTCGGTTTCTGCCGGTCCGACAGCAGGCGGTACCTCGGTGGTGGTCACAGGTACTAATTTCACCGGCGCCACCGTCGTGAAATTCGGTGCCAGTAATGCCTCCTCCTTCAACGTGAACAGCGCCACGCAAATCACCGCGACCGCTCCAGCCGGTTCTACCGGTGCAGTGGATATAACTGTCACCACACCAGGAGGCACCAGTTCCACCAGTGCGTCGGATGTGTATACCTATGTCGCCGCGCCGACGGTCACAAGTCTTTCAGTCACTTCGGGATCGACTGCAGGCGGCACTTCCGTCGTGATTACTGGCACCAATTTCACCGGAGCCACAGCGGTCAAATTCGGCTCGACCAATGCGACGTCGTATACCGTCAATAGTGCCACCCAGATCACCGCCACGGCACCGGCGGGTTCGGCCGGCACAGTGGATGTGACGGTTGTGACCGCTGGCGGCACCAGTGCCACCAGCGCGTCCGATCAGTACACCTATGCGCCTTCACCAGCAGTAACCTCTTTGTCGGTTGCTTCTGGGCCGACAGCGGGTGGAACTTCAGTGATCATTACCGGCACCAATTTCACTGCTGCAACAGCGGTTAAGTTTGGCGCAACAAATGCTACGTCCTTCACCGTCAACAGCGCAACACAGATCACGGCAACATCCCCATCCGGTTCGCCAGGCACAGTCGATGTGACGGTGACCACGGTCAGCGGCATCAGCAGTACAGCGGCAGCCGATCAGTTTACTTATGTAGCAGTGCCGACCGTGTCCAACTTGGGCACCAGCGCTGGTCCGACGGCAGGCGGCAACTCGGTGGTGATCACTGGCACTAACTTCAGCGGCGCCACCGCCGTGAAATTCGGTGCCAACAATGCCGCCTCCTTCAACGTGAACAGCGCCACGCAAATCACCGCGACCGCTCCAGCCGGTTCTGCCGGTGCAGTGGATATAACTGTCACCACACCAGGTGGCACCAGTGCCACCAGTGCGTCGGATGTGTATACCTATGTTGCCGCGCCAACGGTCACGAGTCTGTCGGTCACTTCAGGATCGGCAGCAGGCGGCACTTCCGTCGTGATTACTGGCACCAATTTCACCGGAGCCACAGCGGTCAAATTCGGCTCGACCATTGCGACTTCGTATGCCGTCAATAGTGCCACCCAGATCACCGCCACGGCACCGGCGGGTTCGGCCGGCACAGTGGATGTGACGGTTGTGACCGCTGGCGGCACCAGTGCCACCAGCGCGTCCGATCAGTACA
>JAFAMV010000025.1 GCA_019233055.1 Curvibacter sp.
TTGAAGCCGTCGAGGTCCAGGTAGACGATGGCCAGCAGGCTGTGTTGGCGCTGGGCCTTGATGATGGCCTGGCCCAGCCGGTCGGTGAGCAGCAGCCGGTTCGGCAGGCGGGTCAGGGCATCGTAATGGGCCAGTTGCTCGATCTGCTCCTGGTGCTCGCGCAGCAGGGTGATGTCGGCAAACAAGGCCACATACCGGCGCGGCCCCTGCGACGGGTCGGGCACCTGGCTCACCGAGAGCATCACCGCATAGGCCTGGCCGCTCTTGCGCCGGCTCCAGACCTCGCCCTGGCAATGCCCGCTGCGCAGCAGGGTCTGCAGCATGGCCAGATGGACCTCGGGCGCCTGGCGACCCGAGCGCAACATGCGCGGGTGCTGCCCGATCACATCCTCTCGCGCGTACCCCGTGATCTCGCTGAAGGCCTGGTTGACCTCCAGGATCACGCCCTGCTCGTCGGTGACCACGATGGCCTCCGAGGTGGCGTCGAACACCCGGTCCATCAGGCGCATGCGCTGCTCGCGGTGCACCCGGCGGCTGATGTCCCGGGCGATCTTGGAGGCGCCGATGACGATGCCCCGTGCGTCATAGACCGGAGAAATGGTGACCGACACATGGATCAGCTCGCCATCCTTGCGCACACGCTGGGTCTCGAAGTGATCCACGGTCTCGCCGTTGCGGATCCGCGCCAGGATCAGGTCTTCCTCGTGGATGCGGCCGGCAGGGATCAGGTTGCGGATCGAACGGCCCAGCATCTCCGCAGTCGAATAGCCGAAGATGCGGCAGGCGGCCGGGTTCCAGCTCATGATGGTCCCGTCCAGGGACTTGCTGATGATCGCATCGTCGGAGGATTCGACGATGGCGCGATAGAGCTCGCCCGGTTCAGGTGGCGAGAACGGAAGATCGATTTTCATCGCAAGGCCTTTGTGTCTGCGGCGCGTGTGGCGCATGAACCCACAAAGCCTCCGAGGAAGCACCCGGCGCCGGCTCTGATCCTGGAGCCGCCGGCAGACCCGACCCCATCCGCCCTCATGCCCTGCCAGCATAGCGTCTGGACGCCGGATCGGCACGCGGCGGCGCCTGACGACCCGTCGGCGCGTCGCGCGCAGGACACGGATGCAAGACACAGACGCAGGCGTGCGGCCCGCTCCGCTGCGGGCCGACGCCTTGCCTCAGCAGGGCTGGCCCTGCCGGGCTGTCAGCCAGGCCGGCATGTCCTGCAGCGCGACAGGGCGCAGGAAGCGGTCGAGTGCGGCATCCCCCACCGAGGTGGTCATCGGTTCGGACGACGAAGGCCAGGGGCCGCCATGCTGCTGCGCGGCGGTGACGGCCACGCCCGTGGGCACACCGGCGAACAGCACGCGCCCGGCGATCGCCATCGCGCCCCGGACCAGGCGGCGATGGTCCGGCGTGTCGGTCTCGACGCCCCACAGCGTGACCGTCAGGCTGCCGCCCACGGCCCGCAGCACCTCGAGTGTCTGCGCCACCGAATCGGTCCAGACGATCAGGCTGGCCGGACCGAAGACCTCCTCGCGCAGGGTTTCACTGGCCAGGAAACGCGGCGCATCGACCTCGGCCAGGAAGGGGCGTGGGTTCAGCGAATCCACCGGCTCGTGCAGCAGCGCCCGGGCGCCGGCCGCGAGCTGGGCTTCGGTGCCGCGGTCCAGGGCCTCGCGCATGCCGCGGGTCAACATCACATGGGGTTGCTGGGCCGCCAGGGCAGCCTGCAGCCGGGCCACGAAGGTGCTGCTGGCCGGATCGCGCTGGAACACCAGCAGGCCCGGATTCGTGCAGAACTGACCGCAACCCAGGCTGATCGAGGCCGCCAGCGTCTGGGCCAGGGCCTCGCCGCCGGCCTGCAGGTATTCAGGCGTGGCCACCACCGGATTGATCGAGCCCAGCTCGCCATAGAAGGGAATGGGCCGGGCCCGCTGGCGCGCCGCCGCCAGCAGCGCCGCGCCCCCCCGGGTGGAGCCGGTGAAGGCGCCGGCCGCGATCAGCGGATGCTCGACCAGGGCCCGGCCGATCTCGTTGCCGGCGCCGCGCACCAGGCCGATCAGGCCGGCGGGCAGGCCCAGCGAGGCCAGCGCCTGCAAGGCCAGCGCATGCACCCGCAGCGACAGCTGCAGATGCCCCGAATGGGCCTTGACCACCACCGGGCAACCGGCGGCCAGGGCCGAGGCGGTGTCGCCGCCCAGCACCGAGAAGGCAAAGGGAAAGTTGCTGGCCGAGAACATCGCCACCGGGCCCAGCGGCACCCGCACCCGCATCATGGCCGGATGGCCCTGCGGCGGCGCGCCCGGCACGGCGGGATCGTCGGTGAAGGCAAAGGCACTGCCCTGGCTCACGCCCTGGGCGAAACGGCGCAACTGGAAGCAGGTGCGGTCCAGTTCGCCATTGAGGCGGCCGGCACCCAGGCCGGTCTCCTGGTCGGCCAGGGCCACCAGCTCGGCACGCTGGGCCTCCAGCTGGCCCGCCAGCGCCTCGAGCAGGGCGGCGCGGCGCGGGCCGTCGCTGTGCTGCCAGTCGGCGAAGGCCGCATGGGCGGCCTGCACGGCGGCGTCCACCTCGGCCTGGGACGAAGCCGCGATGGGCGCGCCCAGGGTCTGCCCGGTGCGGGCGTCGTAGGAATGCAGAAAGCTCATCTCGATCGGCTCCGGGGCTTATTGCGGGCCCAGGGCCTTGATCAGGCGGTCGAGCTGCTCCATCTCGGCAGGCTTGAGCTCGCTCAGCGGCGTGCGCACCGGACCGGCATCATGGCCGACCAGCTTGGCGCCGGCCTTGACGATGCTCACCGCGTAGCCCTGGCCACGGTTGCGCAGCTCCAGATAGGGCATGAAGAACTGCTGGAGCAGGCGGTGCTGGGTGGCGTGGTCGTCGGCGGCGACCGCCTGGTAGAACTCCATCGCGGTCTTGGGGATGAAGTTGAACACCGCCGAGGAATACACCGGCGTGCCCAGCGCCTTGTAGGCGGCGGCATAGACCTCGGCCGTGGGCAGGCCGCCGAGGTAGGAGAAGCGGTCGCCCATCTTGAGGTAGATCGAGCTCATCAGCTCGATGTCGCCGATGCCGTCCTTGAAGCCGATCAGGTTGGGGCAGCGTTCGGCCAGGATGGCCAGCGAATCGGGGCTCAGGCGGGCCTGGCCACGGTTGTAGACGATGACGCCGAACTTCACGCTCTTGCAGACGGCCTCCACATGGGCGATCAGCCCTTCCTGGCCGGCCTCGGTCAGGTAGTGCGGCAGCAGCAGGATGCCGTGGGCGCCGGCCGCCTCGGCGGCCTGGGCGCACTGGATGGCAAAGCGGGTCGGGCCGCCGGCGCCGGCGATGATCGGCACCTTGCCACGGCAGGTGTCGACGGCGGTGCGGATGATGGCCGGGTATTCGTCGGCGGTCAGCGAGAAGAATTCACCAGTGCCGCCTGCGGCGAAGAGCGCGCTGGCGCCATAGGGGGCCAGCCATTCGAGGCGTTCGGCATAGCCCTTGGGGTTGAAGTCGCCGTTGGCGTGGAAGTCGGTCAGCGGGAACGACAGCAGGCCGTGGGACATGATGGACTTGAGTTCTTGCGGCAGCATGGTGATCTCCTGGAAGGATGGATTGGAAAAGGGAAGGGTCTGGAGGGAGGCGCTTCAGCGGGCCACGGAGGTCTTGAGCTCGACCCGTTCGATGCGGCCCACGATGAACAGGTAGCAGGCGATGGCCAGGGCGGCGTTGGCGCCCACATAGACCAGGGCGCCGGCAAATGAACCGGTGCCCTGCACGATGTAGCCGATCACGATCGGGGTGGTGATGCCGGCCGAATTGCCGAAGGTGTTGAACAGCGCGCCGCTGAGGCCGCCGGCCTGCGCCGGCGAGGTGTCCGACACCACGGCCCAGCCGAGCGCGCCGACGCCCTTGCCGAAGAAGGCCAGCGACATGACCGCCACCACCAGCAGGTCGGTCTCGATGTAATTGCAGGCGATCATGCTCATCGACATCAGCATGCCGACCACGATGGGCAGCTTGCGCGAGACCGACAGGGGCTGCCCCCGGCGGCTCAGCCAGTCGGAGAACCAGCCCCCGACGATGCCGCCCAGAAAGCCGGCCACGGCGGGCAGCGAAGCCACGAAACCGGCGGTGAGGATGGTCATGTGACGCTCCTGCACCAGATAGACCGGGAACCAGGTCAGGAAGAAGTAGGTCAGTGTGGTGATGCAGTACTGGCCCAGGTAGATGCCCAGCAGCATGCGATTGCCCAGCAGCTCCTTGATGCAGGCCCAGGTCTGCACCTGAGCCGACGATGCCGCCTGCTGGCCGTCAAGGTCCACCAGGGCGCCGCCCTCGCGCAGATAGGCCAGTTCGGCCTGGTTGATCCAGGGGTGGTCCTTGGGGGCGTGGATCGCCTTGAGCCAGAACAGCGCGGTCAGCACGCCCAGCGCGCCCATGAAATAGAAGACGCTCGGCCAGCCCTGGCTGTGCACCAGCCAGCCCATGAGCGGCGAGAACAGCACCGTGGCGAAATACTGGGCCGAATTGAAGATCGCCGAGGCCAGACCCCGCTCATGGCGCGGAAACCAGGCCGAGGTGATGCGGCTGTTGCCGGGAAAGGACGGTGCCTCGGCCACACCCACCAGCAGACGCAGGGCAAAGAAGGTGCCGATCGCCGTGGCGCCGGTCAGGAAGCCCACCCCGCCCTGGAACAGCGTGAACACCGACCACAGAAAAATGCTGAAGAAATAGGTGACCTTGGACCCGAAACGGTCCAGCAACCAGCCCCCGGGCAACTGGGCCAGCACATAGGACCAGCCGAAGGCCGAAAAGATATAGCCCATCTGCACCGGGGTGAGCCCGAGCGACGTCTTGATCGCCGACCCCGCAATGGAAATCGTCGCCCGGTCGGCGTAGTTGACGGCCGTCACGAAGAAGAGCACCGCCAGGATGAACCACCTGACGCGGCTGGCTTTGGCCGGCGCGGCGCGGGCTTGGGACTCGGGAGTGGATGGCACGGTTGTCTCCTGTTGTTCTTGGGTCGGGCCGCCTGGGGCGGGCCTTCGGGGTTCATGTTGTCAACGCCCGCGCCCCCTTCCACAAGAGTCCGCCCGGGCTTCTCAGGCACTGGATGCTAGGGTCTTATCCATTCCAAAACAAATCAAACATTGATTCGAACAATCCACTATTTGAATTAAAAACCCAACCTGAGCAGCGACTCCATGACCTGGACGACGCCAACGCAGACCGTTGCCCTGGCTCGGTCTTTTGGAGGGTGGCATCTCACAAATAAATCATGTCGTGATATAAACGCGGCTTCCTGAATCCGCCCCATGCCCAGCAACCGCCCCATTTCCAAACCCCAGTTCGAAGTCCTGGCCGAGTTCCGCTACCAGATGCGCCGCTTCGAGCGCTTCTCCGAACTGGCGGCCCAATCGGCCGGCATCACCCCGCAGCAATACCTGCTGATGCTCCAGATCAAGGGCACCCGGGGCCGCGCCTGGGCGACCGTGGGCGAGCTGGCCGAACGCCTTCAGATGCAGCCCCACGGGGCGGTCGCGCTGGTGGCGCGCTGCGAAGCCCGGGGACTGGTGCGCAAATGCACGGATGAACGCGATCGCCGCCAGGTCCAGGTCCACCTGTGCCCGCCCGGCGAACAACTGCTGGAACACCTGGCGGCCCTGCATCGGGCCGAACTCAAGTCCCTGCAAGGGGTGTTCGAAGTGCCCACCATCGACTACGAACCATGAGCCGACATCCACACCGCCAAGGCGATTTCAATTCCGAATCGCGTCTTTTCCAACTGTCCGCCCTGGCCTGCGGCATCGGCCTTCTGGCGACCGTCGGGGCCTGGGTCCTGCTGGCGATGATCCGCTTCTTCACCAACCTGTTCTTCCACCAGACGCTGTCCCTGTCCAACCCGGCTGCGGCCGCGCCGCATCTGGGCGCCTGGGTGATCCTGCTGCCGGTGCTGGGTGGCTTGGTGATCGGGGTGCTGGCCCGCTTCGGGACCGACAAGATCCGCGGGCACGGCATTCCCGAGGCCATCGAGGCGATCCTGTTCGGTCAGAGCCGGATGTCCCTGAAGGTGGCACTGCTCAAGCCCCTGTCCTCGGGGATCGCCATCGGCAGCGGCGGCCCCTTCGGCGCCGAGGGCCCCATCATCATGACGGGGGGCGCCATCGGCTCCCTGCTGGCCCAGTACTTCCACCTGAGCGCGGCCGAACGCAAGGCCTTGCTGGTGGCCGGGGCGGCCGCCGGCATGACGGCCGTGTTCGGCACCCCCTTGGCAGCAGTGCTGCTCGCGATCGAGGTCCTGCTGTTCGAACTGCGCCCGCGCAGCCTGCTGCCGGTGGCCGTCGCCTGCGGCGTGGCGGGTTTTGCCCGGACCTGGCTGATGGAGCCGGGTCCCCTGTTCCAGTTGCAGACACCCAGCCCGGGGCCTTGGACCTTGCTGATCTGCCCGCTGATCGGCGTGGTCGCCGGCGTCCTGGGGACCGGGCTGTCACGCACGCTCTACGCCATCGAAGATGCCTTCCACCGCCTGCCGCTGCACTGGATGTGGTGGCCCGCCCTGGGGGGCATGGTGGTCGGGATCGGAGGCTACCTGGTTCCCTCCACCCTGGGCGTGGGCTACGACGTCATCCAGGCCCTGCTCCACCAGCGACTGGGGCTGACGGACACCCTGGCCATCGTCGTGGTGAAGGCGGTCATCTGGCTGATTGCGCTGGGATCGCTGACCTCGGGCGGGGTCCTGGCGCCCCTCATGATGATCGGCGCAGGCACGGGGGCCATCCTGGCAGCCGTGATACCCGGGCCGGACGCCGGGCTCTGGCCGCTGTTGTGCATGGCCGGCATGCTGGGCGGCGCCATGCATGCACCGCTCATGGCCGCCGTATTCGCCTTCGGCGTGACCGGCGACAGCGCCGCACTCCTGCCCCTGCTGGTCACGACGACGGTGTCCTACGGCTGCACCGTCTGGTTGATGCCGCGCTCCATCCTCACCGAGAAGATCGCCAGACGCGGCCGCCACGTCTGGCGGGAGACCGGCGTCGACCCCCTGGAGCGCCACTCGGTGGCCGAATGCATGACCCGCCGGGTCGAATGCATCGCCGCCGACATGACCGTGGGCGAAGCCCTGCTGCGCCATTTCGGCCCCGGACAGAGGCACCGGGCCTTCCCGGTCGTCGACGGCGACCGCCTGCTGGGGATGGCAGACCGCGAACAGTTGCAGGCACAGCCGTCCCACGCCCTGTGCGGACAGGTCTGCAACGAGACGCCGGTGGCGTTGCCGCAGGAAAGCTGCCGCAGCGTCTCGACCCGCATGGCCCGCCTGCATCTGGCCCGCATGGCCGTCGTCAGCGACCGCGACTCGCGCGCCCTGGTCGGACTGGTCTCGCGCAGCGACCTGATCGACCTCTCCCTTGTCCACTACCACGAAGAGGAAGTGCGCGAACGCTCCCGGCATCTGGGCTGGCGCACCCGTCGACTCTCATGATCGCCATCGTCCGACGCTTTCTCCTCGACTGCTGGCCGGCCCGCCAGCAGGTCGACAGCCTGCAGCGGTGGCGCGCCATCCTGGGCGGCCTGGCCGGCATTCTGCTCACCGCCCTGGTCTGCCGTCATTGGCAGGGCGGCGCCCAGGGCGCGTGGATCGTGGCGCCCATCGGCGCCAGTGCGGTACTGGTCTTCGCCGTGCCGAACAGCCCCCTGGCCCAGCCCTGGTCGGTGATCGGGGGCAACACGCTGTCGGCGCTCGCCGGCGCGCTCTGCGCCAAGGTCCTGCCGGACCCGGTGTGGGCCGGGGCCGTGGCGGTGGCCCTGGCCATCGGGGTCATGTTCGCCCTGCGCTGCCTGCACCCGCCGGGCGGGGCCGCCGCCCTGCTCAGCGCCCTCGCGGGTGTCCCACTGCAATTCGTGTTGTTTCCCGTGGCCACCAACTGCCTGCTGCTGGTCGCCGTGGGCGTGGCCTACAACAGCCTGACCGGGCGCCGCTACCCCCATGGTCAGGGGGCCGCGGCGCCGGCGCCCTCGACGCCGAGTGGCGGCCGCTTTTCGGCACAGGACCTCGACACCGCCCTGGCCCGCTACAACCAGGTGCTCGACATCAGCCGCGATGATCTCGAGACCCTGCTGCACCAGGCCGAATCGGCCGCCTACGAACGGACCTTCGGTGAACTGCGCTGCGCCGACATCATGACCCGCGACCCCATGAGCGTCGAATTCGGCACCTCGCTGTCCCAGGCCTGGGACACCATGCAGCGGCACCACATCAAGGCCCTGCCCGTGGTGGACCGGGTGCGCCGCGTGATCGGCATCGTGACCTTGTCTGATTTCATGCAGGCGGCCCGCCTCGAAGGCCCCCAGGACATCGCCGCCAGACTGCGCACCCTGGTGCGCCCCAGCGGCCTCACGCACACCGAGAAGCCGGAGGTGGTGGGCCAGATCATGTCGACCGAGCTGTCCTGTGCCACGCAGTCGCAAAGGCTCAGCGAACTGGTCCCCATCTATGCACGCCACAGCCACCACCATCTGCCGGTGATCGACGAGGAACGCCGGCTGGTGGGCATCCTGACGGAAAGCGACATGGTAAGGGCCTTGTACCACTCGACCCTTCCGGCCCCCGCCTGAGGCGCAGGCCTGTCGACAGACGATCCCGCATGGGCTGCGTCGGGTGCCTGCCGGCGGGCCTGACCAGGATTTCCCCGGCTCGCCCGCCAGGTGCTCCTAGGCGGTGTCAGGATCCGGCAACGGGAACACCGGCACCCCGGCTTCGCCAGCGGGTGCGGGCGCAACCGCCTGGGGGCTCCGCCCCTTCAGCTTGGCGGCATACAGACCGTGATCGGCCTTGCTGATCAGATCCTCGATGGACCCTGCGGGCAGATCGGCGCTGCAGGCCAGACCGATGCTCACCTGGTAAGCAGGCAGGCCTTGCCCCGGTTGGGTCAACTTGATCCGGTCGGCCACCACGCGCGCCTGCGCCTCATCGGTGTCGGGCAGCAGGACCACGAATTCATCGCCCCCGTACCTCGCGAGCAGCGCCGGCTTCCGGATCAGGCCCGTCACCCTCGAGGCCAGGTCCTGCAGCACCAGATCACCCACCTGGTGCCCCTGGCTGTCGTTGATTTCCTTGAAATGATCCAGATCCAGCATCAGCACGGAAACCGGCGCGCCGCGCCGTTGATAACCGGCCAGTTGGCTTTTTCCAAAATCCATCAAGGCCCGACGCGTCAGGGCGCCGGTCAGGCTGTCCCGCATCGCCTGGTCCGCCAACGCAAAATGCAGCTTTTCGGCGGCCAGCAAGATGGCACAGACAGGAATCAAGACATCGGTCGACGAATACCCGATGGCATAGATCACCTGCATGAGGGCTTCCGACCTGATGCCATCTTCAGCAGGCAATAGATACCCACTGACAGTCCGGACCCCGATCAAAACAATCAATGACAATATCGTCGCCAGGGTCAACCCCTGGGCCAAGGAATTCCGCTGCCGGAAGACAATCCAGGCGTGATATCCATAGATCAACAACAAGGCGCCTCGGGCAAACAACCGCCGGTGCATCGGACCCTGGTCGTAGCACGCGAAGGCCACCATCGCCAGCAGTGACCCCACCGCCACCGCAGACACGAACCACCGGGGCAGCGGCCGCTCGAAAAACTGGCTGGTACCGGCCAGAAACAACAGCGCCGTGAGAATGAGGCAGACATTCTGGGCCCCGACAGACACCGGCTCGGGGGTGAATTCAGTCACCCAGACCCGGATCCCCATGGCCAACAGGACGACGAAAGTCGCCGCCGCCCAATCGCCGAATCCTCGGATGTTGGCGGGGTAACTCCAACGCAGGAACATCAGAATCACGCCCATCAATGCAGACATCACTCCCGCATAGGCAATGACTGTTGGAAGATTGACGCCGGACATGACAGGAAACCGCCCTGATTTTCAGTGGAATGAAGAATATCCAGGCGCACTCATTTCAAAGACTTAGAGTTTTGAAATGATAAGAAATAACCGTTATTTTTGTTTTGGTGTTCAGCCATGTCCATTTGAACCATCAATTCGAGAAATGCACTTTATGTAACATAACGTAATTTCATCGATGGAGCAACCGCCCAGCCGACCTTGGGACCGGGCTCCGGGACCGCCCACAACACACGGCCATCCCCGAGTTTGGGAACGACAAAAAGGGGTGAAGAAGGTCCAACCGAAGGACGAGGAATCGGCAGAAAAACAAAAAGCCCCTGCAGGAGGGGCTTTTGAAGGTCGACTGGGCTTCTCTGGAAGAAAGCTGAACCTGGAGGAGAGAGAGGGATTCGAACCCTCGATACGGTATAACCGTATATCGGATTTCGAGTCCGACGCATTCGACCACTCTGCCATCTCTCCGGTGTATCGAGTCTCAAATTATAGCACCAAAAAACGGCCCTCGGCTCAGCAGCAGCGCCCCACCCTGCCTTTGCCGCCATACCGGGCCTCCTGCCGTTCGCGGAAGAACGCTTCATAGCTCATCGGCGCCTGATCCGGATGCGTCAGCGCCATGTGGGCCACATAGGCGTCATAGCTGGGCAGCCCGACCATCAGGCGGAAGGACTGCGCCAGATAGCGCCCCGCCTCGCCCACGCGCCGCAGCGTGGACTCGGGCTGGGCATCGGGCCCGGTGGCCATGGGCTCAGGCCCGGGCTGCCGAGGGCAGCGCTTCGTAAGGGGTCTCGCTGAGGGTCGGCTTGCCGCTTTGGCGGGCGGCCAGGCAGGCCTTGACGCTGTAGACCAACACGCTGACCACCACGAAGATGAACAGGGCGCACAGACCGGCATCGAGGCGGTCGTTGAAGATCACCCGGGACATGGCCTCGGCGGTCTTGGCCGGCGCCAGCATCTTGCCTTCGGCCAGGGCATCGGCATAGCGGCTGGCATGGGCCAGGAAGCCCACCTTGGGATCGGCGCTGAAGATCTTCAGCAGGCCGGCGCTCAGGGTGCAGGCCAGCAGCCAGGCCGCCGGCAGCGCGGTGACCCAGGCATAGCGCTCGCGCTTCATGTTGAACAGCACCACGGTGCCCAGCATCAGGGCCACGGCGGCCAACATCTGGTTGGAGATGCCGAACAGAGGCCACAGGGTGTTGATGCCGCCCAGCGGGTCGAGCACGCCCTGGTAGACGAAATAGCCCCAGGCCCCGACACACAGGCCGGTGGCCAGCAGGTTGGCCACCCAGGAGTCGGTGCGCTTGAGCGAGGGCACGAAGTTGCCCATGAGGTCCTGCAGCATGAAGCGGCCGGCACGGGTGCCCGCGTCGACGGCGGTGAGGATGAACAGCGCCTCGAACAGGATGGCGAAGTGGTACCAGAAGGCCATCATGGCCTGGCCGCCCACCACCTGGTGCAGGATGTGGGCCATGCCCACGGCCAGCGTGGGGGCGCCGCCGGCGCGCGCCAGGATGGTGTGCTCACCCACATCCTTGGCAACCTGGATCAGGGCGTCCGGGGTGATCACAAAGCCCCAGGTGCTCAGGGTCTGGGCCACCAGCTCGGGCGTGGTGCCGACCAGGGCGGCCGGGCTGTTCATGGCGAAGTACACGCCGGGCTGGATCACCGAGGCCGCTGCCAGGGCCATCACGGCCACGAAGGATTCGGCCAGCATGCCGCCATAGCCGATGAAGCGGGCATGCAGCTCGTTCTCGAGCATCTTGGGCGTGGTGCCCGACGAGATCAGGGCATGGAAGCCCGACACCGAGCCGCAGGCGATGGTGATGAAGAGGAAGGGGAACAGGCTGCCCGACCAGACCGGGCCGTTCTGGCTCGCGAACTGGGTGAAGGCCGGCATCTGCAGGCTCGGCGAGACGATGACGATGCCGATCGCCAAGGCCACGATGGTGCCGATCTTCAGGAAGGTCGACAGGTAGTCGCGCGGGGCCAGCAGCATCCACACCGGCAGCACCGAGGCGATGAAGCCATAGCCGATCAGCAGCCAGGTCAGGGTCTTGGCATCGAAGGTGAAGTACGGCGCCAGGGCCGGGCTTTCATAGACCCACTGGCCGCCGACGATCGCCAGCATGAGCAGAACGAAGCCGATCACCGACACCTCGCCGATGCGGCCCGGGCGCAGGTAACGCACATACAGCCCCATGAACAGCGCCACCGGGATGGTCGCCGACACGGTGAAGGTGCCCCAGGGCGAATCGGCCAGGGCCTTCACCACGATCAGGGCCAGCACCGCGAGGATGATGATCATGATCATGAAGGCGCCGAACAGCGCGATCACGCCGGGCACCGTGCCCATCTCCTGCTTGACCATCTCGCCGAGCGAGCGGCCGTCGCGTCGGGTCGAGATGAACAGGATGACGAAGTCCTGGACCGCGCCGGCCAGCACCACGCCCACCAGGATCCACAGCAGCCCCGGCAGATAGCCCATCTGCGCGGCCAGCACCGGGCCGACCAGGGGGCCGGCCCCGGCGATGGCGGCGAAGTGGTGGCCGAACAGCACATATTTGTGGGTGGGCACATAGTCGAGCCCGTCGTTGTGGCGCCAGGCCGGGGTGTTGCGCTGGCCGTCCAGCCCCAGCACGCGCGTGGCGATGAACAGGCTGTAGTAGCGGTAGGCGATCAGGTAGACGCACACCGAGGCCACCACGATCCAGGTGGCGCTGATCACTTCACCGCGCCCCAGGGCCACCGTGGCCAGGCCGAAGGCACCCAAGATGCCGATGAGCAGCCACACGAGGTGGCGTCGCAATCCTTCCATGTCTTGTCTCCTGTTGGTTTCAGCCAGGTGCAGCCCGGGGATCCAGGCAAGCATCTCCGAGCTTGTTCAAGGTCACCCGGATTCTCGCGCCTGCCGCAGCCCCGCCGCAAGCGTCATCGCACGCAGTGCGGCAGGTGCCAACACGTAATGGATAACCCGGACTCCGGCGGCTCAGCCCCCGGCGCGCCCGGCGCCCGCGCATTCGACAGCGTACTTGATGAGTTCGGCCTGGCCCTCGATGCCGAGCTTGCGCTTGATGTTCTGGCGGTGCGCCTCGACGGTGCGGAAGCTCAGGTTCAGCCGCACGGCGATCTGCTTGCTCGACTCGCCCCGGCCCAGCGCGGCCAGGATGTCGGCCTCGCGCGGGGTCAGCACCGGACGCGGCGTCTGGTTGCGGAACAGGCGGCCCGACACCCCGGGGCTCAGGTAGGTGGCGCCACTGGCCACCACCTCGAGCGCGGCGATGATCTCGCCGGCCGGCGCATCCTTGAGCAGGTAGCCGCTGGCGCCAGCCTGCAAGGCGCGCTGGACGAACTCGGGGTTGTCATACATGCTGAACATCAGCACCCGCAGCGAGGGGCTGGCCGACAGCATGCGCGCCGTCAATTCGATGCCATCGGTGTGCTTCATGCCGACGTCCATGAGCACCAGGTTCGGCTGGTGCAGGGCCAGGGCCTGCAAGGCCTCGTCGGCCGAGCCGGCCTCGCCCACCACCTCGACGCCGGCCACCTTCTCGAGCCGGGCCCGCACGCCTTCGCGCACCATGGGGTGGTCGTCCACCAGCAGCAGACGGATTCCTGGGTTCATGCGTCCTCTTCTCCTGGTCGGGCCTGAGGCGGCTGCGGTTGCGCAGGCAACTGCACCTCCAGGCGGGTGCCCTGTCCGGGCCGGGTGTCGAACAGCACCGAACCGCCCAGGGCGGCGAGGCGCTCGCGGATGTTGCGCAGGCCGATGCCGGCCTGCGGATCGCGGTTGACGGCATCCAGGTCGAAGCCCCGGCCGTCATCGCTGATCTCCAGGTGCACCCGGCCGCCCGGGCCGCTGCCCAGCAGGATCTGCACATGGCGCGCCTGGGCATGCTTGGCGATGTTCGCCAGCGCCTCCTGCGCCACCCGGAACAGGGCCGTCTTGGCGGCCTCGGACAGCGACAGCTCGGGCGGGTCCAACACCACCTCGCATTGCAGGGCCCCGTCCTCGCCGGCCTCCCGGGCCAATTGCTCGAGGGCGGCGGGCAGACCCAGGGTGTCGAGCATGGCCGGCCGCAGGCGGTGCGAGATGCGGCGCATCTCGGTCAGGCTGTCGGTGACCCGGCTCAGTGCACTGGACAGGCCCTTCTCGCTCGGCGTGGCACCGCGCTGCACATCGTCGAGCGCCGACTCGATCAGCAGCTTGGCCGACACCAGGGTCTGGCTGCTGCCGTCGTGCAGTTCGCGGGCCAGGTGCGCGCGCTCGTCTTCCTGCGAGCGCACCAGTTGGCCCGCCAGCAGCCGCAGCTTCTGGTCGGCCACCCGCTGTTCGCTGAGGTAGAGCCACAGGCCGGTGGCGCTGATGCTCAGGAAGCCCAGGCCCGCGATGACCGACACCCAGCCCAGGGTCAGGGCGATGCTGCCGCTGACCTGGTCGTCCAGGCGGGCCAGCGTCTGCTCCACATCATCGAGGTACAGGCCGGTGCCCAGCATCAGGTTCCAGCGTGGCAGCGCGGTCACATAGCCCAGCTTGCGCACCATCTGGCCGCTGGAGGGCTTCTGCCAGAGGTAGTCGACATAGCCGCCGCCGGCCAGCGCCTGCGCGATGAGCTTCTGGATCGTGAGCCGGCCCTCGGGGTCGCGCAGGCTCCAGAGGTTGCGCCCCACCAGTTCGGGCTGGCGCGAGTGCATCAAGGACACGCCCTGCAGGTCGTAGACGAAGAAATAGCCGTCGTTGCCGTAGTCCAGCGCCGAGAGCCGGCGGATCGCCTCTGCCCGGTCCCGGACGTCATCGCCACCGGCCCGGTACAAGGGCATCACGGTGCTCAGGGCCAGGTCCACATAGTGCCGCAGCTCGGCACGCCGGGCATGCATGTACTGGGCCTCGACCAGTTCGCGCTCATGCTGGGCCAGCGAGCGCCCCTGGTAGAGCGCCGCCGCGGCGATCAGCAGCAGGGCCAGGCCCAGCGGCACGAAGGCCAGCAGGATGAATTTGCTGCTCAGCCGCATGCGGACCGGCCCTCGGGCTGCATGCAGGACAGACGCTGACACCGCCTGCCCGGCCCGATGGGCATCTCAGTTCAAGCCTTGAGCAGCGCCAGGCCGCCGAGGTAGGGGCGCAGCACCTCGGGCACCACGATGCTGCCGTCGGCCTGCTGGTAGTTCTCGAGCACGGCCACCAGGGTGCGGCCCACGGCCAGCCCCGAGCCGTTGAGGGTGTGCAGCAGTTCGTTCTTGCCCTGGGCGTTCTTGAAACGCGCCTGCAGGCGGCGGGCCTGGAAGGCCTCGCAGTTGGAGACCGAGCTGATCTCGCGGTAGGTGCCCTGGGCCGGCAGCCAGACTTCGAGGTCGTAGGTCTTGGCCGAACCGAAGCCCATGTCGCCGGTGCACAGGGTCATCACCCGGTAGGGCAGGCCCAGCTTCTGCAGGATGGCCTCGGCGTGGCGGGTCATCTCTTCGAGGGCTTCGTAGCTGCGCTCGGGGTGCACGATCTGCACCATCTCGACCTTGTCGAACTGGTGCTGGCGGATCATGCCGCGGGTGTCGCGGCCGTAGCTGCCGGCCTCGGAGCGGAAGCAGGGGGTGTGTGCGGTCAGGCGGATCGGCAGCTCGGCCTCGTGCACGATCACGTCGCGCACGAAGTTGGTCAGAGGCACCTCGCTGGTCGGGATCAGGTAGAGCGCCGCGTGGTCCGGCACCGGCTCGCCGTCCTGCCCCCCCTTCTTGGCAGCGAACAGATCGCCTTCGAACTTGGGCAACTGGCCCGTGCCCTTGAGCGAATCGGCGTTCACCGCATAGGGCACATAGCATTCGGTGTAGCCGTGCTCCAGGGTCTGCACATCGAGCATGAACTGCGACAGTGCGCGGTGCAGGCGTGCGATCGGCCCCTTCATGACGGTGAAGCGCGAGCCCGAGAGCTTGACGCCCATGTCGAAGTCCAGCCCCAGCGGCGCGCCCAGGTCGACGTGGTCCTTGACCGGGAAGTCGTAGACGCCCGGGCTGCCCCAACGGCGCAGCTCGACGTTGCCGGTCTCGTCGCTGCCCACGGGCACGCTGGCGTGCGGCAGGTTGGGCACCGCCACCAGCAGGGTGTTGAGCTCATGCTGCAGGGCGTCGAGGCGCAGTGCCGACGCTTCGAGCTCGGCCTTGCTGGCGGCCACGGCCGCCATGATGTCGTCCACGTTCTCGCCCTTGGCCTTGCGCTGGCCGATCTGCTTGGACAGCGTGTTGCGCTGGCTCTGCAGCTCTTCGGTGCGGGTCTGCAGCGTCTTGCGCTCGGCCTCGAGGGCTCGGAAGGCGTCGACGTTCAGGAAGGCCTGGGGATTCTTGCGGGTTTCGAGGCGGGCAACGACCGAATCGAGGTCCTTGCGCAGGGAGTTGATGTCAAGCATGCGCCGATTTTAACGAGCCCGGCCCCGGCCCTCCGCGCCTCACAGTGTGGCGGGATCGATATTGGCGCCACAGACCACCAGGCAGACCCGCTCGCCGGCCCGGGTGGCCCAGGCGCCGCTGCGCAGCGCCGCCAGCCCCAGGGCGGCGGCGGGCTCCACCGCCAGCCGGAACTCTTCCCACAGCGTCTGGCGGGCCGCCGCGATGTCGGCATCGGGCAGCAGCAGGGCGTCGCGCACATGGCGCTGCGTGAGCGCCCAGCCCAGCTCGCCGATGCGCCGGGCCCCGAGCGAATCGGCGGCGACACCGGACACCGCCACGTCGACCGGCCGGCCGGCCTCGCGGGCCCGGTACAGCGTGGGGGCCAGCTCGGGCTCAAGGGCGACCACCCGGCAGCGCTGCTCGAACCAGGCCGACACACCGCCGATCAATCCGCCGCCGCCGACGCTGACCAGGACCGCATCGGGCAGGCCGACGTCCTCCTCGATCTCGCGCGCCAGGGTGCCCGCGCCGGCCACCACCTCGGGCTGGTCGTAGGCGTGGGTCAGCAGGGCCCCGGTGGCCCGCTGGCGGGCCATGCAGGCCTCATAGGCGTCGGCATAGGCCGCGCCGGTCACCACCACCTCGGCGCCGAGCTGGCGCAGGCGCCGCCGCTTGGCCTCGGGGGAGACCTCGGGCACGAAGACCTCGCAGCGCACCCCCAGGGCCTGGGCCGCGGCGGCGGTGGCGATGCCCGCATTGCCCCCCGAGGCGATGATGACCCCGCTCGCGGGCAGCGGCTGGGACAGCAGGCGGTTCATCATGCCCCGGGCCTTGAAGCTGCCGCCCACCTGCAGGTGTTCGAGCTTGAGCCAGACCTCGGCGGCGGCCACGCCCAGCTGCTCACCGGGCAGGCGCCACAGCGGGGTGCGCCGCACAAAGCGGGGGCCGCCCCCATGGAGGCGGTCGAAGGCCTGGTCGATGTCGTGACGCTCCAGCATGGCAAGGATCCGGTGGCTGCAAAAAGGAGCCTGCAGTGTATCGACCCACGGCGGCCGGACCGATAAGATGTCCGGGATCAGCACGGCCACGCACGGAGCAGCCTGATGTTTTTTGTCTTTGGTCAGGGCGGCCCCATCTACCAGGGACCGCTGGAGAACCTCGCCGAGATCGCCCCGGTGTCGGCCCTGGCCCGCTCGCGGGGTGCCCACCGGGCGCTGGCGCCCCGGCGCACCGGGGCGCAGGGCGAGGCCGCCGCCCACACGCTGCGCAACGATGCGGTGAGCGCCTATGCCCAGACCCAGCAGGGCGAGGTGCCGGCGCGCGCCCGGCTCGAACTGGTGCGCGATGTGATGAGCCCCGAGGCCTTCACCCTGACGCCCGAGATGTCGGTGGCCGATGCCTGGGAGACCCTGGCCCTGCGCGGCGTCTCGCAGGCGCCGGTGGTCGACGGGCAGTCGCATCTGGTGGGCCTGCTGCTGCGGGCCGACATGCTGCCCACGGTGCTGCTGCCCGGCCCCTCCAGCACCGGCATCGCCGCCTGGCGCCTGGCGCAGCAGCCGGTGTCCAGCCTCATGCTGAGCCCGATCCCGGCGGTGGATGCCGACACCCATCTGCGCCGGGCCTCGCGGGTGATGCTCGACCTGGGTCTGCCGGGCCTGCCGGTATGCGACCCGGATGGCCGGGTGATCGGCTTCATCAGCCGGGCCGACATCCTGCGCGCGGTGGTGGCCGATCCGCCGCTGGACCTCTGGACCTGAGCCTGCAGCCCCGAGGGCCCCGGGGCGCCGGCCTCAATCCAGCTTCAGGCCCTTGGGCAGCGGAAACTTCAGGCTTTCCTCGATGCCCTGCATGCGCCGCACCGACACCGCGCCCAAGGCGCGCAGGCGGTCCACCACCTGCTGCACCAGCAGCTCGGGCGCCGAGGCGCCGGCCGTCAGACCGACGCGTGCCCGCCCCTCGAACCATTGCGGCTGCAACTCATCGGCGCTGTCCACCATATGGGCTTCGGTGCCCAGCTTCTGCGCCAGTTCGCGCAGGCGGTTGCTGTTGGAGCTGGTGGGGCTGCCCACGACGATGACGATGTCCACCTGCGGACTCAGCAGCTTCACCGCGTCCTGGCGGTTCTGGGTGGCATAGCAGATGTCCTGCTGCTTGGGCTCGCGCACCCGGGGAAAGCGCTCGCGCACCGCACGGGCGATCTCGGCCGCATCGTCGACGCTCAGCGTGGTCTGCGTCACGACGGCCAGGCGCTCGGTCTGGGCCGGCTGCACGCGCGCCACGTCGGCCACATCCTCCACCAGGTGGATGCCGTAGTCGAGCTGGCCCATGGTGCCCTCGACCTCGGGATGGCCTTTGTGGCCGATCATGATGAACTCATAGCCCTCGCGGGCCAGCTTGGCCACCTCGACATGGACCTTGGTCACCAGCGGACAGGTGGCGTCGAAGATCGAGAAGCCCCTGGCCTGCGCCTCCTGCTGCACCGCCCGGCTCACCCCGTGCGCGCTGAAGATCAGGGTGGCGCCGGCCGGCACGTCGTCGAGTTCCTCGATGAAGATCGCGCCCTTGCGCTTGAGGTCGTTGACCACGAAGGTGTTGTGCACGATCTCGTGGCGCACATAGATCGGCGCACCGAACTTCTGCAGGGCCCGCTCGACGATCTCGATGGCACGGTCGACCCCGGCGCAGAAACCGCGCGGCTCGGCCAGGGTGATCTCGGACAGGCCAGCCACCTGGGTATCGCTCATGTCAGTCTCCGTGGCGCCCAGGCGCAGGATGGGCCTGCCCGCAGGCAGCGCAGGCGACTCGAAAGGAACACCATGTCACAGCACCCCGATCAGCTGGACTTCGAAGGTCACCGGCTGGCCGGCCAGGGGGTGGTTGAAGTCGAACAGCACCGCCTCGTCCCCGACCTGCTGCACCGCACCGGCATAGCTGCCGGTGCCGTCCGGCGTCGGGAACTGCACCACATCGCCGACCTGGTATTGCTCGTCGGGGTCGCCGAACTGGGTCAGCAGGCTGCGCTTGACCCATTGCAGCATCTCGGGATTGCGCTCGCCGAAGGCTTCGCCGCGCGGGATGTCGAAGGTCTGGTGGCTGCCTTCGGCCAGGCCGATCAGGCGCTGCTCGACGGCCGGCGACAGCTCGCCGGTGCCCAGCGACAGGGTGGCGGGTTTGTCCTGGAAGGTGTTGATGACGTCGCCGGCCGGTCCGGCCAGCCGGTAATGCAGGGTCAGGAAGGAAGCCGCCTGGACGACAGGTGCTTGAGTAGGCGTAGATGACATGGAAGTCCCGATAAACTGGCCGCCATTGTAAAAAGATCGGCCAGAGCCTCCTTGCCGCCGGGTCTCTGGCCCCGCCGGCGTCGGCAGCGGCCCCCGGCGCGTCGCCCACCCCGATCACCCGCCCCGACATGCCCATCCTGAGCCTCCCCCCCGATGCCCGCCCGCGCGAAAAGCTGCTGGCGCGAGGGGCCGCCGCGCTCAGCGATGCCGAGCTGCTGGCCCTGCTGCTGCGCACCGGCATCGCCGGCAAGGGGGTGCTGACCCTGGCCCAGGAACTGCTGGAGCGTTTCGGCGGCATCACCGGCCTGCTGCAGACCGGGCCCGACGACCTCAAGCGCGTCAAGGGCCTGGGCGGCAGTGCCAAGCGCGCCGAACTGATCGCGGTGCTCGAGCTGGCCCGCCGCGCCATGGCCGGTCGGCTGCGCGAACGCCAGGTCTTCCAGTCGCCCGGCGAGGTCCAGCATTACCTGCAACTGCAATTGGCCGGCCGGGGCCACGAGGTGTTCGCGGTGCTCTTCCTCGACAGCCAGCACCGGCTGCTGGCCTTCGAGGAGCTGTTCCGCGGCACCCTGACGCAGACCAGCGTCTACCCGCGCGAGGTGCTGCTGCGCGCCCTGCACCACCAGGCCGCCGCCGTGGTGCTGGCGCACAACCACCCCAGCGGCAACGTCAGCCCCTCCAAGGCCGACGAGACCCTGACGCAAAGCCTGCGGGCCGCCCTGGCCCTGGTCGACATCCGGGTGCTCGACCACCTCATCGTCGCCCCGGGCGCCTGGACCTCGCTGGCCGAAAGGGGGCTGATGTGAAACCCGGACCGGCCCGCCTCACCGTCCGCTCGCTGCAGGACCTGGCCCTGGTGCGCAAGCGCCTGGCCCAGCAGCGCGCCACCGAGGAAGCGCGCGAGAAGGCGCGCCGCGAGGCCGAAGCCCGCCAGCAGGCCCAGCACCGTTTCTTCGAACTGGCCGTCGGCCCGGTGACCCGGCTGCGCCAGCACGACCGGGTGCAGCTGCTGCCCGAGCTGCCGCCCCCGATCCCGGTGCAGCACCAGCTCGACGAGCAGCGCGTGCTGCAGGAGTCCATCAGCGACGACTTCGACGTCAGCACCCTGCTCGACACCGATGAGGCCCTGAGCTTCCGCCGCCCCGGCATCAGCGTCGAGGTCACGCGCAAGCTGCGCCGTGGCGCCTGGAGCATCCAGCAGCAGCTCGACCTGCACGGCCTGCGCACCGACGAGGCCCGTGAGGCGCTGGGCCAATTCATCCGCGAGGCCCACCGGATGGGCCTGCGCTGCGTGCGCGTGGTGCACGGCAAGGGCCTGGGTTCACCGGGTCGCAGCCCGGTGCTCAAGGGCCGGGTGCAGCGCTGGCTGGTGCAGAAGAACGAGGTGCTGGCCTTCGTGCAGGCCCGCCCGGCCGAGGGGGGCGCCGGGGCCCTGGTGGTGCTGTTGCGCCCCTCGTCGAGCTGAAGCCTCCAAAAAGCACCCCAACAGCGCAGACGCGGACACGCCCGCGTGCTTCGAATGCGGAAGAATGGGCGGCATGGCTGACCTGGAGCACCCCACCCTTGAAGTCCCCTTTCGCCCCCGTGACCTTGAGCGTCTGGGCCGGGCTGTGGCCTACCTGGACAACCATCTGTCCGAAGCCATCGACAACGGTCAACTGGCAGCCCGGGCCGCGCTCTCATCCTTCCATTTCCAGCGCCTTTTCCATGCCTACTTTGGCACCACGGTGAGCGGCTATGTCACCTGGCGGCGGCTGCAGAAGGCCTGCGTGCTGCTGACCCAGACGGACGCCGCCGTTCTCGACGTGGCACTCGAAGTGGGCTACACCAGCGCCCAGGCCCTTGCCAAGGCGATGCGGCGCGAGGTCGACACCACGCCCACGGCAGTGAGGTCTGGTGCCAGACCGCAATGGCAGCGCCTGTTTGAACGACGCACCCGCGCCATGGCGGCACAGGCCCAAAACCCTCTTCAGCCCAGGCTGACCCACACCCCCGCGCTGCAGGTGCTGACCGCGATCGGTCGCGGCATGGATCAAGGCCACAGGGGGCGGGCGGCACGCCAGGCTCTGGACGAGTTGATTCCCAAACTGACCCGGGCAGGACTGTTGCCCCGCATGAAAAGCTGCGTGGCCCTGATGGCCGACGAACCCCAAGGGCCGGAGGACCAGCAGGCCCGTCTGCAGATCGGCGCCATTTTCGACTTCCATCTGGATCGTCGCGAGGGTCAGATCGCGCAGCCACCACTGAAGCTCAGCGGCAGCCTTCGTTGGCAGACACTGCCCGCAGGCCGTCACGCCGTCTTCATCCACCGCGGTTCGTACCGCCTGCTTCACAGAAGCTGGGATGCCATCTACCGCGACTGGCTGCCCCGCACCGGTTACACGCTGCGCGACGCGCCACCCTTCGAATATTTCCTGAATGACCCTCGCTGCACCGCCGAAACGGCGCTGCGCACAGAAATCTACATCCCATTGGAGTGAGACCAGCCATGAACCCGCCCTCGAACCCATCCAGCCCCGCCGACTTGCTCGACCTTGACGCCCGTGCCCAGATCGCCGCCCTGGCGCGAGGCGACTGCAGCGCCCTGGCATTGTGCGAGGCAGCCATCGCCCGCATCGAAGCCTCTGACGGCCCGATCAACGCCGTGGTGGTGCGTGATTTCGAGGCCGCCCGCCAGCAGGCGCAGGCGGCCGACGCGGCCCTGGCCCGAGGCGAACGCCGGCCCCTGCTGGGCCTGCCGATGACGGTGAAGGAATCCTTCAACCTCGCCGGCCTGCCCACCACCTGGGGCTTCGAATTCGCGCGCGGCCTGCGCGCCGGCAGCGACGCCCTGGCGGTGTCGCGGCTCAAGGCCGCCGGCGCGGTGATCCTCGGCAAGACCAATGTGCCGGTGGCCTTGGCCGACTGGCAATCGGCCAACCCGATCCACGGCCGCACCTGCAACCCGCTCGACCTCTCGCGCACGCCCGGCGGGTCCTCGGGCGGCGGCGCGGCGGCCCTGGCCGCCCGCTTCGTGGCCCTGGAGCTGGGCTCGGACATCGGCGGCTCGATCCGGGTGCCGGCGCATTTCTGCGGCGTCTACGGACACAAGCCCAGCCTCGGCCTGCTGCCCGCGCGCGGCCATGATTTCCCGGGCCTGGGCCCGGGGGCGCCGAACGAGCTGGCGGTGATCGGCCCGCTGGCGCGCAGCGTGGACGACCTGGAACTGGCACTCGAGGTGCTGGCCGGCCCCGACACGCCCCAGTCACACGCCTACCGCCTGCAACTGCCACCCGCCCGCGACCTGCGCCAGGCCCGCTGCCTGCTGCTCGACAGCCACCCGGGCCTGGCCGTCTCCGACGACACGCGGGCCGCACTGGCCCAGGTCGAACACGATCTGCAGGCCGCCGGCTGCAGCGTGCAGCGCCACAGCCCCCACCTGCCCGATCTCGATTCGGCCCATCAGATCTACGCCGGCCTGCTCAACACCTACATGACGCGCGGCCAGCCCGGCGCGACCCCCATCTCTGCCCATGAATGGATGCTGCTGCTCGACCGCCGCGCCGCGCTGCAACGGCAATGGCAGCAGTTGTTCGAACAGGTCGACGTGGTGTTGGCACCCAACCTCGGCTGCACCGCCTACCCGCACATCGAACCCATGGACTGGACCAGCGCCACGGTGCAGATCGACGGCCAGACCCATCTGTTGGGGCCGCAGGTCTTCTGGCCCGGCATCGCCACCGTGGCCGGGCTGCCGGCCACCAGCGCCCCGGTGGGACGCGATCGCGACGGCCTGCCCATCGGCCTGCAGGTGATCGGCCCGGCGTTCGAAGACCGCACCCCGCTGGCGCTGCTGCGCCGGCTGGAGGCCTTCAGGCGCGGGGACTAGGGCCTGTCAACACTCATTTCTCGGGTGCGAAGGCTGCCGCCCCCAGACGCTGCAGGGCTTCGCCGGTCACGCGGCAGATGCGCCAGTCGGGCATGACGGTGGCGCCCATGGCCTGGTAGAACTCGATCGAAGGCTGGTTCCAGTCCAGCACCGACCACTCGAAGCGCCCGCAGCCACGCTGCAGCGCCAACGCGGCCAGGGCCTGCAGCAGCGCCTTGCCGATGCCCAGGCCGCGCCGCTGCGGCAGCACGAACAGGTCTTCGAGGTACAGGCCGGGCTGGGCCAGGAAGGTCGAGTAGTTGGGGAAGAACAGCGCGAAACCGGCCGCCTCGCCCTGCCATTCGGCCAGCAGCGCCTCGGCGGCCGGCCGCTCGCCGAACAGCGTGGCGCGCAGCTTCTCCGGCGTGGCGCTGACGCGGTCGAGCAGGTGCTCGTACTCGGCCAGGCCTCGGATCAGCTGCAGCAATGTGTCGCAATCGGCCGCCGTGGCGGGCCGCAAGATCAGGTCGGCAGAGGTGCTCATGGTGTTGTCCCGACAGAACCCGGCCGCTCAGGCCACGCCCTTGTTGCGCATCCAGTCGGCGGTGCCGAAGAAGCTCTCCTTGAGGCGGGCGCGCAGGTCTTCGGGCACGCCGGTCTCGCCCATGGCCTGGTCCATGCAGGCCACCCACTGGTCGCGCTCCTTGATGCCGATCGGAAACGGCAGGTGGCGCGCGCGCAGCATGGGGTGACCGAAGCGGTCGGTGTAGTGGGACGGCCCGCCCAGCCAGCCGCAGAGAAACCAGAACAGGCGCTGGCGGGCGTTGGCCAGGTCCGGGCCGTGGGCGGCGCGCAGATCGCGGTAGCCGGGCTCGAGGTCCATCAGGTCATAGAAGCGCTCGGTCAGCGCGAGCACGCGGTCTTCGCCGCCGATCCACTCGAAGGGCGTGGTCGGGGCGGCTTGGGGATTGTCTTCAGCAGAGGCCATGGGGCGCTATTGTCGTCGCGCCGCCTTCACTCGGCGCGGCGCAGGCTTTCCATCACAGGCCGGTTCAACACCTCGCGCAGCCCCCACCAGCCCGCCGCCAGGGCCAGCACGGCGCCCGCCGCCACCCCGCCGAACAGGATGAGAGGCGAGACCGTCCAGTCGAACTCGAACACATAGCGCGCCAGCGCCCAGCCCACCAAGGCGGCCACCCCGCTGGCCAGGAAGCCGGACAGGGCCCCCACCCCCAGCAGCTCGGCCCGCTGGACCTGGCCCAGCAGCCGGGCACTGGCCCCGACGGCCCGCATGATCGCAAAGTCGCGCGCCCGCTCTTCGCGGGTGGCGGTGACGGCGGCAAACAGCACCACCAGACCGGCCGCCAGGGTGAAGCCGAACAGGTATTCGACCGCCTGCACCACCTGGTCGAGCACCCGCTGGACTTGGTTGAGGGTGCTGCTCATGTCCACATTGGTGATGTTCGGAAACCGGCGCACCAGCCCGTTGTCGAAGCCCTGCTGCGCCGGAGCCCGGAAGGCGGCCAGGTAGGTCACCGGCAGATCGGGCAGGCTGGCCACCGGGAAGATGACGAAGAAATTGGCATGTAGCGAGCCCCAGTCGACCTTGCGCAGCGAGGTGATGCGCGCCTCGGTCTGCACGCCGCCCATGTCGAAGCGCAGCACATCGCCCAGGTGCAGGCCCAGTGTCTCGGCGAGACCCGATTCGACGCTGACCGCCCCCGCCTCGTCGGCGCTCCAGCGGCCGCCGACGATCTGGTTGTGGGGCGGCGGCTCGCGGCTGTTGGAGAGGTTGAACTCGCGGTCCACCAGGCGTCTGGCGCGCTCCGAGGCGTAATCGTCGAGGCTGACTGCACGGCCGTTGATGGACAGCAGACGCCCCCGCAGCATCGGGTACCAGTCGTAGCGGGCGACGCCCGCCGTGCGCAGCGCCTGCTGGAAATCCTGGGCCTGCTCGGGCAGCACATTGATGACGAAGCGGTTGGGCGCATCCGGCGGTGTGGCCTGACGCCAGCTGCTGATCAGGTCGGTGCGCAGCAGCACCAGCAGCACCAGGGCAAGCAAGCCCACCGACAGGGCACTGACCTGCACCACCGCATAGGCGGTGCGCGCCGAGATCTGCCGCGTGGCCAGCACCAGCCAGCGCGGGGCGGTGGCCTCGTTGACGCTGCGCCGCAGCACTTTCACCGCCACCCAGCTCAGGGCGGCGAACAGCAGCACCGCCCCGGCAAAGCCGCCGACCGCGATCAGGCCCAGCAGGCGGTCGCTGCTGACCGCCATCAACAGGGCGGCAAAGCCGGCCACCCCCAGCCCCAGCACCAGGGCCGAGGCCGGCTTGAGCCCGCCGATATCACGTCGGATCACACGCAGCGGTGGCACCTGGGCCAATTGCAGCACCGGCGGCAGGCCGAAGGCCAGCAACAGCGTCAGGCCCATGCCCAGGCCCAGCAGGGCCGGCCAGATGCCCGGCGGCGGCAGCGCCGCATCCACCAGGCCCGCCAGCAGGGCCACGAAGAGATGGTGCACCGCCCAGCCCAGGGCCAGGCCGAGCAGGCTGGCCCCCAGGCCCGCCAGCACGAATTCAAAGGCATAGGCCCCGGCGATGGTGCGCTGGCTCTGCCCCAGCACGCGCAGCAGCGCACAGTCGTCGAGGTGGCTGGCGGCGAAGCCACGCGCCGCCAGCGCCACCGCCACCGCGCTCAGCAACGCCGCCAGCAGGGCCACGAGGTTGAGGAATTTGTCGGCCCGGTCCAGGGTCTGGCGCATCTCGGGGCGGCCGCTCTCGAAGGACTCGACGCGCACACCGCGCACGCCGCTGGCCTTGATCTGCTGCGCCACCCAGTCGCCAAAGGCCTTGACCGGCTCCGGCTCGCCGGCCACGGCCAACCGGTAGCCGATGCGGCTGGCCGGCTGGACCAGGGCGGTGGCGGCCAGATCGGCCTGGTTGATCATCACCCGCGGCGCAAAGCTCATGAAGCCGGCGCCACGGTCGGGTTCGAGCACCAGCACCCGCTCAATATGCAGACGCGCATCGCCCAGCAGCAGCGGGTCGCCGACCTGCAGGCCCAGGGCTTCGAGCACCGGGGCGTCGACCCAGGCCTGGCCCGGACCGGGCCCCTGGCCGACCGTCTGTTCGGCGGCCTCAGGCCGCGCGGCCACCACCAGGCTGCCGCGCAGCGGGTAGCCCGCGCCCACCGCCTTGAGCGCCACCAGCCGGCTGGCACCGCCCTGCTCATCGGCGGCCCGCGCCATGGTCGGAAAGCTCAGGCTGGCCGCGACCTGCAGGCCCAGGCGCCGCGCCTCGGCCTCGAAGGCGGGCGCCGCCGGGTTGTCGCTGGCCAGCACCACGTCGCCGCCCAGCAACTGCCGGGCATCGCGCTGCAGGCCGCTCTTGAGCCGATCGGAGAAGAAGCCGACGGCCGACAGCGCCGCCACGGCCAGGGTCACCGCCACGATCAGCAGGCGCAGCTCGCCGGCCCGCAGGTCCCGCCCCAACGTGCGCCAGCCCAGGCGCCACCAGGCCATGCCCATGGCAGCCATCAGGGTCGGTCCAGCCGTCGGGCCAGTTCGTCGAGCACCGGCTGCAGATGGGCGCCCAGGCGCATCTGCGGGTTGGAGGGGCCATCCTCCTTGCCGGCCTCTTTCTCGCGCTGGGCGATCACCGGCAGGGCCCGTGCGAAGGCCTGGGTGAAGGAATGGGTCTGGCGCAGCTGCTCATCGAACATCGCCCGGCCGAAAAAGGTCAGTTCGGAGCGCGAGCCACATCCGTAGGAGGTGTGATCGGCGTCGGCGGCCGTCATCACCAGGGTGTCGTCGTTGGCCAGCGGCTCGATCCAGCCGCCCGAGAAACAGGCCGAGATGGCGATCACCCGGTTGCGGATGCCGGCACCGTCCAGTTCGCGCCGCAGCAGCGCCGGGTCGATGGGGTCGACATCGAGCGGCCAGTTGCTGGCCGCGAGCTGGAAATCCTGCGCCCCATGCGAGGTCAGGTAGACCACCAGCAGATCGTGGTCGCGGTCCATGCGGCCGGCCAGCAGATCGATGGCCCGGTGCAGGTTCTGCGGCGTGGCCCAGGGCACGGAACGACCGGTGTCGGGGTGGTTGAGCAACTGGATCACGCGCCCGTCGGCGTCGAAGCGCTGGCGCAGCACATCGGCCACCAGTGTGCTCTCGCGGCGGAACACATCCTCGTCGGCATAGGGGGCGAAGACCAGGCCGTAGACGTTGACCACGCCGTCGCGCCGCGCCTGGAGGTTGGCGGCCAGGGCCGGCCAGAGGTTCTGCTGGGCCTCGAAGACTTCCTGCGACAGATGCAGGCGCGGCGGCTCCGGCTCCTCGGCAGCGGTGTCGTCGGTCTCGGCCACCCAGGGGCGGTCGGGAAACTGGAGCACCGCCAGCGCCGACAGGCCGAACAGCACGGCCGCGAAGGCCAGCAGGCGCCAACGCGGTCCGTCGAAGCGCGCGGTCAGGTTCACCAAGGCCGCCAGCATCCAGGCGATGAGGCCGAAATACAGCACCCAATACAGCCATTGCGCCGCATCCGACTCGAAGGCCAGCCAGCCTCGGCTGACCGCGATGCCCAGCAACTGCAAGGCCAGTTGCGCCGGCAACGCCAGCACCGTGGTCAGGGCGAACCAGGCGCCCAGGCCGCGCAGCTGCCAGGGATCGAGTTCCTCGTCTTCGGGGATGCCGTGCGGCAGCGCGAACCAGCCAGCCCAGACCACGCCCAGGGTCAGGCACCAGGGCACCAGCCAGGCGCGCCAGTCGAACTGGGCCGGTCCGACCACCTCGCAGCGCGCCAGGCCGAGCAGCAGGCCCGAACAGGCCAGGGTCAGCAGCAGCACCTGCCACGGGGTGGGCTGGGCCCGGCCGGTCTCGGGCGACAGGAAAACGCCGGCCCGCAGGCCGCCAGCGACCCAGCGCCACCAAGGCAGGTGCGCCGACGGGTAGGGCTTGGCCTCCCCGACCGCCCAGACAGGGGCGGCGGGTGGCGCTGCCGGCTGCAGCTCCAGGGGCGCCGTGTCCACTTCGTCGACGGCCACGGTATCGTCCCAACCGGATGGATTGTTCGGGTTCCTCATCCCCCGATGATGCCAGCGCCGCAGCGGGTTTCCAAAACTCCGGGATT
>JAFAMV010000078.1 GCA_019233055.1 Curvibacter sp.
GCAGGTCCTTGCCGTCTTGCAGGGTGTTGAGCTTGGTGCCGCTGCTGCTGCTCATGTGGTTGAAATATTCATCGACGCTGCCGTAGAGGGTCATGCTCGATTGGGCCTGGGCCATGCCGGCCAGGCCCAGCGCCATGCTGGCGGCAATGAGGGGGTTTGTCTTCTTCATGGGGTTCTCCTTGGTGATGTATCGGGGGCGGTCGACCGGTTTTTCGGGGGCTCAGCCCAGCCGCTTCTTGACCATCAGCGCCAGCGGCACGGCGAAGAAGAAGTGCGACATGAAGCCGCCGATGACCACGGCCGGGTCGTAGTAGTTCGGATGGTTGTCTGACGCAACCATGATGGCGGCGTGCATGACGATCCAGGCGAACATGGCATAGAAAAGGGCCGCCAGGGTGGCCTCGACGCCGCGCGCCCGCAGGGAGGGCCAGATCCGGGCGAAGAGCACGCCCCACAAGGCCGAGAACACGAAGTGGATGCCAGTGCCGATCACATAGGACAGCGGGCCCAGGGCCTCCTGGACCTCCTTGCCGAAGACCAGGCCGGTGGCGTTGCGGGGGATGCCCGCCAGGGGCATCTGGTGCTGGAGGCCGACCCAGACGATCGCTTCGTAGAGCCAGATGACGATGCCCGACGTGATGCCGGCCAAGGCGCCAATGCGCAGGGTGTCGGCTGCAGAGCGGCCTGATGTGGTCGTGGATCGGGGGGCAGGGTTCGACATATCGACTCCTATTCGGGTTGAGACAGGGACAGGGACAGAAAAAGCCGCGCCGGGGCCAAGGGACTGGATCGGTCAGGGCCGGGAGGCACTCGCAAAAGTCGGCTCCACCGTGCTGGCCAGGGGCAGGACGGCGACGGCGCAAAGGGGGAGGTCAGGCCGCGGTGCGGCGACGGCTCATCAGCACCGTCACCGCCGCCAGGGCGGCCGGCACCGCCAGCAGCGACAGGATGGTGGCAAAGCTCCAGCCCAGGCCGAGCAGGATGCCGCCGACCAGCGAGCCCAGGATGCTGCCGAAGCGGCCCATGCCCAGCATCCAGCTCACGCCGGTGGCACGGCCGAAGGTGGGGTAGCAGGTGGGGGCATAGGCGTTGAGCCCGGTCTGGCCGCCGCTCATGCAGAAGCCCACCAGGGCGACCAGCAGGGCCAGCATGACCGACACGCCGCCGCTGGCGGCCAGCAGCAGCACCGCTGCGGCGCCGCCGGCGTAGGCCAGGCTGATGACCTGGGTCGGGGCCCGCCGGTCCATCAGCCAGCCGACGAAGACGCCGCCCACCGTGCCGCCGATCTGGAACATGGCGGTGAAGGTGGCGGCCTGCGCGATGGACAGGCCCGACTCCTTGAACAGGGTCGGCAGCCATCCGGTCAGCAGGTAGATGACCATCAGGCCCATGAAGTAGGTCAGCCACAGCGAGACGGTCATGAGGCCGAAGCCCTGCGAGAACAGCAGGCGCACCGGGGTGCGGGCCGCCACCGCCGGCTCGGGCGAGGCAAAGCGGGTGCCTTCAGGGAAGTGCGAGCCAGTGACCCGGCCCAGCGTGGCCGCGATGCGTTCGGGCGCCGCCCCGCGCACCGCCAGGAAGCGGCTGGACTCGGGCAGCAACCACCACAGCAGCGGCACCAGCAGCAGCGGCAGCACGCCGCCGGCGGCCAGCACGGCGCGCCAGCCCTGCGTCGGGATCAGCCAGGCCGCGATGAAGCCGACCAGGGCCGAGCCCAGGTTGAAGCCGGTGAACATCAGCGTCACCATCAGGCTGCGCCGGGCCTCGGGCACGTACTCGGACAGCAGCGTGGTGGTGTTGGGCATGGCCGCGCCCAGGCCGATGCCGGTCAGGAAGCGCAGCAGGGTCAGCTGCGTGGTGTCGGCCGCCAGGGAGGCGGCCAGGGTGAAGATGCCGAAGAGCAGCACCGACAGGGTCAGCACGATCTTGCGCCCGACCCGGTCCGAGGCCGGGCCGGCGAACAGGGCCCCGAACACCAGGCCGATCGGGGCCGCGCTCATCACCACGCCGAAGGCGGCCTTGGAGATGTGCCAGTCCTGCAGGATGGGGGGCGCCACAAAGCCCATGATGGCCACGTCCATCCCGTCGGTCGCGACGACCCCAAAACACAGGACCAGCACCAGCCACTGGTAGCCGGACATGGGGCGGCCATTGATGAAGGACCGGATGTCCAGCACGGATTTCGTTTCCAAACTTGTCTCCTCGTTGATTCCCGGCCGAGCCGGCTTGCGCTGGATCAGCCCTTGAGCGGCGCCGGATTGATCTGGCGCAAACAGAAGGTTGGCAGTCTAGAAATCGAGGAAGGGGGCGGGAAGATGTCAAAACGCGCGCCGCGATCAGATCCTGGTATCTCGGTGATAACCCGATGACCACGGCCGGCGCGGCGGCCGTCAGGCTGGCTCAGGTCTGCCAGTAGACCTCGCCGCGCTCGATCTGGTGGGCGGCGCGGTGCAGGTGGGTGATCAGCTGGCGCAGCACCGGCGACACCACCGCATCGCTGCGCAGGATGGCCCCGAGTTCCAGCGGATAGCCCTGTTCCTCGATGTCGATCACCGAGATGAACTGCGCGGCCAGCGGCTGCACCGCGATCTGCTGCGGCATCAGGGCCACATAGTCGCCGGAGGTCACCAGCGACAGCAGGGCCAGGGTCGAATTCACCACCGCACCCACGCGGGGCGGCACCAGCCCGTGGTGCTCGAAGAACAGCTTGGCGTAGCCGGAGTCGCTGTTGGAGCCGGTGTAGACCCAGCGGGCTTCCTGCAGGTCGGCCAGGCGGCGCGCCTTGAGCCAGGGGCTGCCCCGGCGCACCGTGGGCACCATGCGGGTGCGCATCAGCGGCTCGACGAAGAACTCGCCGGTGGCGAGCTTGTCCGGGATCCCGCCGACCGTGACGTCGACCTCGCCGGCCCTGAGCTTTTGCAGCTGCGCCACGTACAGCTCTTCGCTGAGGCGCAGCCGGACCTCGGGGAAGGCCTGGCCGAAGGTGCGCAGGGTCTCGGGGATCAGCAGCATCACCGCCAGCGGCACCGCGCCGATGTGCAGCTGGCCGACCATGCGCCCGCCGAGCTGGCTGATCTCGTCGACGGCGGCGCTCAGCTCGCGCCCGGCCTTGACGGCCCGCTCGTACAGCACCTTGCCCTGGGCCGTCGGGGCCACGCCGCGCGAGGTGCGCAGCAGCAGGGGCGCCGCCAGTTCCAGCTCCAGCTCGCGGATCATCTTGGTGATGGCGGGCTGGGAGACCGCCACTCGGCGTGCCGCGCCGCGCAGGCTGCCTTCCTCGACGGCGGCCA
This sequence comes from Curvibacter sp., assembly GCA_019233055.1. Classification (GTDB taxonomy): domain Bacteria; phylum Pseudomonadota; class Gammaproteobacteria; order Burkholderiales; family Burkholderiaceae_C; genus Curvibacter. The sequence goes on from JAFAMV010000078.1 coordinate 3,291, forward strand.
CCAGGGCGTTCAGGGTGCTGAGTTTCATGGCTTGGGGCTCCACGGAGCTGGGGTCGGGGATGGCGCCATTGTCCTGATATTCAATGGTTATCACGCGCCGTGAGCCGGCATCTTCTGGGCCGCAGCGGCTTTGCCCAGAATTCGCCGCTTCAAGGCGGCAGGAAGCCCTGCCGGTCCCCGCTGTTCCAACTCCGCAAGAGACAACCCATGGCACGAATCATTGGCGCCATCGCCACATCCCACACCCCGACCATCGGCTTCGCCTTCGACCGCGACAAGCAGCACGACCCGGTCTGGGCCCCGATCTTCGAGGCCTTCCAGCCGGTGCAGCGGTGGATCGCCGAGCACCAGCCCGACGTGCTGTTCTTCATCTACAACGACCACGTCACCTCCTTCTTCTTCGACCACTACTCGGCCTTCGCGCTGGGCGTGGGGGAGCGTTACGAGGTGGCCGACGAGGGCGGCGGCCCGCGCCATCTGCCGGCGGTGTCGGGGCATGCGGCGCTGGCCCGCCATGTGGGCCAGTCGCTGGTGGCCGATGAGTTCGACATGTCCTTCTTCCAGGACAAGGCCCTGGACCACGGCTGCTTCTCGCCGCTGTCGATGCTGTGCCCGCACCAGCCCGACTGGCCGGTGCAGATCGTGCCGCTGCAGGTGGGCGTGCTGCAGTTCCCGGTGCCGTCGGCGCGGCGTTGCTACCGCCTGGGCCAGGCCCTGCGGCGCGCCATCGAAAGCTACCCCGAAGACCTGAAGGTGGCCCTGGTGGCCACCGGCGGCCTGTCGCACCAGGTGCATGGCGAACGCGCGGGCTTCAACAACCCGGCCTGGGACGGGCAGTTCCTGGACCTGATCGAGCAGGACCCGGAGCGGCTGGCCGACATGACCCAGGCCGAATTCGCCAGCCTGGGCGGGCTGGAGGGGGCCGAGGTGATCATGTGGCTGATCATGCGCGGCGCCCTGTCGGCCCAGGTGCGCCGGCTGCACCGCAGCTACTACCTGCCTTCGATGACCGGCATCGCCACCGCCATCTATGAAAACCTGGCCACGCCCGCCGTGGGCGGGCAGATCGAACGCCACCGCGAGCATGTGCGCACGCAACTGGAGGGCGCGGCCCAGCTCCAGGGCACCTACCCCTTCGACCTGGAGCGCAGCGTCAAGGCCTACCGGCTCAACCGCTTCCTGCACAGCCTCATCGTGCCGGCGAACCGGCAGGCCTTCCGCTCGGACGAGGAGGCCGCCTTCGCGGCGGCCGATCTCAGCGAGCAGGAGCGGCAACTGGTCCGCCAGCGGGACTGGCGGGGCCTGATCCACTACGGTGTGATCTTCTTCATGCTGGAGAAGCTCGGCGCGGTGCTCGGGGTGTCGAACCTGCACATCTATGCCGCCATGCGCGGCGAGTCGCTGGAGGTGTTCCAGCAGACCCGCAACGCGCCCGGCGCGCTGTACTCGGTGACCGGCAAGGACGCCACCCACCTCAGCTGGAACCGCTGAGCGCGCCGGCTTAGCGGATCAGATGTTCGTCGCCAGCAGGACCTCGCCGATGTCGGTCAGGCCCTGCAGGACCTTCTCGATGCCGTCCTGGCGCAGGGTGCGCATGCCGGCGGCCAGGGCGGCCAGCCTCATCTCGGAGCCGCTGGCGCGGCGGTTGATCAGGCCCTTGATCTTGTCGTCGTTGAGCATCAGCTCGTGCACGCCCAGGCGGCCCAGGTAGCCGTGCTTCTCGCAGTGCTCGCAGCCGCCTTCGCGGGCCTTGTAGAGGTGGATGTGCCCGTCGCTGCCGCCATGGCGGCTGAACCAGCCGGCCAGCACTTCGTTGACGCGGCGCTCCTGCTCCTGGGGTGAGGTCTCTGCGCTGCCCAGGCTGTATTGCGCCAGCGACTTCAGCTGTTCCAGGCTGGCCACGCCCTCGATGCGGCAGTGGGGGCAGAGGCGGCGGACCAGGCGCTGGGCCAGCACCCCCAGCAGCGAATCGGAGAAGTTGAAGGGGTCGATGCCCATCTCGAGCAGGCGGCTCACGCTTTCCGGCGCCGAATTGGTGTGCAGGGTCGACAGCACCAGGTGGCCGGTCAGCGAGGCCTCGACCGCGATGCGGGCGGTCTCCTCGTCGCGCATCTCGCCGATCATGATGACGTCGGGGTCGGCGCGCAGAAAGGTGCGCATGGCGGCCGCGAAGGTCCAGCCGATGCGCGAATTCATCTGCACCTGGCGCAGGCCCTGCTGGGTGATCTCGATCGGGTCCTCGGCGGTCCAGATCTTGCGGTCCGGCGTGTTGATGTCATGGATCAGCGAGTGCAGGGTGGTGGTCTTGCCGCTGCCGGTGGGGCCGCAGACCAGGATCAGGCCGTAGCTCTTGTTGCAGATGCGGCGCAGCAGGTGCAGGTTGTCGGGGTGCAGCCCGATGTCGTCCAGCGGCAGCGGCGGGCGGTTGCCGAGCAGGCGCAGCACGATGTCTTCCAGGCCTTCCGCCGTCGGCACGGTCACCAGGCGCATCTCGAGGTGGGTGCTGCCAAAGCGCGAGAAATCGATCTTGCCGTCCTGCGGCTTGCGGTGCTCCGAGATGTCCAGGCCGGCCATGATCTTCAGCCGGGTGACCAGGGCGTGGCGCCAGCGGCAGGGGACCTCCAGGTAGTCTTCGAGCGCGCCGTCCACCCGCAGGCGGATCCGGATGTTCTGCGGCGGCGGCCGGGTCTCGATGTGGATGTCCGAGGCCCGGTGCGACAGGGCCTCGCGGATCAGGGCGTTGAGCATGCGCACCAGGGTGTTGTCGGCCGAGGCCACCAGTTCCTCGGTGCTGGGCTCGTCGGATTCGGGGGTCAGGGCCAGTTCGTCGGTCAGGGCGCGCGCGGTGCCGGGCGTCTCGGGGGCCTTCACGACGCGCATCGGCTGTGCGCCTTCCCAGGGGATGGCGCCGCTGCCGGCCAGACCGGGGGAGGCTTCGATGCCATGGTAGGCGCGGTCGATGGCGGGCAGCAGCATGCCGGCCTTGGCCACCGCCGGGATGATCTTGCGCTGGGTCAGGAAGCGCAGCTCGCCGATCAGTTGCAGGTCCCAGGGGTTGGCCATCAGGACCACCAGGGCGTCGTCCTGCAGCGCCAAGGGCAGCACCGATTCGCGTTCGGCCACCCGGCGCGGAACCAGGGCCACGGCCTTGGGGTCGGGGGTCAGGAGCTGCGGGTCGATCACCGGCTCGCCCAGCCACGCGGCGATGGCGGACTGCAGCTGGCTCTCGGTGAGGATGCCGTTCTGCACCAGGATGTGGCCCAGCATGGTGTCCGCATTCCGGTCGCCGCTGGCGCGTCGCCTGGCCTGGTGGGTCAGGGCCTTCTGGAGCACCTCGGGTTTGACCAGGCCTTCGAGCAACAGGGCTTCACCGAGGTGCTTGGTCTGGCGCATCACCTCGTGGTGGTGGTTCAGTCCGGCCAGCAATTCCTCGACATTGCTCGGACGCAGAAGGATGGGACTCACCTGGAGGTCGGCAGAGATGGCCATGGCGTTCTTCAGAAGTTCATTTCAAGGGGGTGGGCAGCCCGGCGGAGCGGCCTGGCTGTGCAGCCAGTTTAGGTTTCAGCGCCGGGCGGGGTTCTTGATCCAGGGCAATTCTGGACCCATCAGCGGCCTGCTGAAATCCCTTATCTGTGTTCTGAAATGATCAAATGAATCTGTTGCGGCTGCATCCATTCATTTGATGCGGTGCCGGTGCAACGGCGCACCGAGGGCTTATCGCTCCAGCCTTCGTTCAGCGCAGGCGCTGGCGGGCCAGCGTCGCGAAGTAGCGCGCGCCGACGGGCAGGATGGCGTCGTTGAAGTCGTAGCGGGCGTTGTGCAGCGGGGTGCCGCCGGGGGTGTCGGGGGCGCCGTTGCCGATGAACACGAAGGCGCCGGGCACCTGCTGCAGGAAGGCCCCGAAGTCTTCCGAGATCATCATCGGGGCCACCTGGCCGTCGACCTGCCCGGCCCCCGCCACGGCCTCGGCCGCCCGCAGCGCCGCCGAGGTGCATTCGGGCCAGTTCACCGTCGGCACGAATTCGTGGGTGTAGCTCAGCTCGCAGCGGGCGCCGTGGGCCAGCGCGATGCCTTCGCAGATCTCGCGCATGCGGCGCTCCAGCAGGGCCTGCACCGCCGGCGAATGGCTGCGGGTGTCGCCCCGGACCTCGACCTGGCCCGGCAGGGCGTTGCGGATGCCGTCGCTGTGGATCTCGGTGCAGGACACCACGGCCGAGTCGGCCGGGTCGACCGAGCGTGCCACGATGGTCTGCAGCGCCAGGATGATCTCGGCGGCGACCACCAGGGGGTCGATCGCCATCTGCGGGCGCGCTGCATGGCCACCGCGGCCGGTGATGCGGATGACGAAGTTGTCCTCGCTGGCCATGATGCCGCCGGCGCGGGTGGCGATGTGGCCGGCGGGCAGGCCCGGGATGTTGTGCGCGCCATAGATCTCGTCGACCGGGAAGCGTTCGAACAGGCCGTCCTGCATCATGGCCTTGGCGCCGCGCCCATGCTCCTCGGCCGGCTGGAAGATGAAGCGCACGGTGCCGTTGAAATCGCGCGTGCGGCAGAGGATCTCTGCCGCGCCGAGCAGCATGGCCATGTGCCCGTCATGCCCGCAGCCGTGCATGCAGCCGGCATGGCGCGAGAGGTGGGGGCGGTCTTCGGCGGCCTCGGCCAGGGCCAGGGCATCCATGTCGGCGCGCAGGCCGATGATGCCGGCCCCGTCGCCCACCGTGAGGCTGGCCACCAGCCCGGTGCCGCCCAGGCCGCGGTGCACCTCCAGGCCCATCAGGGCCAGGGCCCGCGCCACGAAGTCCGCCGTGCGGTGTTCCTGGAAGCCGGTCTCGGGGATCTGGTGCAGCTGGCGCCGCCAGTCCACCATGCGGCTGCCGAGTTCGCTGTCCACGTACATGGTGAGGCTCCTGTCGTGAGGTGAAGGTTCTGCTGCGGATTCTGGTGTGGGTTCAGGCGGGGGCCCAGGCGCGCTGACGCTGCAGCACGCTGTCGGCGCTCTCGCCCACCAGCGCCGCGTAGGCGGCCGGCGCGGTGGCGCCTTCGGTGCTGATCAGCAGCACGCGGGCCTGCGCGTCCAGCCCGACCTGGGCCGAGTGTCGCGCATCGGCGCGCAGCGCCTGCAGCCCGGCCAGGCCGGCCACGCCCGATTCGCCGGCCACCAGAGGCCGGTCGCGGGCGCTGCCCTGCGCCAGCACGCGCATGGCGGCCACGGCCTGGGTGTCCTCCACGGTCATGAAGTGGTCGACGCCGGGTTGCAGAAAGCGCCAGGCCAGGGGCGAGGTCTCGCCGCAGGCCAGGCCCGCCATCACCGAGTCGACGCTGCCGGTGGCGCGCGCCGGCCGGCCCTGCAGGGCGCTCTGCAGCAGGCAGTCGGCCTGGGCCGGTTCGACGACGATGAAGCACGGGCGCTGTGGGCCGTGGAACTCCCAGAGGTAGCTGGCCAGACCGGCGGCCATCCCGCCCACCCCGCCCTGCAGGAAGACATGGGTGTAGGCCCCGGCCTCGCCGGCCCGGGCGCCGGTCTGTTCGACCAGTTCGGCGGCGATGGTGCTGTAGCCCTGCATCACGTCGCGCGGCACCTCTTCATAGCCCGGGTAGGAGGTGTCGGAGATGACCTGCCAGCCGTGCTCGGCGGCCAGGCGGGCCGCCTCCTGCACCGAGGCATCGTAGTTGCCCGGCACCCGCACGATCCGCGCCCCCAGGGCCGCGATGGCCTGTTCGCGCTCCTCGCTGACCTGGGCGTGCAGCACGATCACGCAGGGGCAGCCGGCGTCGCGCGCGGCGGCGGCCAGGCCCCGGCCATGGTTGCCGTCGGTGGCGCTGATCACCGTGTCGTGCCGCAGGCGATCGGCATGGCGCCCGGCCAGCACCCCGGTGGGCTCGACACCGGGGTGGCGGCGCAGGATCTGGCGCAGCAGCGCCACCGGCGCGCCCAGGGCCTTGAAGCTGCCCAGGGGCGAGCGCAGCGATTCGTCCTTGAGGTCGAGCCGGGCGATGCCCAGCCGCCCGGCCAGGTCGGGCAGGCTGTGCAACGGGGTGGCCTGCGGCAGCAGACCCGGCCAGCGCGACAGCCATTGCCGGCTTACATGGGCACGGTCGATGTTCAGGACGGCCGCGAGTTCGGCCGGGTAGTCCGTCCGCACGGCGTTCGGGTTGGAGATCAGCATGGTGGGGCCTCGACGGGAAAGGAGGGAAGAAGGATGGAAGACAGGGGCGCCAACGCTCAGGCTGAGGCCAGGCAGTCCTGCACCACCTCGAGCAGGACCTGGGCGCCCTGCAGCAGCTGCGCCTCGTCGGTGTGTTCGCGCGGGTTGTGGCTGATGCCGCCCCGGCTGGGCACGAAGATCATGGCCGCAGGGCAGATGCGCGCCATCATCTGCGCATCGTGGCCGGCCCCCGAGGTCATGCGCCGGTGCGACAGGCCCAGGCGCCGCGCCGCCGCCTCGATGCGCCCCGTCAGCACCGGGTCGAACACCACGGGCTCGAAGCGCACCAGGCTCTCGGTCTCGATGCGCACGCCCTCGCGCCGGGCCAGGTCGGCCATGAACCCGGTCAGGCGCTGTTCGGCCGCGCGCAGGCGCTGTTCGTCGGGGTCGCGCAGGTCGACGGTGAAGCTGGCCTGGCGCGGGATCACGTTGATCAGGTCGGGCGCCAGGCGCAGGGAGCCGGTGGTGGCCAGGGTGGTCCCGGGCGGGGTGGCCGCCACCTGCTCGCGCAGGAAGGCGATGCAGGCCGCCGCCGCATAGCCCGCGTCATGGCGCAGCCGCATGGGCGTGGTGCCGGCGTGGTTGGCCGTGCCCTGGATGTCGACGCGCTGCCACGAGATGCCCTGCAGGTTCTCGACGACTCCGATCTGCAGGCCCTCGGCCTCCAGCACCGGGCCCTGTTCGATGTGCAGCTCCAGATAGGCCTGCGGCACCAGGCTGCCGGGCACCATGTCGCCGGCATAGCCGATGCGCGCCAGCTCGTCGCCCAGGCGGCTGCCATCGGTGCCCACGGTGTCGAGCGCGGCCTGCACCGACAGGCCGCCCGCATGGACCAGCGAGCCCATCATGTCGGGTTGGTAGCGCACCCCCTCCTCGTTGGTGAAGGCGGCCACCACCAGGGCCCGCCGTGGCCGCCGGCCGGCCTGGCGGAAGGCCCGCAGCACGGCCAGGCCCGCCAGCACGCCGTAGCAGCCGTCCAGGGCGCCGGCCTGGCGCACCGTGTCGATGTGCGAGCCCATCATCAGCGGGCGGCCCGACTCTGTCGCCGCATCCCCTGCCGCAGCCTCATCGGCCTGCAGGATGCCGAAGATGTTGCCCACCTGGTCGATCCGCACCTCCAGCGCCAGCTCGTGCATCCAGCGCAGCAACTGGTCGCGGCCGGCCTTCTCGTCGTCGCTGAGGGCGATGCGGGTGCGCCCGCCCAGTGCGGGGTCCTGCCCGATGGCCCCGAGGGCGTGGATCTGCTGCAGCAGCTGCGGGGCATCCAGGGCTAAGTCGACAAGGGCCAAGGGTTCTCTCCGGTCAATGGCGGTGGTGTTGAATACTATTTGTCTTCATGGATTGATTTTTCGAAAAATCAATGCCGTGGTTGAACATTTTTCAGTTTTTCCAGGCCCTGACCGCACTTTCACCGATGACCCTGAAACCCGACCCCTACGACCGCGTGCTGCTGGCCGCCCTGCAGGACGATGGCCGCGTGCCGCAGAGCGAGCTGGGCCAGCGCGCCCACCTGTCCACCGCGGCGGTGAACCGCCGGCTCAAGCTGCTGCAGGGCGCCGGGGTGATCGAACGCTTCTCGGCCTGCCTCAACCCCAAGGCCCTGGGCTACGACCTCACCGTGATCACCGAGGTGAAGGCCGAGAACGAGCGCGCCGACCTGCTCGACGCCATGCAGCGCCGTTTCGCCGCCTGCCCGCAGGTCCAGCAGTGCTACTACGTGGCGGGCGCCTGGGACTTCGTGCTGATCTTCCTGCTGCGCTCGATGGACCAGTACGTCGAACTCACGCGCGAGCTGTTCTTCGAGTCGGGCAACGTCAAGTCATTCAACACTCTGGTGGCGATGAACCGGGTGAAGACGGGGCAGGCGGTGCCGATCGACCCGGTCTGAGACCCCGTGAAGAGGCCCCGGGCCTCAGGCGGCCCGTGCCGAGGCGCGCTGGATGCATTCGACGAAATGGCGGGCCGCAGGGGTCAGGCGCTGCCCGCGGCGGGTGATGACGCTGACGCTGAGGGTCGGCAGCTCCTCCTCGATCTCGATGCGCCGGATGCCATGGCGCTTGAAGCCCAGCTCGGCCAGCGGCTCCACGAACAGGCCGACCAGGTCCATCTTGCCGACCAGGGCCAGGGCCACCATGGCCGACTGGCCCTGGATCACGCGGGCCGGCGGGGGCAGGCCCGGGGGCAGCAGTGCCGAGATGGCGTCGCGGCCGCCGAACTGGTCGTCCCCCGGCAGGATCCATTCGGCCCGGGACAGGTCCCGCAGCGAGCGGCTGGCCCGCAGCGGGTGGCGCTGGCGCACGCCGACCACCAGCTTCACCGGAAACAGCGCCATGGCCTCGAACTCAGGATCGAGCCGCTGGGGCACCACATGGGTCACCGCGAAGTCGAGGGCGCCTTCGCGCAGCCGCGCCAGCATCCAGGGCAGCACGGTCTCGCTGAACTGCACGTCGACCGCCGGCAGCCGCGTGTGGAAATCCTGGAAGGCGTCGGGCAGCAGCGTCAGCGCGAACGAGGTGCTGACCGCCAGCGCAACCCGACCGGTGAGGCCGTCGCGGATCTGGGCGATCTCGTCGCGGGCCCGCTGCATGTCGGCCAGCAGCAGCCGCGCCCGGGGGGCGAAGGCGCGGCCGAACTCGGTGAGCTGCACGCCCTTGACGCTGCGCTCCACCAGCGGCGCCCCGAGTTCGCGCTCCAGTTCCCGGACGGTCTTGGTGACGGCCGGCTGCGACAGGTCCAGCATCCGGGCGGCGGCGCGGATGCTCTGCTGCTCGACCACGGCGACGAAGGCCTGCAATTGATGGGGTTTCATGAAAACCAGAAGTTATCGTTCACGAAGAATTATTGTCTTTTCGCGAGCGCCTCAAGTCTCTAGCATCCGAGGCGGCCAGCGGCCCGGCCCCTGGACCGATCTGAAAAACAAAGCCCACACGGCACTGGAGACACATGGACCCCCAACGCAGCAAGCCCTCGGCGGCAACGGATTGCGCACGCCGGCGACAGACCATCATCGCCACCACCATCGGCAACGGCCTTGAATTCTTCGACTTCACCGTCTACGGCTTTCTGGCCCTGGTGATCGGCAAGCTGTTCTTCCCGACCTTCAACGCCTACGGCCAACTGCTGCTCACGGTGGCCAGCTTCGGTGTGGGCTTCATCATGCGCCCGCTGGGCGGCATCGTGATCGGCGCCTACGCCGACCGGGCGGGCCGCAAGAAGGCCATGACACTGACCATCTTCCTGATGGCCCTGGGTTGCGCGATGATTGCGTTCGCACCCACCTACGCATCCATCGGCGTGGCCGCGCCCCTGCTCATCGTGCTGGCCCGCCTGATCCAGGGCTTCTCGGCCGGCGGCGAGGTCGGGGCCTCCACCACCTTGCTGGTCGAACACGCGACCGTGGCCGATCGCTGCTACATGACGAGCTGGCAGTTCGCCAGCCAGGGCCTGGGGGTCCTGCTCGGCGCGGTCGTGGTGGGTCTGCTGACCTCCGGCCTGTCGCCCGAATCGATGCAGGCCTGGGGCTGGCGCCTGCCCTTTCTGATGGGCATGCTGATCGCCCCGGTGGGCATGTACATCCGCCGTCACCTCGAAGAGTCGCTGCCGGCCCCGTCCGCCCAGGCCACCCCGGTGCGCGAGAGCCGTCTGCGTCTGGTCTGCACCCGGCATGGCGGGGCGGTGCTGGCGGCCATCCTGTCGCTGGTGGGCGGCACCACCGCCGCCTATGTCGTCACCTTCTACATGCCCACCTATGCCGTGCGCGAGCTGGGCCTGTCGCCTTCGGTGGCGCTGTTCGGCGCGGCCCTCACCGGGCTGATCTCCTTCGCGTTCGCCCCCTTTGTCGGTAAGCTGTCGGACAGGGTCGGCCGCAAGCCGCTCATCTTCTGGAGCCGCATCGCGATGGCCGTCCTCATCTACCCGGGCTTTCTGTGGCTCAACGCCGATCCCGGCACCGGGGTGCTGTTCGCCGTGCTCGGCGTGCTGAGCGTGGGGCTGGTGGTGCAGACCGTGCCCGGCATCACCATGCTGCCCGAGATGTTTCCCAGGGCCGTGCGCGCCACCGGCATGTCGCTGGTGTACAGCGTCGGCGTGGCGCTGTTCGGCGGCTTCGCCCCCTTCGTCAGCACCTGGCTGCTCAATGCCACGGGCAGCAAGCTCGCGCCGGCCTGGTACCTGGTGGCGATGACCGTGGTCTCGCTGTTCGGCCTGCTCTGGATGCGCGACCAGACGGGGCGCGACATCGATGCGCCAGAGGCCCATGCCCGTGGCTGACCCGCTCCCAACCCTTCTTCATGCACAGGAGATCCATCCCATGTCCGATCACCGCTCGGCGGCCACCCGCCACTTCTCCGGCACCTATGTCGAGGCCCGCGCCAAATTCCTCGAGGCTGCGGCGCAGCGCGGCGCCTGGGTCGATTCCTTCGTGCTCGAGGCGCATCGCGGCGCGCTCGGCGAGGAGCTGGCCACCGATGTGGCACTGATCGGCGCCACCGATGCCCGCAAGGTGCTGCTGGTGAGCTCGGGCACCCACGGCCCTGAAGGCTTCTGCGGCTCGGGCGTGCAGATCGCCACCCTGAACGACGCCGACCTGCTGTCGCGCCTGCAGCGGGCCGGGGTGGCGTTGCTGCTGGTGCATGCGGTCAACCCGCACGGCTTCTCGCACCTGCACCGCACCAACGAAGACAACATCGATCTCAACCGCAACCACATCGACTTCGATGCGCCGCTGCCGGTGAACCCCGACTATGCCGGGGTCGAGCCGCTGGTGCTGCCCGCGCAGTGGCCGCCGACCCCCGAGGTCGAGGCCGCCACCCAGGCCTACATCCGGCAGCACGGACTGGAGGCCTTCCGCGCCGCCGTCACCCGTGGCCAGTACCACTCGCCCGACGGGCTGTTCTATGGCGGCACCGCGCCTTCCTGGAGCAACCGCACCGTGCGCAGCATCCTGCGCCGCTATGCGGCCTCGGCCACGCACCTGGGCTGGATCGATGTGCACACCGGACTGGGCCCCTACGGCCATGGCGAGAAGATCTACCCCGGCCGCAACACGCCCGAGGATCTGGCCCTGGCCCGGGCCTGGTGGGGCGCCGATGTGTTCGCGCCGTTCGCGGGCGAGTCGGCCTCGCCGGATGTCTCGGGTCCGGTGGTCTCGGCCGCCTACGATGAATGCCCCACGGCCCGGGTCGTGCCGATGGGGCTCGAGTTCGGCACCCTGCCCGACCTCGAGGTGCTGAACCGGCTGCGCGCCGACACCTGGCTGCGCCGCCACCCCGAGGCGCCCGAGGCCCAGCAGCGCGAGATCCGCGCCCGCCTGCGCGACGCCTTCTACTGCGACAACGAAGAGTGGAAAGGCATGGTCCTGGGCCAGGCCCGCGTCGTGCTGCTGCAGACCCTGCAGGGCCTTGGAAAAATCTGAGATGGGTCCAGTCGCTTCAGTGGCCGGCTCTGCCGCCCGGCCCGGGACCGACCGCCGCCACCTGCTGCGGCAGGCCCTGGCCTGCGCGGCGCTGCCCCTGACGGCCTGCGCGGCCGCCCCCGCACCGGACGATGCAGACACCCGGGCGGCACGGGCCGAACTGGCCCCCGGCGGGCGCCTGCGCGTGGCGATCAACCTCGGCAACCCGATCCTGGCGGCACGCGGCGCCCGGCCCGGTGAGCCGTTGGGCGTGTCGGTGGACCTGGCCCGCGAGGTCGGCCGCCGCCTCGGCCTGCCCATCGACTGGGTCGAGTTCGAGGCGGCCGGGCGGACGGTCGAGGCCTTGCGCGCACGGCAGGCCGACCTGGGTTTCGTCGCCATCGACCCGGTGCGTGGCGCCGACCTCGGCTACACCGCGCCCTATGTGGTCATCGAGGGGGCCTACCTGGTGCGCGCCGATTCGCCGCTGCAATCCAATGACGAGGTCGACCGGCCCGCCATCCGGGTGGTGGTGGGGCGCGGCAGCGCCTACGACCTCTACCTCAGCCGCGCGCTGCACCAGGCCCGGCTGGTGCGCGCACCCACCTCGCCGGCGGTGACCGATCTGTTCCTGGCCGAGGGGCTGGAGGTGGCGGCCGGCGTGCGCCAGCAGCTCGAGGCCGACCAGCACCGCCTCGCCGGCCCGGGCGCGCCGCCGCTGCGTCTGCTGCCGGGGCGCTTCATGCTCATCGAGCAGGCCATGGCGGTGCCCAAGGGGCGCCCGGCGGCCCAGGCCTGGCTGGGCCGCTTCATCGAGGACATGAAGGCCTCGGGCTTCGTGGCCGACAGCCTGCGCCGTCACGGCATCGAAGGGGCGGTGGTGGCGCCTGCGGCCGGCGGATGACGGCCGTGAAGAGACGTCCGGGCCCTGCCTGAAGTCCGGGCCCGATGGCGGCGTCAGACCACCATCCTGTCGCGGCCCACCAGGATCCGGCCCTTGAAATGCCTTCGTGCCTCGCCTATCCATTCCGCATCGGGAATGCCTTCGTTGCCGGGCAGCAGGTGCGACAGGACCAGGGTCCGGACACCGGCCCTGGCGGCCACCCGACCTGCATCGGCGGCCGTGCTGTGGCCTTGCAGCAGAAATTCGCGCAGCTGCGGCGGCACATAGGGGCGCCTTGCCAGCATGCGGTCGATGCGGTCCACCAGCATGGCTTCGTGGACCAGCACGTCGCAGCCTCGTGCCAGTTCCACCATCTGCTCGCAGGGCGCGGTGTCGCCGGACAGGGCGATGGACCGGTCGGCGGTGTCGAAGCGGTAGCCCAGTGCCGTCTCAAAGGGCGGGTGCGCCACCTTCATGGCGGTGATCCTGACGCCGGCGTCTTCGTGGATCACCCCGGTGCGCGCGATCTCCTGGACGTCGAAGGCCGAGGCCATGGCCTGGCGGCCGGTGGCGCGGATGCGGATGGCCGCATCCTCCTCGAAGACCTGCAGGGCTGCCGCGTGCATCTTCAGCAGGGGCGGGGGGCCGAAGACCCGCAAGGGCTCGGGGCGTCCCATGATCCAGGACAGGTTGACCAGGGCGGGGTAGTCGGCCGTGTGGTCCGAGTGGTGATGGGTGATCAGCACCTGATGCAGGTCGCGCAGCGCGACGCCCATCTCGGTCATGCGCTGGATGGCCGCGTAGCCGCAGTCCACCAGATAGGACTTTCCCTTCACCTGCACCAATTGGCTGCACATGGCCCTCGAAGCGTCGAGCACCGGGCCCGCCATGGTGCCGAGCAGCAGCAGGCGGGTGCCTTGCGCGCGCGTCGTCGACCCAGGCCCCGGGCCTGCTGCCGGCGAGGGCTGCTCTGCGGCGCAGGCCGTTGTCGCGGTGGCGGTGGTGGTAGCCCAGGCGGCGAACGGGGCCAGAAGATGTCTGCGTCGTGTCATGGTGCGCCTCTCGGTGGATCGGGTGCCGAGGCCCGGGGCGGTGGGCCGGCCGGATCGGTGGATCAGGTTAAGCACGCCGAGGCACAGAACCCGGGCTGCCGGGCCGCAGGCCGGACAGGAATGGGTTCTCGCAGATCGAAAGGTGGTCTGTGGAATGGGGCGCCGCCGATGGCAGCGCCGTCGCCGTCCTGCGAAGAGATCAGTCTGCGCCGCCCGGCGATGCCGGCTGATGGATGTCCGCGCCGGCCACGTCCATCTCCGCGCGCAGGAGGGTGGCGCTGGTCGAGTCGGTCACATGCAGCAGGCGGCGCCCCGGCCCGCCGAAGGCCAGGTTGGTCAGCGAATGGCCGGCAGGGCCCTGCAGCACCTCGACCGGCTCGGCCCGCGCGTTCAGCACCCAGACATAGGCCAGGCCCGGATTGGCCACCAGCAGGCGACCGGTCTGGTCCATGGCCAGACCGTCCGGTCCGCTGGGGCCGTAGGAGGTGAAGAACTGCCCGACCTTGGAGACGCTGCCGTCGTCCTGCAGCGGCATGCGCCAGACGCAGTTGCCCCGGGTGACCGCCACGTACAGGAAGCGCTCGTCGGGCGACAGCACGATGCCGTTGGGGCTGGGCACATTGGCCAGCAGCAGGTCCAGCCGGCCCTGTGGCGAAAGTCGGTAGACCCGGCCCGTGGGATCGTGCAGGCCGGTCTGGCCCTGGTCGGTGAAGTACAGGTTGCCCTGGCGGTCGAAGACCAGGTCGTTGACGCCCTTGAAGCGCTCGCTGTTGCGCCGGCCCAGGAAGCTGCGCACCTGGCCGCTGCGGACATGCACGGCCATCAGGCCGTTCTTGTAGTCGGCGACCAGCAACTCGTCGGGCGACAGGAATTTCAGCCCGTTGGGCTCGCCGTCCCATTGCGCCACCTGGGTCCATTCGCCCTCGGGGTCGATGCGGAAGATGCGCCCGAAGGGGATGTCGGTCACGTACAGATGGCCCTGGGCGTCGAACACCGGTCCTTCGAGGAAGGAGTCGGTGGCCCGCCCCTGCTGGTTGGCGTCGCCCCAGGGGCTGCGACGGGTCTGGCGGAAGCGGTCGGGCAGGCGGCTCCAGGGTGTCAGGGGGCGCACCTGGGGCGGGTTCAGCAGGAACATGGCGATCCTTCTCAGGCGGAGGGGAAGTCGTAGAGCCGAGCCGGATTGTCGACCAGGATGCGCCGGCGCAGCGCCGCCGCCGGGGCCCAGCGGGCCAGCAGGTCCAGCAAGTGGGCGTCGTCGGCCTTTTCGTCGGCCTTCAGGGTCGGGTGCGGCCAGTCGCTGCCCCAGACCAGGCGCTCGGGCGCCTGGGCCAGCAGGGCGGCGGCCAGTTCGTCGAGGTCGCTGAAGTCGGCGCGGCGGCTGGTGATGTAGGGGCCGGACAACTTGAACCAGACCCGGCCCGAGTCGAGCCAGCGCCGGTACAGCGCGAAGGCCGGGTGACGGATGCCGGCCGGCTGGGGCAACTGGCCCATGTGGTCCACCACCATCGGGCAGGCCAGCTGGCCGAGCACCGCCTGGTGCTGCAGCAGCAGATCGGCCGAGCCGTTGACCTGCAGGTGCCAGCCCAGCGGGGCCAGGCGCCGGGCCAGGGGCGCCATGATCTCCGCCCGCACACCGACCAGAAAACTCAGGTTGAAGCGCACCCCGCGCACGCCGGCGGCGTGCAGGCGCTGCAGCTCGGCGTCGGGGGTGTCGAGGTCCAGCACCGCCACACCGCGTGCCGAGGGGCCGGCCTGGTGCAGGCTGTCGAGCAGCAGGCGGTTGTCGGTGCCATAGGTCGAGGGCTGCACGATCACCTGGCGCTGCAGGCCCAGGCGGCGCTGCAGGCGTTGGTAGTCGGCCAGGCTGGCATCGGCGGGCAGCAGGGTGGCCGAAGGGTGGGCGGGGTAGCGGCGGTCGTAGAGGTGGTGGTGGCAGTCGCAGGCCCCGGCGGGCAGATCGAAACCGGGCACCTCCTGACCGGCCGAGTGCGCCACCTGCAGCGCTTCGGGGTGGGGCGATGGCATCGGGGCCGAGGCACAGGCGCCCAGGCCGAGGCTGCTGCCGAGCAGCAGCAGCCGGCGTCGCCCGATCGGGGCGTCCATGGGAGGAAGGTGGGAGAAGAACGGCACGGCGGACCTCATGGGTTCTGCAGATGGAGTTGCTGGGCCAGTTGGCTCCAGTTGCGCGATTCGGCGGCCAGCGCCTGGGCAAAGGGCGGGCCGCACAGCAGGGCGGGCGCCAGGCCCTGGCTCTGGAAGCCGGCCAGGGCTTCCGGCGATTGGGCGTAGCGCCGCACGGCCGCCTGCAGTGTGGCGATGGCGGCTGGCGGCAGCCCCCTGGGCGCGAGCAGGCCGTACCAGGCGTCGGCGCTGTAGCCGTGGACGCCCGATTCCTCGAACGTGGGCAGGGCCGGCAGCTCGGGCCGCCGCGTCGGGGTGGCGATGGCCAGGGCGCGGAGCTTGCCTGACTGGATCAATCCCTGCACCGAGCCCAGCGAGGCGAACGAGGCATCGACCTGTCCCGACATCACATCGGCCAGCGCGGGTGCGGCGCCCTTGTAGGGCACATGGTTGAGGCGGACGCCGGCCAGGTGGGAGAACTGCTCGGCCGCGAAGTGCACCGAGCTGCCGAGACCGGGCGAGGCATAGCTCAGCTCCCCGGGCCGGGACCGGGCCTGGTCCAGAAAGGCCTGCAGTGACTTCAGACCCGAATCAGGCCCCACCACCAGCACCGTCGGCGTGGCGGCGATGCGGCACACCGGCTCGAAGGACGCCACCGGGTCGAAATGGATCTGGTGGCTGTACAGCGCCGCGATCATGCTGTGGTTGGTCGCTCCCATCAGCAGGGTGTGCCGGTCCTGCGCATGGGCCACGAAGTCGGCCGCGATGATGGTGTTGGCGCCGGCCTTGTTGTCGACGATGACCGGCTGGCCCAGGTCCTGCGCCAGGCGCTTGCCCAGGCTGCGCGCCAGCAGGTCGGTGGGGCCGCCGGCCGCAAAGCCGACCACCAGGTGCAGGGGCTGGTGCGGCCAGCGGGCCTCTTGTGCCCAGGCGCCCAGGCCGCAGCAGATCCAGCCCAGCAGCAGCGCTGCACGCGCGAGGGAAGATGGAGAAGGATGTCCCATGCGTCCTCCCGGGCCTCACTGCTTGCTGAAGGCGGTGTTGGCCGCCACCTTGGCCCAGGTGCTGCTGCTGGCCGCCAGCAGGCTGGCGAAGCCGGCGGCGTCGACGCTGCGGGGCTCCACGCCCATGCGCTGCGCATAGGCCTGCACATCGGCGGTGGCCATGGCCTTGGCGATCTCGCTCTGCAGGCGCTGCAGCACCGCCGCCGGGGTGCCCCGGGGGGCCCACAGGCCGGTCCAATTGACCACACCGCTCCAGTGGACGCCGGCTTCCTCGAAGGTGGGCACCCCCGGCAGCAGGGGCAGGCGTCGCTCGCCGCTGATGGCCAGCAGGCGCAGCGTCTTGCCCTGCACATTGGAGATCACCCCCACGGTGGAGGCGAGCTGGAAGTCGACCGTGCTGGACAGCACCGCCTGGGTGGCTTCGGCAGCGCCCTTGAAGGGCACATGCATGAATTTCACCCCGGCCTGGATGCCCAGGGCCTCGGTGCCGAAATGCGGCGTGGTGCCGGCCCCGCCGGTGCCATAGCTCAGGCTGCCCGGGTGCTGGCGGGCCTCGTCGAGCAGCTCCTGGAGGGTCTGGAAGCGCGAGTGGCTGTTGACCGCGAGCACCATCGGCGCGAACAGGAAGGCGCTCACCGGCAGCAGGTCCTTCTGCGGGTCGAAGGGCAGGCGCGCGAAGATGTGCGGCAGCAGCGAGAAGGTGGTGTCGTTGGCCATCAGGGTGTAGCCGTCGGTGCCCGACTTGGCCACCAGATTGGCCCCGATGGTGCCGGTGCCGCCGGCTTTGTTCTCGACGATGAAGGACTGGCCGGTCTGCTCGCTCAGGCGCTGCGCCAGCTTGCGGGTGCTCACATCGACCGCGCCGCCCGGGCCGTAGGGCACGATGATGCGCACCGCATGCCGGGGCCAGGCCGGGGGCGCCTCGTCTGCCTGGGCCGGCGTCCACAGCCCTGCCGATGCGAGGGCCGCCAGGCCCGCCAGGGTGGCCAGCGCGCAGCGCCGCCCGAGTGGTTGATGGTTCATGGGTATTCCTTGTCTCCGTGTCAGTTGCAAGAGCCTATTCAATGTCTCGCGCGACCCGTGGGAGACATTGAACAGGCTCTAAGTGATTCCGGCCTGGCGGATCACCTGAGACCATTGCGCGGTCTCGGCGGCCAGGAATTGCCGGAACTCGTCGCGTGTGCCGCCCACCGGCTGCACGCCCTGCCTGAGCAGCTGCTCGCGCAGGGCCGGGCCCTGCATGGCGGCGCGCACCGCCGCCTCGATCTGCTCACCGAGCCGGGGCGGGGTGCCGGCACGCAGCCACAGGCCGTTCCACTCCTGGGCCGAGAAGCCGGCAAAGCCGGATTCGGCCAGGCTGGGCACCTGGGGCAGGCGTGGCGAGCGCTGGGCTGCGGTGACCGCCAGGGCGCGCAGCCGGCCGGCCTGCACAAAGGGCAGGCAGGCTGGCATGGCCGAGAACATCATCGACACCTGGCCGGCCATCAGGTCGTTCAGCGCCGGGGCGCCGCCCCGGTAGGGCACATGCGTGAGCTGCAGGCCGGCCTTCAGCGCGAACAGTTCGGCGCACAACTGTTGGGCGCTGCCGTTGCCGGCCGAGGCGAAGGACAGCGGCGTGCGGGCCTGGCGCGCCTCTTTCAGCAGCGCGTCGACCGAGGTCCACGCCGCATCGGCCGGCACCACCAGCAGCAGCGGCGTGCGGGTCAGCAGCGAGACCGGCTGCAGGTCGCGGGCCGGGTCGAAGGCGAGCTTGGGCTGGATCAGCGGGTTGATGACGAAGCCGGTCGCGTCCAGCAGCAGGGTCTGGCCGTCGGCCGCCGCCTGGGCCACATAGGATTCGCCGATGACCCCGCCGCCGCCGGGGCGGTTGTCCACCACCACCGAGGTCTTCAGCCGGTTGCCCAGGGCCCGGGCGAGCAGGCGGGCCGTCTGGTCGGCGGCGCCGCCGGCCGAATACGGCACCACCAGGCGCGGTGGGCGGGATGGCCAGTCGCCCTCGGCCGCCCAGGCGCCAGGCCAGGGGGCGCCGAGCAGGCCGAGAAGGGTACGGCGGGACAGACTTTGGGTCATGGGGGTCTCCGATTCAGGGGGCTGGCCACAGCGGGATCTGGGGGCGGTCGGGGGCGTGCGGGCGCTTCACACCGTGGCGATGGGGGTGGCCGGCGAACCCACCGCGCCGGGCAGGCGCAGCGGCGGCGCGGTCAGCAGGAAGCGGTGGCGGGCGGCGCCGCGCAGCCAGGCCGCCAGTTCGCTGAGGTACCAGAGCTCGCCAAGGTGGATGCCGTTCTTGAACAGGCAGTGCTCGTGCAGCGGCAGCCGCGCCTGGCGCCGGCCGGCCGGCTGCAGCAGCTTGGGCTGGACCAGCTCGACCGCCGGGTTGTCGGCGATCAGGCAGGCCAGCTGGCTGTCGGTGATCCAGTTGAGCAGGCGTGCGTCATGGCCGTCGAGGCCGCTGCCGGTGGCGTGCAACTGCTGCAGGTCGGGCTGGCGGTTCATCTGCAGCAGGGTGTCGGCGAAGCCGGTGTGCAGGCAGACCATGTCGCCGCGTTCGATCTCGATGCCGTCGGCGTCGAGGAGGCGCATCCACTGCTCGTAGCCGACCGCGACCCGGCGCCGCCCCAGGTGGTGGGCCAGGTCGACCAGCACCGCGCGCCCCTGCACCCCGTGCTCGGCCAGCCGCTCGATGCCCAGGGCATCGGCCTGCGGACCCGGGTAGCGCGCCCAGGGCGCGGCCGCGCCGGGATCTTCGACGCCCGGGCGCAGGTCTTCGCCGGCCCGGAAGCCGTTGTAGAACACCGCCTCGGCCACGCCGTCGCCGTCGGCATCGAAATGGCTGCCCACATGGGCCAGGCTGTCCCATTGGGTGCTGTACTGCAGGCTCATCAGCAGCACGTCGTCGTTGACCACGTCGGTGAGGTCTGGGTCTTCGCCCTGGTAGGACCAGCAAAAGCCCTGCTGGCCGGCGCTGGCGCCGTCGCGCAGCACGCTGAAGCGCTGCGGCGGCATGCGGCGCGGGTTCATGGCCTGGCCGCCGGGCACGTCCAGCGGCAGCGACAGGCAGAAGCTGCGGCCTTCGCGCACCTCGGCCACGCCCTGCAGCACCTTGCGGGCGTCCACCAGGTTCATGCGCCCGCGCTGGTCGTCGGGGCCGAATTCGCCCCAGTGGCTGCCCGGCGGGGCGTGGCGCCAACGCGGCGTGCTCATGAGGCCTGCACCACGGCCAGCACGTTGCGTGCGGCGGCCAGGCCCATGTTCAGGTAGGCGTCGCCGGTCACGCCGCCGATGTGGGGGCTGAGCAGGAAGCCGGGCTCGCCGAGGAAGATGTGCGGCGCGCTCAGCGGCTCCTGGGCGAAGCTGTCCAGGCCGGCGGCCGCCACCCGGCCGCTGCGCACCGCCTGCAGCAGGGCGGGCTCGTCGACCAGACCGCCACGGGCGGTGTTCACCAGGATCACGCCGGGGCGGCAGCGCGCCAGGGTGTCGGCATTGAGCAGGCCCCGGTTCTCGGGGGTCAGCGGGCAGTGCAGCGAGATCACATCCGACTCGGCCCAGAGGCGCTCCAGCGGCACCGCCTCCAGCCCGTCGGGCAGGTCACCGGCATAGGGGTCGAAGCCGATCACCCGCATGTCCATGGCCTGGCACATGCGTGCGAAGCGCCGGCCGATGGCGCCCAGGCCGACCAGGCCGACGGTGCGTCCGGACAGCTCCAGGCTCTTGTGCGTGGCCTTGTCCCAGTGGCCCTGGTGCATGCGCTCGTTGAGCCGCACCACCGACTTGGCGCAGGCCAGCATCAGGGCCAGGGCCTGTTCGGCCACCGCCGCCGCGTTGGCGCCGACGGCGGCACAGACCTGGATGCCGCGCGCGGCGGCGGCGGCCTTGTCGATCGTGTCCGTGCCGCTGCCGTGCTTTGAGATCACGCGCAGGGCCGGCGCCGCGTCCATGACCTCGGCGCTCACGCCGCTGTAGCGCACGATGATGCCGACCGGGTTGTGCTGGCGCGCCAGGGTCGCGATGTCGGCGATCTGCGGGGTCTTGCCGGCAAAGACGATCTCGTAGTCGGCCAGCAGCGCCAGCGCGGGGGCGGCCAGATCGGCGGCCGTGACCAGGATGGTGGGGCGGCCCATCAAAGCACCTCGCCTTCGCGCAGCACACCGGCGCCGACCAGGGCGCTGTGCAACCATGAGGCCGCCGTGTTGCCCTGCCGGATCTGCGCGATGCGCTTGGCTTCCGAGGCCACCTTGTGCGCGGCCAGCGGCAGCAGGGCGGCGACCTGTTCGCGTTCGACCACCACCACGCCGTCGCCGTCGCCGATCACCAGGTCGCCGGGGCGCACGGTGACGCCGCCGCAGGAGATCGCGTGGCCGACGCGCCCGCCATTGTTCTTGGTCGGGCCGTTCGGGTTGGTGCCGACCGAGAAGACCGGGAAATCCATCTCGTCGATCTCGAGGCTGTCGCGCACCGCGCCATCCATGACCACGCCGGCCAGGCCAAGCTGGCGGGCCGCGGTCATCATGATGGTGCCCATCAGGGCCGAGCTCTGGTCGCCCTTGCCGTCGATCACCAGCACATCGCCAGGTTTCGCCAGCGACAGGGCGGCATGGATCATCAGGTTGTCGCCGGGGCGCACCTCGACGGTGAAGGCCGGGCCGGCCAGCTTCATGCGCGGACGCAGGGCCTGGATGCGGCCGTGCATGGCACCGCGGCGCCCGGCGATGTCGGAGAAGATCGCCGGCTGATAGGGCCTGGCCTGCTCGACCAGCTCGGCGCTGACGCGGGGAAAGTCTTTGATGATGTCGGGTGCGGTCATGGGGCTTCTTTCGTTACAGACAAGGGGGGGCGGGCTCAGTCGATCTGGGCCCCGGAGTCGTGCACCACCTGGGCCCAG
>JAFAMV010000091.1 GCA_019233055.1 Curvibacter sp.
CCCCTGGGGGCCAATGTGGGCATGAGCGGCTTCACCGGTGCGGGCTATCCCAAGGCGGTGCCGATGGCCCTGGCGGCACGGCTGGCCGAGCGCCATGCGGCGGGCGACACCTCGGCGCGCATCGGTCTGTGGACCGGTGCCTCGACCGCCCCGGAGCTCGACGGGGCCCTGGCCAAGGCCGATGGCATCGAAATGCGCCTGCCCTACCAGTCGGACCCGACCTGCCGCAAGCTGATCAACGCCGGCAAGATGCACTACACCGACATGCACCTGTCGCATGTGGCGCAGTTCGCCTGGTTCGGCTTTCTGGGCAAGCTCGACGTGGCGGTGGTCGAAGTGACCGCCATCCTGCCTGACGGCCGCCTGGTGCCGTCCACCTCGGTGGGCAACAACAAGACCTGGCTCGACCAGGCCGACAAGATCATCATCGAGGTCAACGAGCTGCAAAGCCCCGGCCTCGAGGGCATGCACGACATCTATTACGGCACGCAACTGCCGCCGCATCGCAGGCCGATCCCGATGACCCAGCCCGGCGAGCGCATCGGCGAGCCCTATCTGCGTTGCGATCCCGAGAAGGTGATCGCGGTGGTGATGACGCGCCAGTCCGACCGCAACTCGGTGTTCGCCGCACCCGACGCGGTGTCCGAGCAGATCGCCGGCCACATCATCGACTTCATGCAGCACGAGGTGCGCCAGGGCCGCCTGCCGGCCAACCTGCTGCCGCTGCAGTCGGGCGTGGGCAACATCGCCAACGCGGTGCTGGCCGGCCTCAACAAGAGCCCGTTCGAGAACATGACGGCCTACACCGAGGTGCTGCAGGACGGCATGCTCGACATGGTGCGCTCGGGCAAGCTGAGCTTCGCCTCGGCCGCCGCGCTGTCGCTGAGCCCGCAGGCCACCGAGGAGTTCAACCGCAACATCGACTTCTACCGCCAGCGCATCGTGCTGCGCCCGCAGGAGATCAGCAACCACCCCGAGCTGGTGCGCCGCCTCGGGGTGATCGCCATGAACGCGATGATCGAGGCCGACATCTACGGCAACGTCAACTCCACCCACATCATGGGGTCGAGCATCATGAACGGCATCGGCGGCTCGGGTGATTTCGCGCGCAACGGCTACCTGTCCTTCTTCGTGACCCCGTCGGTGGCCAAGGAGGGCAGCATCTCGTGCATCGTGCCGATGGTCTCGCACGTGGACCACACCGAGCACGATGTGCAGATCATCGTCACCGAGCAGGGCCTGGCCGATCTGCGCGGCCTGGCGCCGACCCAGCGCGCCCGGCTCATCATCGAGCGTTGCGCCCATCCGGACTACCGCCCACAATTGCTCGACTATCTGGAGCGCGCCCACCAGGGCGCCCCCGGCCTGCACACCCCGCATCTGCTGGACGAGGCACTGAGCTGGCACAGCCGCTACCTGCGCACCGGCCACATGTGAATCCCGATCCATCCGACCCAGGCTAGCCCGCATGATTGTCCGTGACCGCCCGACCGGGCTGACCCTGTTCCTGCTGATGCGCGGCTCGATCATGCCGCGCATCAGCAAGGTGCTGCTGTTCAACATCCTGCTGGCCACCCTGGTGACGATCAGCCATGGCGACCTCTACCACACCAAGATCACGCTGACGGCCATCCCCTTCTCGCTGATCGGCCTGCCGCTGGCCATCTTCCTGGGCTTTCGCAACACCGCCGCCTACGACCGCTACTGGGAGGCGCGCAAGCTCTGGGGCGAACTGGTGCTGCGCAGCCGCAATCTGGCGCGTGAATGCCTGTGTCTGATCGACGCGCCGCCCGATGGCTCGCCAGACCTGCGCCCGCGCATGGTGCGCCGTGCCGGCGCCTTCTGCCATGCCTTGCGCCTGCAACTGCGCGGCGAGGGGGAGGTTGGCGACATCCAGGCCCTGCTGCCCGAAGGAGAGTGGCCGCAGGTGTCGGGTTCCAGCAACCGGCCCAATGCGATCATGATGAAGATCGGCGCGGACCTGGGGGCCTGCCTGCGCGCCGGCCTGGTCAACCCGAATTCTGCGGTGGCCATCGAAAGCACCCTGTCGGCGATGACGGCGGCGGCCGCCAGTTGCGAGCGCATCAGCAACACGCCGGTGCCCTTCTCCTACACCCTGTTACTGCACCGCACGGCCTACCTCTACTGTTTCCTGCTTCCCTTCGGGCTGGTGGACACCCTGGGCTTCATGACGCCGGTGGTGGTCGCCATCGTGGCCTACACTTTCTTCGGGCTCGATGCCCTGGGCGACGAGATCGAGGAACCCTTCGGCCTGCTGCCCAACGACCTGCCGCTGGAGGCCATGTGCCGCGGCATCGAGATCGGCCTGCGTGAGGCCTTGGGCGAGACCGATCTTCCGGCGCCGCTGCAGGCCGTCGACTATTGCCTGATGTAGCGGTCGGGCGGCTGTGCAGGGCCGGGGCCGGCCCGTAGAATTTCCGTCCATCCGGAGATCGCCATGATGCCCGCCGTCCTGTCCCCATTCGACTGGCTGACCCTGCATGGGCTGGTCACGGTGGTGGCCGTGCTGATCTATGTGGTCACCTCGCATGCCATGCACCAGCGGCGCCATCCCACGGCGGCCATCGCCTGGATCCTGTTCATCCTGCTGGTGCCGTACCTGGCACTGCCGGCCTACCTGAGCTTCGGTTCGCGCAAGCGCCAGCGTCCCGGGCTGCAGACCCATGTGCTCGACACCTCCTCCCCCGATCGACAGGGCTGGGTGGTGGACACCCTGCTGTCGCTGGCGCAACCGGCGCCGGCCGACTACACCGATCTGCACATCCATGCCGATGGCCGTGAGGCGCGCACCGCCCTGTTGGCCACCCTGGGGGCGGCCCGGCACTCGATCGACATCTCCACCTTTCTGTTCCGCGAGGATGCACTGGGTGCCCTGGTGCTGGAGCGCTTGTGCGAAAAGGCCCGGCAGGGCGTGCGTGTGCGCCTGCTGCTCGACGGCATGGGCAGTCTCATGGGTGGACGGCCGCGCCTGTCGGCCCTGCAAGCGGCCGGCGGTGAGGCGCTGCTCTTCGTGCCGCCATTGCATTCCCCGCTGCGGGGGCGGACCAATCTGCGCAACCACCGCAAGCTGCTGGTGGTGGACGCAGCCGAGGGGCAGGCGCGGCTGTGGTGTGGCGGGCGCAACCTGGCGGCCGAGTACTTCGAGGGCGAACCTGGACGGGCGCCCTGGCACGACCTGAGCTTCGACCTGGGCGGCCCCCTGGTGCAGCAGGCCGCCAGCCTGTTCGAGCACGACTGGGCCTTTGCCGGCGGCCGCACGACGCAGCCCCAACCCCGGTTGGCTGCGGGCGCGGCGGCCAGCGCGGGGGGGCAGTTGGTGGCTTCGGGGCCGGACCAGGCGGACGACACCCTGCAGGCCCTGCTGATGAGCGCAGCCTATCGGGCTGGCGACTGTCTGTTGATGGTCACCCCCTATTTCGTGCCGGACACCGCGCTGCTCAGCGCGCTATGCCTGGCGGCGCGGCGCGGTGTGGCGGTCGATCTGCTGCTGCCGGCACGCTCCAACCATCGCCTGTCGGATCTCGCGCGCGAGCGTGCCCTGAGGGCGCTCGTCCAGGCCGGGGCCCGGGTCTGGCTGGCGCCGCAGATGCTGCATGCCAAGCTGGTCGTGGTCGACGAGGTGGTGGCCCTGGCGGGCTCGGCCAACCTGGACAGCCGCAGCCTGTTCCTCAATTACGAGCTGATGGTGGCTTTCCATGGTGCGGACGATGTGCGTCGCTTTGCCGGCTGGGCCCAGCAGGAGTTGGTATCGGCCAGTCGGTACAGGGCGCAGGCACCGGGTCTGCTGCGCGACATCCTCGAAGGCATGCTGCTCTGGACAGGCTTCGAGCTGTGAGCGGCCGCCGGCACTGTTGCAGATCTGCATCGCCGGGTCATTTTCAACAAACCGCCATAGAGCCTACCTAAGCTGCCTGGTTCGAGGATCCGGGGAGGCGTGCGAGCCGCGAGCCCGACCTGCCGGCCGGCAGGGTCCGGCCGGAGCGGGCGCCGCGGGTCTGTTTCTTTGAGTGCATTCACCGCCCATGCGGCAGATCGATATGAAAAAACACCTTCTGGGCCTGGTGGCCCTGATGGCGGCTGGCGCCGCCTCGGCCGAATCCGGCTTCAACATCTGGGGCGTGATCGATGCCGCCGCCAGCCACTATTCGCTGGGCGGGGTCTCGGTGTCCAAGGAGACCACCAGCGGCGCATCGTCGAGCCAACTGGGATTCAAGGGCCAGGAAGACCTGGGCGGCGGCCTGGGGGCGGGCTTCTGGCTCGAAGCCGGCCTGCTCAACAACAACGGTTCGGTCAGCGGCAGCAGCAGCAACAACCAGTCCAACGGGTCGATCGGCGGCGGCGGCATGACCTTCAACCGCCGCAGCACCGTGGGCCTGTCCAGCGACTGGGGGGAGTTGCGCCTGGGCCGCGATGTGGTGCCGACGCGGCAGAACATCGCGGTCTACGATCCGTTCGCCACGGTGGGTGCGGCGTCGGTCACCAACATCCTGCAGCCGGCCAATGGCAGCCAGACCGGCGGGAATTTCATCCGCTCCTCCAACACGGTGCAGTACCTCTACGGCTTCGGGCCGAATGCCAACGCCACCACTGGCAAGGGCTTCTATGTGAACGCCATGGCCTCGTTCGGCAACAACGCCAGCAACTCGACCAATTCGGCCAAGCAGCCGAACGAGGGCGATGGCCGCTACTACGGCCTGCGCGTCGGCTATGCCCAGGACGATTTCAGCGTGGCCGTGGCCACCGCCAAGGACAAGCTGGTGTCCGTCTCCGACTACACCTACACCAATGTCGGTGGCGCCTACAACTGGGGCAACGTCCGGCTGAGCCTGATCCTGGAACAGAACAAGGACGGCATGGGCGACCGCTTCAATGCCTGGAACCTCGGCGCCCGGATCGTGGCCGGCCCGGGCTACATCCCGATCTCGTACGCGGTCGGCAAGGCCAATGACGCCATCGGCAGCACCGCCAGCCAGTTCGGCATCGGCTATGTGTACATGCTGTCCAAGCGCACCGCGCTCTACGGCACCTTCTCGCACCTGAACAACAAGACCGGCACCCTGGCGACCTTCGGCGGCGGCAATGGCAGCAGCTCGGGCCTGAGTGCGGCCGCCGGTTCGGGCAACGGCTTCGACATCGGCCTCACGACCCGCTTCTGAGTCTGCCCAGGCGCCGCCCCCTCCTGCCCCGGCGTAGGGTGGGGCGGCCGTGAGCTGGCGCGCTCGCGACAGGTCATCGCGTGGCGGCGCAGCAGGAAATCGCTGCCGATGGGACAATGCCGCCGCTTTGGCGCCAGGCTTGTTTTTTTCCGCTCCGGCGCCAGATACCTCACCTTCATTCCAACCAGGACGAGAATCCTCATGACCACAGATATCCTGCCGCTGCTGCAATGGCGCTACGCCACCAAGAAGATGGACGCCTCCAAGGCCGTCCCGGCCGACAAGGTGCAGCGCATCATCGAAGCCACGCGGCTGAGCGCCAGTTCCAGCGGCCTGCAACCCTATGAGTTGCTGGTGGTCACCAATCCCGAGGTGCGCGAGAAGATCAAGGCCATCGCCTGGAACCAGGCACAGATCACCGAAGGTTCGCACCTGCTGGTCTTCGCTGCCTGGGACAACTACACCGTCGAGCGCATCAACCAGATGTTCGACCTCACCAACGACGAGCGTGGCTTCAAGAACGAAGGTTGGGAGAACTACCGCAACATGTTGCTGGCCAACTACCCGAAGCGCGACGCCGAGGTCAATTTCCAGCATGCGGCCCGGCAGGCCTACATCGGCCTGGGCACCGCCCTGATCGCGGCGGCGGCCGAGCATGTGGACGCCACCCCCATGGAGGGTTTCGATCCCGCCGCGCTCGACGAGATCCTGGGCCTGCGCCAGCGCGGTCTGCGCAGCGTGGTGATCCTGCCGCTGGGCTATCGCCAGGAAGAGGGCGACTGGCTGGTCAAACTCAAGAAGGTGCGTCGCGGCATCTCGAACTTCGTCACCGAAGTCCACTGATCCGCGACAGCGGCCTCACTGGCTGGCCATGATGAACAGCCGGGGAAAGGGCAGCAGCACGCTGCCATCGTCCAGCGTCGGGTAGGCGCGGGCGACGGCCTCCTGGTATTGGGCCAGGAAGGCTGCCTGCTCGGCTGCCTCGAGCGGCGCCAGATAGGGGCGCAGGGCCGAGCCCTTGAACCACTCCACCACGGCCGCCGCACCGCCGGCCAGCGCATGGTGGTAGGTGGTGCGCCACACGTCCAGCTGTCGGCAATGGGGGCGCAACCATTGGTAGTAGTCGCTGGCAGCGTGCCGGGCTTCCAGCCTGACCCCGCCGATCCTCGCCGCCCAGGCGGGGCTGGCCGCCAGCTCGCGAAGCAGCCGGTGCGACGGTTCCTCGAGGTTGTCCGGTGTCTGGATGGCCAGGCTGCCGCCCGGTGCCAGCAGTCCGGCCAGGCGCGGGTACAGGGATTGGTGCGCGGGCAACCACTGCAGCGAGGCATTGGCCAGGATCACGTCGAAGCGTTCGTCAGGGTGCCACCGGCCGATGTCGGTGTGCTCGAAGCGCAACCCGGGCAGGCGCTGCCGCGCGGCCTCCAGCATGTCCTCTGAATTGTCCAGGCCGATGACCCGGGCCTGCGCATAGCGCTGGACCAGCACCTCGGTCGAGTTCCCGGGGCCGCAGCCCAGGTCGACGGCCAGCCGCACCTGCTGCGTCGGGATGGCGGCGACCAGGTCGCGCACCGGGCGGGTACGCTCCTGTTCGAAGCTTGAATATTGGCGGGCTGACCAGCTCATGGCGACGACTCCTGTCAAAACGTCCTGGCAGCGTAGGGCGGTCGGGCCGGTCTGGCAATCGTCTGACGGCGAGTGCGGTCCATCCGACGGTCGGTCGCGGGAGGCGTGACAGGATGGCGAGGCGAGGCTGCAAGGGCTGTCTGGCCCGGGTCAGGCAGCGGGTGGCTGACCTCGGATGCAAAAAAAAAGGGTCTTCGAAGGTTGAAATTTCGCATTGCAAGATAGAAATTCAAAAAACGAGTTCCCGTCAGCCCCCTGAAGGCAAAATCACACACCATGCGGGCTTGCCTGCCGAACTGTGACGCGGCGGCCTTCCCATTCTTTTCTTTGCACGAGACAAGCAATGAGCACACAGCAACCGACCATCATCTACACCCTCACCGACGAAGCGCCGCTGCTGGCCACCAGCGCCTTCCTCCCCATCATCCGCAGCTTCACCGGTCCGGCCGGCATCCAGGTCGACACCTCGGACATCTCGGTGGCCGGTCGCATCCTGGGCGAATTCCCCGATTTCCTGACGGAAGAGCAACGCGTTCCGAACACCCTGGCCGAGCTGGGCAAGAAGACCCTGCAGGCGGACGCCAACATCATCAAGCTGCCCAACATCAGCGCCTCGGTGGCCCAGCTCAAGGCCGCCATCAAGGAGCTGCAGGACAAGGGCTACAAGATCCCCGACTTCCCCGAAGCACCCAAGACCGACGAGGAAAAGGACATCCGCGCCCGCTACAACAAGTGCACCGGCAGCGCGGTGAACCCGGTGCTGCGCGAGGGCAATTCCGACCGCCGCGCCCCCAAGGCGGTGAAGGAATACGCCCGCAAGAACCCGCACAGCATGGCCGACTGGAGCCAGGCCTCGCGCTCGCATGTGTCGCACATGCACCATGGCGACTTCTACCATGGTGAAAAGTCCATGACCCTGGACCGGGCCCGCAACGTCAAGATGGAGCTGCTCACCAAGAGCGGCCAGACCATCGTGCTCAAGCCCAAGGTCGCGTTGCTCGACCGCGAGGTGATCGACAGCATGTTCATGAGCAAGAAGGCCCTGCTGGCCTTCTATGAGCAGGAGATCGAAGACGCCCACAAGACCGGCGTGATGTTCTCCCTGCACGTGAAGGCCACCATGATGAAGGTCTCGCACCCCATCGTGTTCGGCCACTGTGTCAAGATCTTCTACAAGGAAGCCTTCGAGAAGCACGGCAAGCTCTTTGACGAGCTGGGCATCAATGTGAACAACGGCATGGTCGATCTGTACAACAAGATCGCCACCCTGCCGCAGAGCCAGCAGGACGAGATCAAGCGCGACCTGCATGCCTGCCACGAGCACCGCCCCGAACTGGCCATGGTCGATTCGGCCAAGGGCATCACCAACTTCCACTCGCCCAACGACGTGATCGTCGACGCCTCCATGCCGGCCATGATCCGCAACGGCGGCAAGATGTGGGGCGCCGACGGCCGCCTCAAGGACGTCAAGGCCGTGATGCCCGAATCGACCTTCGCCCGCATCTACCAGGAGATGATCAACTTCTGCAAGTGGCATGGCGCGTTCGACCCCACGACCATGGGCACCGTGCCCAACGTCGGTCTGATGGCCCAGCAGGCCGAAGAGTACGGCTCGCACGACAAGACCTTCGAGATCCCCGAAGACGGCGTGGCCAACATCACCGACCTCGACACCGGTGAAGTGCTGATGAGCGAGGACGTCGAAAAGGGCGACATCTGGCGCATGTGCCAGGTCAAGGATGCGGCCATCCGCGACTGGGTCAAGCTGGCTGTGAACCGTGCCCGCAACTCGGGCATGCCGGTGGTCTTCTGGCTCGACAGCTACCGTCCGCACGAAGCCCAGCTCATCACCAAGGTCAAGATGTACCTGCACGAGCACGACACCACCGGCCTGGACATCCAGATCATGAGCCAGGTGCGCGCCATGCGCTACACGCTGGAGCGCGTGATCCGCGGCCAGGACACCATCAGCGCCACCGGCAACATCCTGCGCGACTACCTGACCGACCTGTTCCCCATCATGGAACTCGGCACCTCGGCCAAGATGCTGTCCATCGTGCCGCTGATGGCCGGTGGCGGCATGTACGAGACCGGTGCCGGCGGCTCGGCGCCCAAGCATGTGCAGCAACTGGTCGAAGAGAACCACCTGCGCTGGGATTCGCTCGGTGAATTCCTGGCCCTGGCGGTCAGCCTCGAAGACCTGGGCCGCAAGACCGGCAACAGCCAGGCCGGCGTGCTCGCCAAGACCCTGGATGCGGCCACCGGCAAGCTGCTGCAGAACAACAAGAACCCCTCGCCCAAGACCGGCCAGCTCGACAACCGTGGCAGCCAGTTCTACCTGGCCCTGTACTGGGCCCAGGAACTCGCCGCCCAGACCGAGGACGCCGCCTTGGCCGCCAAGTTCGCGCCCCTGGCACAGAAGCTGGCGGCCGGCGAGCAGGCCATCGTGGCCGAACTCGCGGCGGTGCAGGGGCAGCCGGTGGACATCGGCGGCTATTACAAGCCCGACTTCGCCAAGCTGGAGTCCGTCATGCGCCCCAGCCAGACGCTGAACGCGGCACTGGCCTCGGTCGGCGCCTGACCGACGCGCCCGGTGGCCCCAGGGCCTCGGTGCTGAACCCGACCTCCCGGATGGATCGCCCGTCCGGGAGGTTTTTTTTCTCCCCGGAGGCAGCAGGGCCGGTGCTGGACGTCTGTTTGATTTTGACAAATAATTAGCAAGCTAAATAATCATTTGTCATCATGTCCACGATGAACCCAGGCCTCGAGCCGCTCGCACCGCGCGCCGCGCTGCAGATGGCCATCACCACCCAGCTCACCGTGTTGCAGCGCGCCTATCGTGGCGCCGCCGACCGGGCGGTGGCCCCCATCGGCCTGTCCCAGGCCATGGCCTGGCCCCTGGTCATGATCGGACGTCAGGGTGACGGCCTGCGTCCCGGGGTTCTGGCCGAGCTGCTGGCCGTCGAGCCCGCATCGCTGGTGCGGCAGCTCGATCTGCTGGTCGATGCCGGGCTGGTGGAGCGCCGCGACGACTGCCTGGACCGCCGTGCACGCACGCTGCACCTCACCGAGGCGGGCCGTCAGGCCTGCGCCAGCATCGAGGCCTCGCTGGATCTGTTGCGCACAGAATTGTTTGCCGGGCTGCCCGACGCCGACCTGGAGGCCTGCCTGCGGGTCTTCGCGGTGTTCGGCGGCCAGCTCGGACGCGGTCGCCAGTTGGCCAACCCGGCCGACAGCAAGGAGGGCGCATGAAGCCGGCGGCCGTCGGTGCCGTGGCGGCTCTGGACACCCACCATCATCGGCGCGTGCCCTTGTGGCTGCTGGCCCTGTTCACTTTCAGCGGCACCCTGGCCATGCACATCTTCGTGCCCGCACTGCCCTATGCGGCGCAGGGTCTGAAGGCCAGCCCGGGGGCGATGCAGCTCACCGTCAGCCTCTACATCGCCGGTCTGGCGATGGGGCAGCTGATCTATGGGCCGGTCTCGGACCGCTTCGGACGCCGGCCGACCCTGATGGTCGGGCTCGTGCTCTACACCCTGGCCGGGCTGGTGGCCGCCTGGGCGCCGGACATCGACACCCTGCTGGCCGCGCGCCTCTTCCAGGCCCTGGGCGGCTGTGCCGGGCTGGTGCTGGGCCGCGCCATCGTGCGCGACACCGCCAGCAGCGGCGAGGCCGCCCGCCGTCTGGCCCTGATGAACCTGATGGTCACCGTCGGCCCCGGTGTGGCGCCCCTGATCGGGGCCTGGCTGGCGGCCAGCCTGGGATGGCGCTCGATCTTCCTGGCCCTGTGCGGTCTGGGCCTGCTGAACCTGGTCTTCACCTGGCGGCTGCTGCCCGAGACCGGCGCCCTCGATGCCCGGGCCAACAGCAGCCTGGGCCGTCTGGGCCGCAACTACCTGCAGTTGCTGAAATCGCCGGCCTTCCTGGGCTACGCCCTGGGGGGTGGCTGTGCGACCACCTCGATGTATGCCTTCATCGCCACGGCCCCCTTCGTGTTCGTGCACGAGCTGCACCGGCCCTTGCAGGAGGTCGGCATCTACCTCGGCTTGTTGATCTCCGGGGTCTGGCTGGGCAGCATGCTGGCCACGCGGCTGGTGCGCCGGGTGCGTCTGCAACGGCTCATGGTGCTGGCCAACGGCGTCAGCCTGCTGGCCGCCCTGGCCCTGCTGGCCCTGGCCTTCACTGCTCATCTGAGCCTGCTGGCGGTGGTGGGCCTGCTGTTCCTCTACACCATGGGGGCGGGCGTCGCCTCGCCGGCGGCGCTGACCGAGGCCCTGAGCGTCAATCCGCAGGTGGCCGGTTCGGCCTCGGGTCTGTACGGCTTCACCCAGATGGCCGTCGGGGCGGTGTGCACCGCCCTGGCCGCGCTGGGGCGCGATCCGGCGCTCTCGTCCGCCTGCGTGCTGGTCGGGGCCAGCCTGCTGGCCCAGGCCGGGTTCTGGATCGCCTCGCGCTGGCGCGGGCCGCATCGCGGCTGAGCCCGGTGCTGGGGCCTCGTCGGTGCGGCGACAGCAGCAAACCGTCAAACCCACTACCATGCAGCCTCCTGGCCGGGGCCGAGCGCTGCCCTGAGAACCATTTCTGAAGGACCTTCCGATGAGTTACCCCAACACCCAACTTCTGATCGATGGCCAATGGTGCGATGCCGCTTCCGGCAAGACCCTGGCCGTGCTGAATCCCGCCACCGGGCAGGAAATCGGCCGTGTGGCCCACGCGGACAGGGCCGACCTGGACCGGGCGCTGGCCGCCGCCCAGAAGGGCTTCGAGCACTGGAGCCGGGTGCCGGCCGTGGAGCGCTCCAAGCTCATGCGCGCCGCCGCCGGCCTGATGCGTGAACGCGCCGACGCCATCGCCCGCGAGATGACCCAGGAGCAGGGCAAGCCGCTGGCCGAGGCCAAGGGCGAGGTGCTGATGTCCGCCGACATCATCGAGTGGTTTGCCGAAGAGGGCCGCCGTGTCTATGGCCGTGTGGTGCCCTCGCGCAACCTGGCCTCGCAGCAACTGGTGCTCAAGGAGCCCGTGGGGCCGGTGGCGGCCTTCACGCCCTGGAATTTCCCGATCAACCAGGTGGTGCGCAAGCTGTGCGCGGCGCTCACCACCGGCTGCTCGATCCTGGTCAAGGCCCCCGAAGAGACCCCGGCCTCGCCCGCATCGCTGTTGCGCGCCTTCGTGGATGCCGGCGTGCCGGCGGGCGTGGTCGGCCTGGTGTATGGCGATCCGGCCGAGATCTCGTCCTACCTGATCCCGCACCCCGTCATCCGCAAGATCACCTTCACCGGCTCCACCCCGGTGGGCAAGCAACTGGCGTCCCTGGCCGGCCTGCACATGAAGCGCGCCACCATGGAACTGGGCGGTCATGCCCCGGTGATCATCGCCGAGGACGCCGACATC
This sequence comes from Curvibacter sp., assembly GCA_019233055.1. GTDB lineage: Bacteria > Pseudomonadota > Gammaproteobacteria > Burkholderiales > Burkholderiaceae_C > Curvibacter. The sequence continues at coordinate 12,192 of JAFAMV010000091.1, forward strand.
ACCCTGGCTGCGCGGGCGGCAGGTGGCGCCAAGTTCCGCAACGCCGGTCAGGTCTGCATCTCGCCGACCCGCTTCCTGGTGCATGAGAGCCGCAAGGCCGAGTTCGTCCAGGCCCTGGCCCAACAGGCCCAGCGCGTCAAGGTCGGCGACGGCCTGGCCGAGGGCATCACCATGGGGCCGCTGGCGAATGCCCGGCGCCTGGGCGCCATGGCCCAGTTCACCGACGACGCCCTGAGCCGTGGCGCCACGGTGGTGGCGGGCGGCCAACGCCTCGGTGAGGTCGGCAACTTCTACGCCCCCACGGTGTTGGCCGACGTGCCGCTGGACGCCAAGATCTTCAATGACGAGCCCTTCGGCCCGATGGCGGCGGTGCGCGGCTTCAACACCCTGGACGAGGCCATCGCCGAAGCCAATCGCCTGCCCTTCGGCCTGGCCGGCTATGCCTTCACCCGCTCGCTGAAGAACGCCCATCAGTTGAGCCAGCAACTGCAGGTGGGCATGCTGTGGATCAACCAGCCGGCCGCCGCCTGGCCTGAAATGCCCTTCGGCGGCGTGAAGGATTCGGGCTACGGCTCCGAAGGCGGCATCGAGGCGCTGGAGGCCTACCTCAACACCAAGTCGGTCTCGGTGCTCTGCGACTGAGCGCCCGGCCCGGGCCCGGTCCGATCGACCCGGCCCGGGCCATCCCGGTGGATCCCCCCAGGGGGCCAAGGGATTTTCTGGAATTTGGTAAGCTAACCAAATGTCCATTTTTGATCTCAGTTCCGGGGCCTGTCGTCCTGGCGCATCGCCTGCGCCCAAGGAAGACGTGCGCCAGCGTCTGCTGGGCGCGGCACTGGAGATCGTCTACAGCGATGGCCTGCAGGCCCTGACCCAGGCCCGGGTGGCCCGTCAGGCCGGCATGCGCCAGAGCCACCTGACCTACTACTTTCCCACGCGCAGCCAGTTGCTGACCGCCGTGGTCGAGGAGGCGGCCCAGGCGGCCCTGTGCACCATGGGGCCTGACGATGCGATCCTGCCGGCGACCCTGGATGGCTATCTGCAGGCCGTGGCCGAGCAGTTGCGTGACACCCGCATGCCGCGCCTGATGATGGCCTTGACCCTGGCTTCGGAAGAGGATCCTTCGCTGAAGCTGTGGATGGACGACTTCAAGTCCCGGGTGCTGCAACGCATCCATGCCGCATTGGCCCACTACGGCCTGGATCTGGGTGCCGATCAGGTCGCCCTGTTCCATGCGCTGCTGGTCGGGCTGTCGGTGCTCAATCTGTCGCGTTCCTCGCCGGAGTCGGCCGAAGAGTCCAGCCGGCTGTTCCTGATGGCCGGCCAGCGGCTGCTGACCGAATCTCGCCTGACACGGCGGCAAGGCATGCGACAAAGGCGCCCCACGGGACAGGAAGCGAGGGAGTGCATGGATCACCCACAGCCGGTCGGCAAAGACCGGGCGACCCTAACAGGAGTGTGCAAGAAATGAATCTGAAGTTGAATCTGGAGGGGCCGCCTCCTGCGCGGCGGCGACCTGGAGAGGCAGGGCTGCGGCTGAGCCGCCTCAGTGCCTGTCTGCTGGCGGTCACGCTCGGGGCCTGCGCGGTCACACCGGCCTATCAGTCTCCGGCTGTGCCGAAGGCCGAGGCCGGCGCCGACTACACCGAGACCCCGATGCCGCCGAAGACCGTGGCCACGGCCGGCCGTGACGGGGTTGCCCAGGCCTTCGTCCCGGGCAAGGACATTCCCGGCGAATGGTGGACCCTGTTCCGTTCCGAAGCCCTGGACCAACTGATCCGGCAGGCCCTGGCCCACAACCCCAGCCTGGGTTCTGCCCAGGCCTCGTTGCGCCAGGCCGAGGAGACCTACCGCAGCACCTACGGATCGCTGGCCCTGCCCAGTGTCACGGGCAATCTGCAGGCCGGACGCGAGCGGGTCTCGGCCGTCAGCTCCGGCGTGCCGGGCGGTTCGGTCTTCAACCTCTACAACGCCTCGGTCAATGTGTCCTACACGATCGACGTCTTCGGTGCCAACCAGAAGACCCTGGAGGGGCAGCAGGCGGCCATCGACTACCAGCGCTACCAGCTCCAGGCAGCCTACCTGACGCTGACCTCGAACGTGGTGACGACGGCGGTGCGTGAGGCCTCGTTGCGGGCCCAACTGCAGGCGACCCAGGAGCTGCTGGCCGCCCAGGAGGCCCAGCTCGAGGCCCTGCAGCGCCAATATGCCGTCGGCGGCATCGCGCTGGCGCCGGTGCTGGCGCAGCGCAGCCTGGTGGCCGGCACGCGGGCCAGCCTGCCGGCGCTCGACAAGTCGCTGGCCCAGACGCGGCACCAACTGGCCGTCCTCGCCGGGCGTCTGCCCGGTGAGCAGGGCCTGGCCCAGTTCGATCTCGACAGCCTGCAATTGCCTGCCGAACTGCCGGTGTCGCTGGGCTCGGAGCTGGTGCACCAGCGGCCCGACATCCTGGCCAGCGAGGCGCAGTTGCATCAGGCCGCAGCCCAGGTCGGGGTGGCCACCGCCAACCTGTACCCGCAGTTCAACCTGACCGCCGGCCTGGGGTCCACGGCCACGAAGTCCGGTCAGTTGTTCGAGCCGGGCTGGGGCTTCTGGAGTCTGCTCGGAGGGCTGACCCAGCCGCTCTACAACGGCGGCTCCCTGGAGGCCAAGCGGCGCGCCGCCCTGGCCGGGCTGGACGCCGCGGCCGGCCAATACCGCAGCACCGTGTTGCAGGCCTTCCAGAACGTGGCCGACAGCCTGCGCGCCCTGGATGCCGACGCCCTGGCGCTGAAGCAGCAGGTCGAGGCCGAGTCCGTGGCGCGTGAATCGCTGCAGCTCAGCCAGCGCCAGTACCAGCTGGGCGCCGTGAGCTATCTGTCGCTGCTTGACGCCGAACGCAGCTACCAGCAGGCGCGCATCAACCTGGTGAGCGCCCGCGCCGCCCGCTACGCCGACACGGCGGCCCTGTTCCAGTCGCTGGGAGGCGGCTGGTGGAACCATCCAGACCTGCCTCAGGTGCCCGTGGCCCTGCAGGCCAATGATCGTTGAATCGAGGAGATCTCTACATGACCAAACGCATGCTGATCATGCTGGCCGGGGTGCTGGTGCTGGTGGCCGCCCTGGCCTTCGGCTTTTACCTGCACATCCAGAAACTGATTGCCAGCGCACCCAAACCGGGACCGCAGACCGTCACCAGCACCAAGGTGGCAGCCCTCGAATGGCAGCCGCAGCTCAATGCCATCGGCAGCCTGGTGCCGGTGCGCGGTGTGGACGTCACCACCGAGATCGCTGGCCTGGTGCGCCAACTGAACTTCAAGTCGGGCCAGGACGTGCAGGCCGGCCAGGTGCTGGTGCAGCTCAATGCCGATGCCGACATCGCCCAGCTGCAGTCGGCCCAGGCGGCCGCCGAGCTGGCCGAGGTGGTGCTCAAGCGCGACAAGGCCCAGCTGGAGGCCAAGGCCATCAGCCAGGCCCAGCTCGATGCCGATGCCGCCGACCTCAAGTCCAAGCGGGCGCTGGTGGCGCAGCAGCAGGCCACGGTCGACAAGAAGACCATCCGTGCGCCTTTCGCGGGACGTCTGGGCATCACCACCGTGATGCCGGGCCAGTACCTGAACCCGGGTGACAAGATCGTCACGCTGCAAAGCCTCAATCCGATCTATGTCGACTTCAACCTGCCCCAGCAGCGCCTGGCGCAGCTGTCGGTGGGCCAGCAGGTGAACCTGGGGGTGGATGCCTTCCCGGGGCAGAACCTGGTCGGCCGCATCAGCACCATCAGTCCCAAGGTCGACAGCGGCACGCGCAATGTGCAGATCGAGGCCACGCTGGACAACGGCAAGCGCCAACTGCTGCCCGGCATGTTTGCCAAGGTGGCCGTCAATGTCGGCGCCAAGGGCCGCTTCCTGACCCTGCCGCAGACCGCCATCACCTACAACCCCTACGGCTCGACCGTCTTCGTGCTCAAGCCCGGTGACAAGGCCGACGCCGACGGCAAGACACCGCTGGTGGCCTCTCAGGTCTTCGTCACCACGGGCGACACGCGCGGCGATCAGGTGGCCATCCTCAAGGGTCTGGAAGAGGGCCAGGAAGTGGTCACCAGCGGCCAACTGAAGCTCAAGAACGGCACCCCGGTGCTGGTCGACAACACGGTGCAACCCGCCAACAGCCCCAACCCGACACCTCAGGAACATTGAGGACCGGACATGAATTTCACCGACATCTTCATCAAGAGGCCCGTGCTGGCCTCGGTGGTGAGCCTGTTGATCGTGGTGCTCGGACTGCGTTCGCTGTTCAGCCTGCCGATCAACCAGTACCCCCGCACGCAGAATGCGGTGGTCACGGTCTCGACCACCTACTACGGGGCGGACGCCCAGACGGTCGCGGGCTTCATCACCCAGCCGCTGGAATCCGCCATCGCGCAGGCCCAGGGCATCGACTACCTGTCGTCCTCCAGCAGCAGCGGCGTGTCCACCATCACGGCCACGCTGCGGCTGAACTATGACGCCAACCGGGCGCTGACCGAGATCAACACCCAGGTCGCCTCGGTCAAGAACCAGTTGCCCGCCCAGGCCCAGCAGCCGGTGCTGACTGTGCAGACCGGCCAGACCACGGACGCGATGTACATGGGCTTCTACAGCGATGTGCTGCCGACCAACAACGTGACGGACTTCCTGATCCGCGTGGTCAAGCCCAAGCTGGATTCGATCCCCGGTGTGCAGACGGCCGAACTGCTGGGCGCGCGCCTGTTCGCGCTGCGTGCCTGGCTCGACGCCGACCGCATGGCGGCCCACAACGTGACCGCCGCCGACGTGAGCAACGCCCTGGCCACCAACAACTACCTGGCGGCCCTGGGCTCGAGCAAGGGCCAGATGGTCACCGTGCCGCTGACCGCCGGCACCGATCTGCACTCGGTCGACGAGTTCAAGAAGCTGGTGGTCAAGCAAAGCGGCGATACCGTGGTCCGCCTCGAGGACGTGGCCAACGTCAGCCTCGGCTCCGAGAACTACGACTTCAACGTGGCCTTCAGCGGCGTGCGCTCGGTGTTCATCGGCATCAAGGTGGCGCCGGATGCCAACATCCTCGATGTGGCCAAGCGCGTACGGACCGAGTTCCCCGAGATCCGCTCCCAGTTGCCGGCCGGCCTGACCGGCGAGATCGTCTACGACTCCACCGACTTCATCAACACCTCGATCTCCGAGGTGGTGAAGACCCTGGTCGAGGCCCTGCTGATCGTGACCGTGGTGATCTATCTGTTCCTGGGCAGCTTCCGGGCCGTGGCGGTCCCGGTGATCGCGATGCCGCTGTCCCTGGTGGGCACCTTCTTCATCATGCTGATGCTGGGCTACTCGATCAACCTGCTGACCCTGCTGGCCCTGGTGCTGGCGATCGGGCTGGTGGTGGATGACGCGATCATCGTGGTCGAGAACGTCGACCGGCACATGCGCGAGGATGGCAAGACGCCCTTCGAGGCGGCGCTGATCGCGGCTCGCGAACTCGGCAGCCCCATCCTGGCCATGACGGTGGTGTTGATCGCGGTCTATGTGCCGATCGGCTTCCAGGGCGGCCTGACCGGGGCGCTGTTCACCGAGTTCGCCTTCACGCTGGCCGGCTCGGTGGCGGTCTCGGGCATCGTGGCCCTGACCCTGTCGCCGATGATGTGCTCGCGCATCTTCAGCCGCGACCAGGACAGCGGCCGCTTCGTGCAGTTCATCGACCGCAACTTCGGCCGCCTGCACCGGGCCTACCTGCGGCTGCTGCACAGCCTGCTCAACACCTGGCCGGTGCTGATCGTGATGGGCGTGATCCTGTTCGGCCTGCTGGGACTGATGATGAAGATGTCCCAGTCCGAGCTGGCTCCCGAGGAAGACCAGGGCATCGTGCTGTCGCAGGTCGTCGGCGCCCCCACGGCCACCTCGGACCAGATGCTCACCTACGCCGACCAGGTGTTCCAGGTCGCCAAGAGCATGCCCGAGTACAAGCAGATGTTCCAGATCACCGGTGTGCCGACCATCAATGCCGGCATCGGGGGTGTGCTCGTCAAGGACTGGGACCAGCGCGTGCGCAGTGCCAAGCAGATCCAGGGCGAATTGCAGGCCAAGTGGAACAAAATCGCCGGTGCCCGCATCGCCGCCTTCCAGTTCCCGGCGCTGCCGGGCTCTTCGGGTCTGCCGGTGCAGTTCGTGATCACCACCACCGAACCGTTCGAGAACCTCAACACGGTGACCGAGAAGGTGATGGAGAAGGCCAAGGCCTCGGGCAAGTTCTACTTCGTCGATGCCGACCTGAAGGTCGACAAGCCCCAGGCCTCGGTGGTGGTGGACCGCGACAAGATCGCCACCCTGGGCCTGAGCCAGCAGGACGTGGGCAATGCCCTGAGCGCTGCGTTGGGCGGTGGTTACGTCAACTACTTCTCGATTGCCGGCCGCTCCTACAAGGTGATCCCGCAGGTGCAGCAGGTCGATCGTCTGAACCCTGCCGACCTGCTGGACTTCTACCTGCGCCTGCCCAACGGCAGCCAGGTCCTGGCCAGCACCGTGGCAAGCCTGCATTACGACGTGGTGCCCGAGTCGATCAACCGCTTCCAGCAGCTGAACTCGGCCACCATCTCTGGCGTGTCGGGTTCTTCGCAGGGGGAGGTGCTCCAGACCCTGCGCGACATCGTCAAGGAGGTCGCTCCGGCGGGTTACAACGTCGACTATGCGGGCCCGTCACGCCAGTTCATGCAGGAGTCGGGCGGCTTTGCGGTCACCATGCTGTTCGCGGTGATCATCGTCTTCCTGGCCCTGGCCGCCCAGTTCGAGAGCTTCCGCGATCCGGTGGTGATCCTGGTGTCGGTGCCGCTGGCCCTGTTCGGCGCGATGATCTTCATCTTCCTGGGCTTTGCCTCGATCAACATCTACACCGAGGTGGGCCTGGTCACCCTGATGGGGCTGATCAGCAAGCACGGGATCCTGATCGTCGAGGTGGCCAACCACCTGCGGGCCGCCGGCAAGTCCAAGCGCGAGGCCATCGAAGAGGCCGCCGGCACCCGCCTGCGCCCGATCCTGATGACCACCGCCGCCATGGTCTTCGGCGTGCTGCCCCTGGTGATCGCCTCGGGCGCCGGTGCCGCAGGCCGTCAGGCCATGGGCCTGGTGATCTTCACCGGCCTGTCGATCGGCAC
>JAFAMV010000214.1 GCA_019233055.1 Curvibacter sp.
GCCTGCCCAACCGCAAGGCGCTGCTGGATGCACTGCACGCGAGACTCGAGATCAAGGGGCCGGGGCGGCATCCCGGTGCCTTGCTGCTGATCGACCTGGACAACTTCAAGATCCTCAACGACACCCGAGGCCACGACATAGGCGACCAGTTGCTGATCGAGGTCGCCCGCCGCCTGCAGGCGCTGGCCGCGCCCGGCGACATGGTGGCACGCATGGGCGGCGACGAATTCATGCTGCTGCTCTCGCAGCCGGGGGCCGAGCAGGCCGCCCTGGAAGCCACGCGGACCCTCGCCCGCAAGATCCTCGACATCCTGGCCCTGCCCTACCGCCTGAGGCTGCAGATTGCCGGCACCGAGACCCAGGAGCTGCTGCACCAGTGCACCGCCAGCATCGGCATCGCCCTGCTCGGCCGGCAGGACCATGCCGCAGACGAACTGATGAAGCAGGCCGACACCGCGATGTACCGGGCCAAGGCCGCCGGCCGGCACACCGCCCTGTTCTATGACCCGGCCATGCAGGCCGATGTCACCGCCCGAGCCCTGCTGGAACTCGAACTGCACCAGGCCCTGCGCGAAGACCAGTTCCTGCTGCATTACCAGGCCCAGGTCGACATCGAACACCGCGTGCTCGGGGTTGAAGCCCTGATCCGCTGGCAGCATCCACGCCGCGGCGCCGTCTCTCCCCTTGAATTCGTCCCGCTGGCCGAAGAGGTCGGACTGATCCTGCCGATCGGCGAGTGGGTGCTCAACACCGCCTGCGCGCAGCTCGCCGCCTGGTCGCGCAGCAAGGCCCTCGCCGGGCTGAGCATGGCGGTCAATGTGAGTGCCAAGCAATTCCTCGATGTCCACTTCGTCCGGCAGGTCCTGAACGCGGTGCAGTTGCATGGCATCGACCCGACCCTGCTCAAGCTGGAGATCACCGAAAGCCTGCTGCTGCACGACCTGAGGTACATCGCCGAAAAGATGGGCGCCCTCAAGAGCCATGGCATCCGCTTCTCGATGGATGACTTCGGGACCGGCTACTCGTCGCTGTCCTACCTGCAACGCCTGCCCTTCGACCAGTTGAAGATCGACCGGGCCTTCGTCAGCGGCGTCGGCACGGAAGGCGAGAAATCGCCCATCGTCTCGGCCATCATCGCGCTGGGGCAGAACCTGGGGCTGGACGTGATCGCCGAGGGCGTGGAGACCGAAATCCAGCGCGACACCCTGGCCGCGCACGGCTGCCTGGTCTACCAGGGCTACCTCTACAACCGCCCCATGCCGGCGGCAGAATTCGAATCCTGGCTGCAGCAGGCGCCGCACCCCATGGCCTGAACCCTGGGCCCGCAGGCCTGCCGGACAGCGGGAAAGCCCCCGGCCGGCGGCGACGCGACAGCGGCATGAGGGACAATCGCCCGATGCCCGCCCGCCCCTGCCTCCATGCCCAAGCCCTCCGGTACGCCGGCTGGGTGCTGGCCATGCTGCTGCTGGGCCTGGCCAGTGCGGCGGCCGCGCCGCTGCTGCACCGCCACGACCTGCGCGGCAGCATCTGCAGCGCCAACCCCACGGGCTCGGCAGCCCGCCCCGGCATCCGCAGCGACCCGCCGGGGACCACCACGCCGGACTGTCCGCTGTGCCTGCCTCTGCTGGCCATGCCGAGCGGCGCTCCACGGATGGCGGCGGCCGGTGTCGCGCCCCCGCCTTTCCTGAGCTGGGCGCAGAACCTTTACACTTCGCCCGAGCCACAGCACCGCCCCCCGGTCCGCGCCCCGCCCCTGGTCGCTTGAACCTGCCGGCCTGCGCGCCGCATCCAGCATCGGGGCCGCCTCGCCCAGCCTCTCGGCTCGGCCTCGGTGCCGTCTCCAAGCCGTTTTCATTCAATCGCACCGTCGACCACTTTGCCTGGCGGTGTAGCAAGGATTTTCGATGTCGTCCCTCCTGCGCCGCCCTGGCAAGCGCCGTCCAAGCCCTCCCGGCATGCGCCACCTGCTGGGCACCGCCAGCATCCTGCTGGGCAGCCTCATGGCACTGCAAGCCGCCCAGGCCGGCCCTGCCAGCGCCCCACCGGCCGTGGCCGAGCCCCCCCCAGCCGGCACCCCCGCGTCAGACAAGGCGATCAATCGGCCGATCTTCGTGTTGAACTCGCTCGACGCCGACATCAGCGTCATCGATCCGGACACCTTCAAGCAGATCAAGCGCATCCCCACCGGCAAGGAGCCGCACCACCTCTACCTCACGCCCGACGAACGATCCATGGTGGTGGCCAATGCGGTGGGCGACTCGCTGACCTTCATCGACCCCGTCACGGCCGAGGTGCAGCGGGTGCTGCACGGCGTCACCGACCCCTACCAGCTGCGCTTCTCGCCCGACATGAAGTGGTTCGTCACCGCCGGCAACCGCCTCGACCACGTGGCCCTCTACCGTTGGCAACCCGGCAACGGCGACGCACCGCTGCAACTGGTCAAGCGCCTGCCCGCGCCCAAGACGCCCAGCCACCTGAACATCGACTCCAAGAGCTCGGTGGTCTATGCGAGCCTGCAGGACAGCAGCGAACTGCTGGCCATCGACCTGGGCAACCAGACCCAGCGCTGGAAGATCCCGGTCGGCAAACTGCCGGCGGACATCTTCCTGACCCCGGACGACAAGACGCTGCTGGTCGCCCTCACCGGCGACCGCTTCGTCGAGGTCTACGACGTCAGCGGCCCGGCGCCGAAGCTGCTCAAGCGCCTGCCCACCGGCGACGGCGCGCATTCCTTCCGCGCGCTAGGCGACCAGCGCCACGTGCTGGTCAGCAACCGGGCCGGCAACACCATCAGCAAGATCGACTACCAGGGCCTGAGCGTGGTGGAGACCTTCCCCGCCCCGGGCGGCCCGGACGACATGGAGATCCTGCCCGACGGCAGGACGCTGCTGGTGTCCTCGCGCTGGGCCCGCAAGCTCACCATGATCGATCTGCAGACGCTCAAGGTCGTCAAACAGGTCACCGTGGGCAAGTCGCCCCACGGCGTCTGGACCCTGAACCATGCGCCACGCCTGTGAGCCGATGCGGCCATGGATTGGATGAACGACGCTTTCGCCCAGGCCCAGCAATGGCTCTATGAGACCTGGCTGCAGCCGCTGCTCTTCGGCATCGGCCTGGGCAACTACCTCGAGGAGGCCTATGACGCCACCGGCTGGCTGCTGGTGGGTCTGCTCCAGATCGCGCTCATCGTCGTGGTCATCGGCGCCCTGGAACGCTGGCGCCCGGTCGAGGCCGTGCGGGACCGCCAGGCCGTCCGGGTGGACATCCTCTACACCCTGATCCACCAGCTGGGCCTGGTCCGCCTGCTGCTGTTCTTCAGCACCGCCCCGTTGCTGGACGGGCTGTCAGGGCAGATGCGCCTGCTCGGCGTTCCGAGCTTTCAGTTGGACGCCTTGTGGCCCGGCATCAGCGACATCGGCTGGGTCAGCTTCCTGATCTATCTGCTGGTCTTCGATTTCCTGAACTACGGCCTGCACCGCGCCCAGCACCGCTTCGAATGGTGGTGGGCCCTGCATGCGGTGCACCACAGCCAGCGCCAGATGGGCAAATGGAGCGACAACCGCAACCATCTGCTGGACGACGTGCTGATGGATGCGGTGTTCGTCCTGGTGGCGCGCTTCATCGGCGTCGGGCCGGGACAGTTCGTGGCGCTGATCGCGCTCACCCAGTTGGTGCAGAACCTGCAGCATGCCAATCTGCGTCTGTGGTTCGGGCCGGTGTTCGAGCGCGTGCTGGTCAGCCCGCGTTTCCACCGACGCCACCATGCGATCGGCATCGGCCATGAATCGGCAGGCGCGGGCAGCCTGGGCGGCTGCAATTTCGCCGTGCTGTTCCCGATCTGGGACATGCTGTTCGGCAGCGCCGATTTCTCGCCGGGCTTCGACCCCACCGGCATCCGTGACCAATTGCCCGAGCAGGGCGGCCGCGACTACGGTCGCGGCTTCTGGGCCCAGCAGTGGCTGGGGCTGCGCCGCCTCTGGGGCGGCGGCTGAGGGACGCCACCACGACCGCCCCGGGTGCCGGCTCTCAGGCCGGCGCCTGCACGGTTCGGCGTTGCGGCCGGGCCCGGGAGCGCGGCGCGACCAGCGCCCCCATGGCCCGACAGACGCTTTCGGGCGCCGAATCGACGATCTGGGCGATGTCGCGCAGATAGGGCAGATCGCAGTCGCGCACCCGCTGCGTCATCGCGCCGGTGGCCCGGGCCAGGGTGGACAGGAAGTGGTCCACCCGGCTGCTCACGGTCCCGCTGCGCATGCGCACGGTGTCGACCGCCCGCATCTGCTGCTGCAGCAGCGCCTTCATCAGGGCCTGCTCACGCTCACCGGCACCGGCGAGGTCGAGCGGCACGGCCTGGCTGTCGACCAGGGCGGTGGCCGTCATGCCGTAGGACTCGGCACACAGCATCTCCACCCCCAGCAGGTCGCCGGGCAGCGCCAACTGGACAAAGGACAGGCCCTGCTCGGATTGCCGCTCCAGACGGAACATGCCCGCAGCCACCTGCCATACCGGGCCCTGCCCCCCGGCCTCGAACAGGCGCCGGCCCATGGGCAGCTCCCTGTGGAGCCCGCCGTCGACTTGATTCACTTGATGGTTCATGACCACCCCTCCATGCATCGGGCGCCCCGTGAAGTCGGATGCGCACCGGATCAAAACTGTTGAATGAACGGACCCACTGCAGCAAGCAGCGGGCCAGAATGGGGATTCCTGCCCTTGTGCTCGCGCGGGATCGGCAACGATCTTTCAGGCAGAGGGAGGGCCTCGCGCCGGCAGCGGCGCGGCCGATGGAAAGCCGGCATGGCGGGTCGCCAGGGCCATTTGCAAGGCCGGCGGCAGGGCCTGCGACCCCAGCCCCACCGACGCCACGGACGGAGGCGCCAGCAAGGGCAGGCAGGCCGGGCAGTCGAGCAGGTGAAGGCCTGCCGGGGCCCCTGCTCCCGCGTCCGCCCCCAAGGGCAGCAGCTTCATCTCGCCAGAGGCCGAGCAGACCACCTCCAGGTCCACCGGCCTGACCAGCGGAGAGGCCACCGAGACCGCAAGGAACAGCACGAACCAGGCCAGCACCGGGCGGGCCAGATCGGAACATCGTCGCAGCTCTTGCATGGATGTCGATTATCCGGACTCGCCGCCGCCCGGGCCAGCGAAGGCAGGGCGCTCAGCAGGCCTATTCCCCTGTTTGACCCGCCGATGGCGCATCAAACAGGCCAAACCTTGATCCAGGACAAACCGACGGCACGCGGGACCCGCAAAACGATCCCCGTTGCGGATCAGACCGCCCCGGCCGCAGCCCCCCAGGCCGCCCGGCTATAGTTCAGGTCAGAAATCATTTGGGAGACAACTCATGCGTTTTCGGCTGCCTCTGGCGGCTTGGCTCTGTTCTGCCAGCCTGCTGCTGTCCTGCTGCCTGCCTGTGGCCCACGCGGCCGAGGACCTGGTGGTGGCACAGATCGGCCCCTTCACCGGCCTGCCCTCACCCGACGCCCCGGACATCCACGCCGGCGCCAAGGCCTATTTCGACCAGGTCAACAAGAGCGGCGGCATCAACGGCCGACGGATCACGCTGTTCACCCTCGATGACAGATTCACCGCCGACGGATTCAAGGCGGCCCTGCCCAAAGCCCTCGAAGCCAAGCCCGTGGCCCTGCTCTCCCCCGTGGGTTCGGCCGCCCTGAGCGCCGCCCTGCAGGACAAGCTGTTCGACAACGCCAACCTGGTGGTCATCAACGCCGTCCCCGGGGCCGACACCCTGCGCTCGCCCGGCCACCCCAGGCTGTTCCATGTCCGCGCCAGCGACCGCGACCAGTACGGGCGCATGCTGGCCCATGGCCGCACCCTCGGCGTGACCTCGGTGCATGTGCTCTACCAGCAACTGCCGATCGGCCAGCAGGGCATGGCGGCGGTGCGCGATCTCGCGCCGGGCTATGGCTACACCGAGGTCGCCGGCACCGAATCCCGCCATGAAGACGCCGCCCTGGCCGAAGCCGCCAAGGCCGCCGAAGCCGGCCACCCGCAGTCGGTGATCGTCATCGGTTCGCCCAAGTTCATGGCCGATGCGGTCAAGCAATTGCGTGCCGCAGGCTACAACCGCTCGATCATGGCCCTGTCCTACCTGTCGGCTCCGCTGCTGGTCCAGGTCGCCGGCGAGGCAGCCGCCCGTGGCGTGGGGATTGCCCAGACCTTCCCCAACCCCAATGGACGCGGTCTGCCGCTGCAGGCCGAGTTCCAGGCCACCATGGCGCGCTACGCGCCCGAGATCAAGGCCTACAGCGCCTTCCAGCTCGAGGGCTACCTCAGCGCCCGGGTGCTGGTCGATGCGCTGCGACGCGCCCGCAACAGCAGCCCGGAAGCCCTGATGGACGCCCTGCACTCGGCCGGCGAGCTCGACTACGGCGGCTTCCGGGTGAACTTCTCCAAGAGCAATGTGGGCAGCAGCTGGGTCGACATGAGCGTGATCGACGCCGCCGGCAAGCTGCGCTATTGAGTCCGAGCCGACAGATCCAGGAGCAGCCATGGAAGCCACGAAGACGATTCTCGAAGGGGTGCGGGTGCTGAGCCTGGCCCTCAACCTGCCCGGACCAGCCGCCCTGATGCGCTGCCATCGCATGGGCGCCCTGTGCACCAAGCTCGAGCCGCCCCGGCGCCAGGGGGTCTCGGCCGATCCCATGGGCGCCTACAACCCCGAGGCCTACGCCACCCTGCACGAGGGGATCCGCCTGCTCCACGCGGACCTCAAGAGCGCCGAAGGTCAGGCCGTCCTGCATGAGGAACTGGGCCGCACCGACGTCCTGATCACCTCCTTCCGCCCTTCGGCCCTGCGCAAGCTGGGACTCGACTGGCCGGCCCTGCAGGCCCGGCACCCCCCCCTCAACCTGGTCGAGATCGTCGGCGCCCCCGGCGAGCGGGCCGAGGAACCAGGCCATGACCTGACCTACCTGGCCGAGAACGGCCTGGTGCCGGGCCTCGAACTGCCTCCCACCCTCTATGCCGACATGGCCGGCGCGCTGCAGGCCAGCGAGGCCGTGCTGCAGTGCCTGCTGGCGCGGGCCCGGCTCGGCCAGGGCATCCGGCGCGAGATCGCCCTCTGCGAAGCCGCCGGTTGGCTGGCCCTGCCGCGCCAATGGGGGCTCACGCGGCCCGAGGGTTCGGTGGGTGGGGCCCATGCTGGCTACCGCGTCTACCGCTGTGCCGACGGGCGTGTCGCGGTCGCGGCCCTGGAGCCCCATTTTGCCGCCGCGCTCTGCCGTGCCGCCGGCATCGTGGCGGACGGACCGGGCGCCCTGTTCAGCCCGGAAGTCCATCAGGCGGTGGCCGACTTCCTGGCGACCCAGACCCGCCAGCAACTCGAGCGCCTGGCCAGCGAGCAGGACGTACCTCTCCACACCCTTTCCTGACCCCCCATCTACGCCTGGCCTGTCACAGAAGCCAGACGATCCTGTCACCGAAATGTCATCATTTCGCCACATGGCTCCCCATCAAGCTGGCTAGACTGCCTGCCGAAACCGACTTCATGATGGACCCATGCCACAACATCGTACGGGCCTTGCCCTGATCTGCGCCAGCCTGGCGTTCCTCGCATGCAGCCCGGCCCAGGCCGGAGCAGAACCGGCCTCCGACACGGCATTGATCCACGCAGGCAAGCTGGTCAAGGTGCCGGAAAAATCACCCTATCGGGCCCGCATCGCGGTGGACACCGCCAAACAGGAGAACCTGGCCCACGAAGTGACCGTGCCCGGCGTGGTCGAAGCCGACCCGGCGGGGTCGGTGAACGTGCTGCCGGCGCTGTCGGGCCGCCTGATCCGGCTCGATGTCCGGCTCGGCGACTCGGTCCGCAAGGGCCAGGAACTGGCCCGGCTGCAGTCGAGCGATCTGCTGCAGGCCGGCTCCGACCTGCAAAAGGCCCGCGACGCCTACCGGCTCGCCGTGGCCGCACGGGACCGGGCGCTGGGCGTCTTCCAGTCCGGCGGCAATGCGGTCAAGGACAAGGAGCAGGCCGAGAGCGCGGTGGTGCAGGCCCAGAGCGAGATGACCCGTGCCGAGCAGCGCCTTCAGAGTTACGGGGTGAAACTCGGTGAGCGCCAGGAAGACCTGGCCGCCCTGAGCCTGCCCATCGTGGCCCCCATCTCGGGCACGGTGACGGCCCTGAATGTTGGCGCCAACGCCACCATCAACGACCCCACGGCGGCTCTGTTGAGCATCGCCAACCTCGACGAGGTTTTCGTGACCGCCCAGGTGCCGGAAGACCTGATCGCCCAGATCCGCGTCGGCCAGCCGCTGCAGGCCAGCACCAACGCCTGGCCCGACAAGGCCCTGCGCGGCAAGGTCGAGTCGATCAATGCGGTGCTCGACCCGGACACCCGCCGCACCCGCGTGCGCGCGCGTTTCGCCAACCCGGGCCGGCTGCTGCTGCCCAATATGTTCGCCTCGGTGAAGTTCTCGGTGAGCCAGACGGCCCAGACCATCGTGCCGCTGTCGGCCCTGGTCATGAGCAATGACCGCGTGCTGGTCTTTGTGGAAACCAGCCCCTGGGAATTCGAGATCCGCCAGGTGGAGCTGGGGGTCGAAGAGCGCGATGTCGTGCGCGTGCGCCGCGGCGTGAAGCCGGGCGAACGCATCGTGGTGCGCGGCGGGGTGCTGCTCAATGATTAACCAACTCATCGCGCTGTGCTTCAAGCGCCGCCACCTGATCTGGGTGGTCTCGGCCCTGCTGTGCGTCTACGGCTACGTCTGCTGGATCAACATGACGGTCGAGGCCTACCCCGAGATCGGCGACGTGACCACCATCGTGACCACCCAGGTGCCCGGCCTGGCCGCCGAAGAGGTCGAGCAACAGATCACCGTGCCGCTGGAACGCGCCCTGCGCAACACGCCGGGCCTGGTGACCATCCGCTCCAGCAGCACCTTCGCGCTGTCGCTGATCACCCTGGTCTTCAAGGACGGCACCGACGACTACTTCGCCAACCAGCGTGTGCTGGAGCGCATCGGCACCGTCACCCTGCCCCCAGGGGTCTCGCCGGGCCTGGGCCCGGTGACCGGCCCCGGCGGCGAGATCCTGCGCTACACCCTGCAATCGGACACCAAGAACCTGATGGAGCTGTCCGAACTGCAGCGCTGGACGGTGATCCCGGCCTTCAAGGAGGTCAGTGGCGTGGTCGATGTGGCCAACTTCGGCGGCTTCACCAAGGAGTTCCAGCTCGAACTCGACCCGGTCAAGCTGCAGCAGTACAACCTGAGCCTCAATGACGTGGTGACCGCACTCAACACCAACAGCGTCAATGCCGGTGGCGGCCGCGTGGTGCGCGGCGAGCAGGGCTATGTGGTGCGCGCCATCGGCCAGATCCACTCGCTCGACGACATGGGCACCGTGGTGGTCAAGCAAAAGGACGGCAACCCGGTGCTGGTGCGCGACCTGGGCCGCTTGCAGATCGGCCACCAGGAACGCGAAGGCGTGCTGGGCATGAACGACAACCCGGACACCCTCGAAGGCATCGTGCTGATGCTGAAGTACCAGAACCCCTCGCGGGTGCTCGAAGGGGTGCATGCCAAGCTCGCCGAACTGCAGGCCAAGCTCGAACCCATGGGCGTGAAGATCGTGCCCTACATCGACCGCGACGACCTGGTGCACCTGACCATCCACAAGGTGACGCACACCGTGCTCGAAGGCGTGGGCCTGGTGCTGGTGGTGCTGATCCTCTTCCTGGGCAGCCCGCGCAGCGCGGTGGTGGCCGCCGTGGCCATCCCGATCGCCCTGGTGTCGGTGTTCATGTTCATGACCTGGACCAAGATGCCGGCCAACCTGCTGTCGCTGGGTGCCATCGACTTCGGCATCATCGTCGACGGCGCCATCGTGGTCATGGAAACCATCCTGCGGCGGCGCGAGGAAGATGCCACCGCCACCCTCGGCGAACAGGACGTGCTCGAGATGACCAGCCATGTGGCGCAGCCGATGTTCTTCGCCACCCTCATCATCATCACCGCCTACTGCCCGCTGTTCGCCTTCGAGCGCGCCGAGGGCAAGCTGTTCTCGCCGATGGCCTGGACCGTGGGCTACGCCCTGCTGGGCGCCCTGCTGTGCGCCCTGACCCTGATCCCCGGCCTGGCCTATGTGGCACTGCGCAAGCCGCGCAAGATCTTCCACAACAAGCCGCTGGCGTGGCTGACCGAACGCTACCGCCACACCCTGGGCTGGCTGCTGGCCCGCACCTGGGTCGCCTATGCCTTCAGCGCTGCGGTGCTGGTGGTGGTGGTGATCCTGGGGACCACCGCAGGGCGGGAATTCCTGCCCGAACTCGACGAGGGCTCGCTGTGGCTGCAGGTGGACCTGCCCAGCGGCATCTCGATCGACAAGGCCAACGAGATGGCGGCCGAGCTGCGCCGCACCGTGCTCGAGTTCCCCGAGGTCAAGCACATCGTCACCCAGCTGGGGCGCAACGACGACGGCACCGACCCCTGGACCCCCTCGCACATCGAGTCGCCGGTGGGCCTCAAGCCCTACGACAGCTGGCCCGACCATGAATCCAAGGCCGAGTTCGTGCGCCGCATCAACGCCCGGCTGCAGCAGCTGCCGGGCTTCTCGGTGGGCATCAGCCAGCCGATCATCGATGGCGTGAACGACGCCATCGGCGGCGCCCACAGCCCGCTGGTGCTGCGGGTCTACGGCCAGGACCTGGCCGAAGACCGGCGCATCGCCAACGAGGTGGTCGACATCCTGCACACCGTGCGCGGCACCGCCTCGGCCTCGGTGTTCCAGGCCCCGCCGATCCCCCAGATGGTGGTCCGCATCGACCGTGAGGCCGCCGCCCGCCAGGGCGTCAACGTGGCCGACATCGCCAACCTGATCCAGACCGGCGTCGGCGGCGCCCCGGTGATCTCTGTGTATGTCGAAGACCGGGTCTACAACGTCGGCGTGCGCTTTCCGCAGGTCAACAAATCCAGCCCCGAGGCCCTGGGCAAGATGGAGCTGCGCACCAGCACCGGCGCCCTGGTGCCGCTGGCCCAGTTGGCCGACATCCGTCTGCAGAGCGGCGAAAGCACCATCTCGCACGAGCTCAACCAGCGCCAGATCACCGTGCGGGTGGACAACCGCGACCGCGACCTGATCTCCTACCTGGCCGAGGCGCAGGAGCGCATCGACAAGGAAGTGAAGTTCGACAAACAGAAGGTCCGCCTGCAATGGGCCGGCCAGTTCGAGAACCAGCAACGCGCCCAGGCGCGGCTGATCATCATCCTGGGCGTGGTGCTGCTGGTCATGGCGGTGCTGCTGTTCATGCAGTTCGGCAAGGTCCGCCAGACCCTGCTGATCCTGGGCGTCGTGCCCCTGGCGACGCTGGGCGGGCTCATCGCGGTCCACCTGACCGGTGAGACCCTCAATGTGGCGACCGCGGTCGGCTTCATCGCCCTGTTCGGCGTGTCGGTCCAGAACGCGATCATCATGGTCTCCAACTTCCGGCGCGTGCGGGGTGAAGGCCTGCCGCTGGACCAGACCGTGGTGACGGCCGCAGCAGAACGTCTGCGACCGGTGCTGATGACGGCCACCGTCGCCTCGATCGGCATGCTGCCCGCCGCACTGGCCACCGGCGTCGGCACCGATGTGCAGCGCGGCCTGGCCACCGTGGTGGTCGGCGGCCTGATCGTCTCGACCCTGCTGACCCTCTTCATCCTGCCCACCCTGTATTTCTCGGTCGAACGTTTCTTCGAAGGCCGTGGATTCGATCGCCTGCTCCGGAGAAACCGATGAAGCGCCGCCTCACCCTCCTCGCCGCCGCGGCCTTGCTGAGCGCCTGCACCGTGGGCCCCGACTACCGTCGCCCCGAGCTGAACCTGCCCGCCCACTTTGAGGAGGGCCATGCCGTGCCCACCGAGGCGCCCAACGCGCTGCACGACCGCTGGTGGACGCAGATCGGCAACCCGGCGCTGGACCGCCTGGTCGAGCGGGCCCTGGCCCACAACCCGGGGCTGGAGGCCGCGCAGGCGGCGCTGGTGTCGGCGCGTGAATCGGTCCGGGCCCAGGAGGGCGCCTACCTGCCCCAGGTCGGCGCAGCCTATGGCTTCCAGCGCGCCAGGGTCGCCACCGAACTGGCCAGCCCGCTGAGCGACAGCGCCATGGTCTACAACCTGCACACCGCCAGCCTGAACGTCAGCTATGTGCCCGACCTGTTCGGCCTGAACCGGCGCACGGTCGAGTCGCTGCAGGCCCAGGCCGACAGCCAGAAATACACCCTGGCGGCCACCCGCATCACCCTGGTCAGCAATGTGATCGCCGCCGCCGCGGCCGAGGCCGGCCTGCGTGAGCAGATCCAGGCGGCCGAGCAACAGCTGCGCCTGCAGGAATCGATGCTGGAGGCGCTTCGTGCCCTGCGTGCCAAGGGTGCCAATTCCGAAGCCGATGTGCGCGCCCAGGAGCTGCAGGTGGCCACCCTGCAGGCCGCCCTGCCGCCCTTGGTCAAGCAGCTCGAGCAGCAGCGCGATGCCTTGAAGAACCTGCTCGGCGCCTACCCCGACGAGGTGCTTGGCGAAAGCTTCACCCTGTCCGAGCTGCACCCCGGCGCGCCGCTGCCGCAGACCCTGCCCTCGACCCTGGTGGACAGCCGTCCCGACATCCGGGTGGCCGAGGAAAACCTGCACGCCGCCAGTGCCGCCATCGGCATCGCGGTGGCCAACCGGCTGCCGCAGATCACGCTCGGTGCCTCGCTGGTGGGCCAGAGCAGCACCAGCCTGGGTCAGTTGTTCAACTCGGCGAACAATTTCTGGAACCTGGCCGGCGGACTGGCCGCACCGATCTATTCGGGCGGCACCCTGTCGGCCCGCGAACGCGCCGCCCGGGCCGCCTACGACCAGGCCGCCGCGCTGTACCGTCAGACGGTGCTCGGCGCCTTCCAGAACGTGGCAGATGCCTTGAGTGCGGTGCGCAACGATGCGCTGGCCACGCAGAAGAACCAACTGGCGGTCGAAGCCGCACAGCGCTCGCTCGACATCGCCCGGGCCCAGCTGCGCCTGGGCGACCTCAGTGTGCTGGCGGTCATCCCGCTCGAGCAGAGCGCGCTGCAGGCCCGCCTGGCCCTGGCGCAAAGCCGCGCCAACGAGTTGGCCGACCTGGCCGCGCTCGGCATGGCGCTCGGCGGCGGTTGGCAGGACAACGAACACCCGGCCCGTGCCGACTGATTCAGGAGATGCAGATGGACATCAGCCGTTTTGAAATGGGCCCGCGCTTCAGCGAGATGACCGTGGTCGACTTCGGGCAGGGCAAGCTCATCTACCTGGCCGGCCAGGTGGCGGAGGACCCCTCGCTCGACATCACCGGCCAGACCCGGCAGGTGCTGGGCTTCATCGATCGGCTGCTGGCCCAGGCCGGGGCCGACAAGACCCACATCGTGCAGGCCCGCATCTACCTCGGTTCGGTGGGCGACTATGTCGCCATGAACTCGGTCTGGGACGACTGGGTCGATCCGGCCCACACCCCGGCCCGCGCCACGGTGGGCGCCAAGCTCATCAACCGCGAATACAAGGTCGAGATCGAGTGCGTCGCGGCCCTGCCCAAGGCCGGCGCCTGATCGATCCGATCGCCGGCACCAGGCCCTCGGGCGCATTTCACTGCACCCGTTCGACCTGGTAGCCCCGCTGCGCCAGCAGGGCCGGCAGGCCGGTCGGCCCGACCATGTGCAAGGCACCGACGGCGGCAAAGATGGCCTGGCCACCCTGGTGCACCGCGTCGATGCGTTCGGCCATCCCCGGATTGCGATCATCCATCAGGCGCTTGAGCTGGGCCCGGTCCTGCGCCGTCTTCAGGCAGTCGCACCAGTCGCCATAGTGCTCCAGCGCCTCGAGGTCCCCACGGGCCCAGACATCGGCCACCTTCAAGAGCAACTGGCGGGCTCGTCCTTGTTCGACCTCGTCCAGCGTCTCGCGCACGCCCCGCTGTGCATCGGCGGCCCGAGGCTCCAGCAGAGCCGCCATTTGGGCCGCTCCGGTCTCCAGCGACACAACCTTGCGGTCGTTCCCATGGGCCAGCAGCGCGAGCAGGATGTCGGTGCCGTAGACCACCTGCAGCCCGTCGCGCCGCCCCACCATGAAGGTCAGCGACAGGGCCTGCAATTCGGCCGGCGCCTGTCCCAATTCCGCCTCGGGCAGGCATTCGGCCAGCCAGTCCCGGCGCAGACGCTCGCGCAGTGCCTTGGGCAGCGGGCGGTCCTGCGGCGCCTGGGCGTTGGCCGAGGCCATGTCCTGTTGCACGCCTGGATCGAGCGGGTCCAGTTCCAGGCCTGTGACCTCGGTCGCGGCCAGGGCCTGCTGCGTCAACGGCCCGGGGGCCATCCACTCGGCACGCCCCACATGCAGGGTGCCGTACAGATAGGACGTGCGCCCCTCCTTGCGGATGCGCCAGAGAAAGCCGCGGTCCTGGGCCTGCGCCGCCGCCTGCTGGAACAGCGCCGGCGTCAGGGGCTGGGGCGCCGGCGGGCAGGCGGCACCGGCCTGACCGTGCAGGGACAGCCCGACAGCGGCCAGACACAAGGACCAGGCCGGCCGTCTGAGGCGGGCCGGAATTGAAAACGAAATTGGAAATGGGATGGCAAGGCGCATGGTCGAGCATGGTGCCACGGTGGCGCCCGGGTGAGGCCTTCATCGGCATGGCGCCCGCTCAATGAAAAGGATCGTTCGGTCCGTCCGCGGCGGGACCGGTGGCACGCACCGTGTGCTGGAAGAACGAGAAAAGCGCCCGACAGAGCCAGTAGTAGGTCACCGCCACACCGAGGTCGAAGACCAGCCGCCAGGCACCTTCAAGCCCCAGGGCCGGGTCGTGAAGATGCAGGCCCAGCCACAATGCACCCGAGAAGAACAGCCCCCGCGCCGCCAGTGTGCGCAGAAAGGCCGGGGCAAGTTCGTTGAGCACACCGCATCGGGGGCAGCGCCGCTGGCCGTCGGACAGACCGATGGC
This sequence comes from Curvibacter sp., assembly GCA_019233055.1. GTDB lineage: Bacteria > Pseudomonadota > Gammaproteobacteria > Burkholderiales > Burkholderiaceae_C > Curvibacter. Next base: position 14,927 of record JAFAMV010000214.1, read on the forward strand.
CAGAGGGGCCCGACAGGCCGCGCATGAATACCGGTTCCATTTCATGCCCGGGGTTTTAACCGGCGGCCTCTCAAAATCCTCTCAAAAGACGGGAGGGCCCTGTTGAAAATCCATCAAGGCATTTTCAAGAATGGCCTGCGGCCCCGATCTTTATATTTTTTTAATGCCATCCCGATTCAATTTTCCGGGGTCTTGAAACCGCGCCCCCTAACATTCTTCCGCTGTCACCGTGAAGCCGGGGCCGTCACAGGATGAGACCCCGGCGAGGCATGGGGGGGTCAGGCTATGACTCGAAGGCCCGAGAAATTCAACCATGCGCCATGACCAAGATTGCGAGTTTCTCGACCGACGCATTTTTCACCTCCCGAGTCATAGCCCGACCCTCCCCACCAGATAGATGTGACTGCAGCTTCCATAAAAAACCCTGTTTCGATTCATCCAAGAAAGCTCCTGAGAACATGAAAATCCAGAAACAAGTCTGGGCGCTGGCCCTGTTGGGCGCCGCCAGTGGTGCCGTCCTGGCACAGACCGAGCCCCCCGCCGCCGGCCCCGAAAACACCCTGGCCTACAACGCCGGGGTGGTCTCTGAATACCGCTATCGCGGCATTTCGCAAAGCCGCTTCGACCCGGCCCTGCAGGGCGGCATCGACTTCACCCACAGCAGCGGCTTCTACCTGGGCGCCTGGGCTTCGACCATCCGCTGGATCCAGGATGCCGGAACGCTGGCCGGCGTGAACACCAAGGGGCCGGTCGAGCTGGACCTCTACGGTGGCTACAAAGGCGAACTGGGCAAAGACCTGAACTACGACCTGGGCTACCTGCGCTATGAATACGCCGGCAACAGCCTGAGCCGCGCCACCGGCGCCAACGCCAACACCGACGAACTCTACGCAGCCTTGAGCTGGGGCCAGTTCACCGCCAAATACTCGCAGAGCGTCTCCAACCTCTTCGGCACCCCGGACAGCAAGGGCAGCGGCTACCTGGACCTGTCGGCCAGCCTCGACCTGGGCAGCGGCTGGACTCTGGCGCCCCACGTCGGCCGGCAACTGGTGAAGAACAACGGCCTGGTCTCGTACAACGACTACGCCCTGACGCTGACCAAGGACCTGGGCAACGGCCTCAGCCTGAGTGGCGCAGCCCTCGGGACCGATGCCCGCAACGGCGCCTATGTGTCGCCCGCCGGCCAGAACCTGGGCCGTAGCACCGTGGTCCTGGGCGCCAAGTACAGCTTCTGACGGCGCCCGCGCCATTCCCTGCGTCCTGAGCACGGCCGGGCAGCCCTGTTCTGCATGCAGGGCACCGGCGGGCAGGGCCGTCAGCGCGGCCTCAGGACAATCCGAGGGCGTCTGGCGATAATCGGGCGATGACTGCGCCCCCGACGCCTGAAGCCCCCCACGCATCGCCCGCCTGCGCCCCCGCCCAACGCCCCCGCCCCCGCTCACTGGCAGACCTGTTCGTCTCCTTCAGCCTGCTGGCCCTGCAGGGTTTCGGCGGCGTCCTCGCCGTGGTGCAGCGCGAACTGGTCGAGAAGAAACAGTGGATGACGAACGAGGAATTCGTCGAAGACTGGGCCGTGGCGCAGATCCTGCCGGGCCCGAATGTGGTCAACCTGTCCATCATGATCGGCGACCGCTATTTCGGCTGGCGCGGGGCCGTCAGTGCCTTCAGCGGCATGCTGGCCCTGCCCTCGCTGGTGGTGCTCGCCGCCGCCGTCTTCTACGCCCACTACGCCCAGCACCCGGCCATGGTGTCGGCCCTGCGGGGGATGGCCGCCGTCGCCGCCGGCCTGATCGGTGCGACCGCCCTGAAGCTGACCGGCCCGCTGCGCAAGCACCCGCTGAGCCTGGGCAGCTGCGCCGCGCTGGGCCTGGCCTGTTTCATCGCCATCGGCCTCTTGCACTGGCCGCTCGGCTGGGTCCTGCCGCCCCTCGGCCTGCTGTCGTGTGCGCTCACCTGGCGCAGGCTCAAACCATGATCCTGCACCTGAGCCCGGCCGACTGGTTGAACCTGTTCCTGCAGTTCCTGTCGCTGTCCCTGCTGGCCGTCGGAGGCGCCATCACCCTGGTGCCCGACATGCACCGCTACCTGGTCGACCAGCAGGCCTGGCTCAGCGATGCGCAGTTCAATGCCTCGGTGGCCATCGCGCAGGCCGCCCCCGGGCCCAACACACTGTTCATCGGCCTCATGGGGTGGAACGTCGGGCTGAACGCGGCGGGCGGCCCGTCTGCGGGCTGGCACGCGGGCCTGCTGGGCTTGCTGGGCATGACCCTGACCATGGCGGGCATGCTGTTGCCCAGTGCCAGCCTCACCTGGCTGGCCACCCGCTGGGCCTACCGCAACCGTGAACTGCGTGCGGTGCGGGCCTTCAAGCTCGGCATGACCCCGCTCGTGCTCGGCCTGCTCGCGGCCACCGCCTGGACGCTGGCCAGCGCCCATTCGGTGCCGCGCACCGATTGGCCGCTGTGGCTGGTGTCGGTGCTGTCCTGTCTGCTGGTCTGGCGCACGCGCATCCACCTGCTGTGGCTGCTCGCGGCCGGCGCCCTGCTCGGGGTGCTGGGCTTCTATTGATCGATGACTGGCGTGCGCCCCCGGCGTCAGCTGCGCTGGCGCAAGGCCTCGTAGAGACAGACGCCGCTGGCCACCGACACATTGAGGCTCTCGACGGCCCCCTGCATCGGAATGCTGACGAGTTCGTCACAGGTCTTGCGGGTGAGCTGGCGCATGCCGTCACCCTCGGCCCCCAACACCAGGGCCACCGGCCCCTTGAGATCCACCTGGTAGAGCGTCTTGGGTGCGTCGCCGCTGGTGCCGATGCACCAGATGTTGCGTTCCTTGAGTTCGCCCAGGGTGCGCGCCAGGTTGGTCACCATGAAATACGGCATGGTCTCGGCCGCCCCGCTGGCCACCTTGGCCACGGTGGCATTGATGCCGGCCGCATGGTCCTTGGGCGCGATCACCGCATGGGCCCCCGCGCCATCGGCGACGCGCAGGCAGGCCCCCAGGTTGTGCGGGTCGGTGATGCCGTCGAGCACCAGCAGCAGCGGCGGCGCCTGGATCTGGTCGAGCAGATCGTCGAGCGAACGGGCCTGCGCCACCGCTTCGACCCGGGCCGCCACCCCCTGGTGGCCGTGGCTGCCCGCCAGCTTGGCCAGGCGCATGCCGTCGGCCTCGATCAGGCGGACGCCGGCCTCGCGGACGCGGTCGAGAAACTGGCGCATGCGCGCATCGCGCCGCGTCGGATCGACATAGATCTCGATGATGGACTGAGGCGCGGTCTTCAGCCGCACCCCGACGGCATGGAAGCCGAACAACACTTTGGGGGATGACATGGGGAGGGATTATCGGTCCGGCGGCCGCCCGGCAACCGGAGCCCCTCCGCTGGAGCGCTCGATGCTGGCGTAACACCTTACACAAATGCTCACAACACTGCCTAGAATGGGGTTGCGCCACGAGCGCCCAGATGCCCAACGCAGCCCCACCGTGCCGATCTCTGCCGCCCCTGCCCTCCCGCACCCGCCCCACCGGAGCCCGCCCCGTGGCTGAGTCGGCCTGCCTGGCCAGCTGCCTCAGCACCTGCTGGCGTTTCCTCAGCGGGGAGACGCGGCATTTCGCCCCCCTGCCGCCGGCAGAGCCGCCCGGATTTTCGCCCTACACCTTTTTGCTGCCCCTGCGCCGCCAACCGCCTGCACCCGATGCCGCGTTCGGCGTGGTGCTGACGCCCGAGGACGCGCAGACGGTCGCCGCACACATGCTGGGCCTGCCACGGCAGAAGCTCTGCGATGACGATCTGCGCGACGGCGGCGCCGAGGTCTGCAACGTGATGTCGGCCTGCCTTGCGGGCGCCGTCACGGATGGTCAATTTGTAACCGACGGTGTGCCCAAGCACCTCGACGAAAAAAATTACCGCTGCTGTGCCGAAAATGGCGTCCTCT
>JAFAMV010000033.1 GCA_019233055.1 Curvibacter sp.
TCTTGCTGTACATGTCGGCCACCTTGATCTTGTAGTAGTCGGCGACCGTCTTCTGGATGTTCTCGACGCTGATCTGGCGGTTCTGGATCGACAGCAGGTCACGCAGCGCGTCGCGGGCCAGCTGGATCGAGATCTCTTTCTGGTTGAAGCGCGAGTAGGCCAGGATCTTGCGCAGCGCACCTTCGAGCTCGCGCACGTTGGAGCGCACGTTCTTGGCCACGAAGAAGGCCACTTCCTCGGGCATCTCGGTGCCCTCGGCGCGCGCCTTGTTGATCAGGATGGCGACGCGCATCTCGAGTTCGGGCGGCTCGATGGCCACGGTCAGCCCCGAGTCGAAGCGCGAGACCAGGCGCTCATGGATGTCGGCCAGCCCCTTGGGGTAGGTGTCGCTGGTCATCACGATGTGCGACTTCTTGGCCAGCAGGGCCTCGAAGGCGTTGAAGAATTCTTCCTGCGTGCGGTCCTTGTTGGCGAAGAACTGCACATCGTCGATCAGCAGCAGATCCAGCGAGTGGTAGCGCTCCTTGAATTCGTCGAAAGCCTTGCGCTGGTACGCCTTAACCACATCCGAGACGAACTGCTCGGCATGGATGTAGAGAACTTTGGCGTCGGGCTTGTCGGCCAGCAGCCGGTTGCCCACGGCGTGCATCAGGTGGGTCTTGCCCAGGCCCACGCCGCCATAGATGAACAGCGGGTTGTAGAGGTGTCCGGGCATGCCGGCCACATGCATGGCCGCCGCGCGCGCCATGCGGTTGGCGGTGCCCTCGACCAGGGTGTCGAAGGTCAGGCTGGCATTGAGCCGGTTCTTGAAGCCGCCGGCCCCTGGGTCCTCGGCGGGCTGGGGCTGGTCGGCTGCCGGGATGGATTCCATCGCGGCAACCGGTATGTGAGGCCGGGCCATATTTTCACGAGGAGTGAGTGCTAACTCGATGGTGATGTTCTGGCCGTAGAGTTTTTCGAGCATCTGCCCGATGCGGGTCACATACTGGGCGCGGATCCAGTCCAGTTTGAAGCGGTTGGCCACATAGATGGTCATGCGCGAGAGATCGTCCGGGGCCTGCACCACCAGGGGTTTGATCCAGGTGTTGAATTGCTGCTCCGGGAGTTCCTGGGCGAGCTGTTCGATGCACGCCTGCCAGAGGCTCTGTCCTGCATTGGGGGCGGCGCTGTCGATGGCGCCTTGGAGGGTTCCCTCGGTCATTCTTGGTCTGTATTTCTGTGGATAGTCGATTGCGGACAGCGGTCGCGATTCTAGTTTGTCAAAGAGTTATCCACAATCGGGCTGTCGCAATTCCCGGCCTGCGGACCGGTGGGGGCCGGGGCCGGTCGGGGTTGGCATTGTCTGTCGAGGAGGCTTGTGGATTTTGCCAAACGTTGCGATAATCTTCGGTTTCCCTGAAAGCGTTCAGGGCGATTTGATCCAGATGCCCGGGTTCGGGCGGCCGGGGCCGGCGGTTCATGGAAGACCATGGGCGCCTGAGCGCCGGACGTGCCGAGCCGGGGACAGAACTGAACACTCAAGGAATTCATCATGAAACGCACTTACCAGCCTTCCAAAATCCGCCGCGCCCGTACCCATGGCTTCCTGGTCCGCATGAAGACCCGTGGCGGCCGTGCCGTGATCAACGCACGCCGCGCCAAGGGCCGCAAGCGCCTGGCTGTCTAAGCCTGGTCGCTGCCTGGTGGGTTCCGGGCTGCCAACGTGCACCGACTGAAAACCCGTCCGCAGTTCCAGGCCGCGATGGCGGGAGGCACGGTGTCGCGCACACCGCATTTCGCCTTGCACCGCCTTGCTTTGCCTGTGGCTGAGGCCGTGCCGGCACAGATGGATCTGCCCTCTGCAGGGCCTGATGCTTCGCCACCGCGAAGTGATCAGGCCCTGTTTGTCGTTTCCGGGGTCTGGCTGGGTGCCATGGTGCCCAAGCGCTGGGCCAAGCGGGCGGTGACGCGCAATGCCATCAAGCGGCAGATCTACAGTGTGGCCGCCGAGTTCGAGCCCCGGCTGGCGGTGGCGGCCCATGTGGTGCGTTTGCGGGCCACCTTCGATCGCAAGCAGTTCATCAGCGCCAGTTCGGAGCTGTTGAAGGCTGCGGTCCGGCGCGAGCTGAACCAGCTGTTCCGGCGCGCCTGCGCCGCAGCCGAAGGAGGCGCTCCATGATGAAGCGACTGCTGATCGGCCTGGTCAAGGGCTACCGGCTGTTGCTGAGCCCCTGGCTGGGCGCGGCCTGCCGCTTCACGCCCAGCTGTTCCGCCTATTCGCTGGAAGCCCTCGAGACCCATGGGGCTGCTGCGGGCAGTTACCTGACCTTGCGGCGTCTGGTACGCTGCCACCCCTGGTGCGATGGCGGGCATGACCCGGTTCCGGCGGAACGTCCCCGGCTGTTCACCGCCCTGTGCGCCCCCTTTTCCCAACATTCTTCGCAAAAGAAGTCTTCATGAACGACATTCGCCGCACCATCTTGTGGGTGATCTTCGGGTTCTCCATGGTCCTGCTGTGGGACAAGTGGCAGATTCACAACGGCAACAAGCCCTTGTTCTTCCCGTCGGCCCAGCAGTCGGCGCCCGCCGCCTCGGCGAGTGTCCCCGCAGCGGCAGCGTCGTCTGCCGCACCCGCTGCCGGCGGCGTCGCGGCTGCACCCGCCGCAGCGGGGGCAAGCGCCCCGGTGGCCTCGTTGCCGCGCGAGCGGGTCGATGTCAGCACCGATGTCTACAAGCTCAGCTTCGACAGCGAAGGGGGCTCCCTGGTCAAGGCCGAACTGCTGCAGTACCCGGACCCTGAAGACAAGACGCAGCCGTTCACTCTGCTCGACAACAGCCATGCGCGCGTCTATCTGGCGCAGACCGGTCTGATCGGCGGTGGCTTCCCGAACCACAAGACGGTCATGCACGTGGTGCCGGGTCCGCGTGCCCTGGCCGACGGCCAGGACCAACTGGCGGTGCGTTTCGAGTCGCCCGATCTGGGCGGGGTGAAGCTGGTCAAGACCTACACCTTGCGCCGTGGCGCCTACGACATCGCGGTCCAGCAGGAGGTGATCAACACCGGCACGGCGCCGGTCTCGCCCCAGCTGTATTTCCAGCTGGTGCGTGACGGCAACAAGCCGGCCGGCGGTGCGGCGTTCACCTCGACCTTCACGGGGGCGGCCGTCTACACCTCGGACAAGAAATACCAGAAGGCCGATTTCGCCGACATCAAGAAGAACAAGGAAGACATCCAGAAGCAGGCCAGCGACGGCTACATCGCCATGGTCCAGCACTATTTCGCCTCGGCCTGGCTGCTGGGCGACGGCATCTCGCGCGAGCTGTCGATGGATGGGGTGGACATCGGCGCCTCGGTGCCCGATTGCTGCTACCGGGTCAGCATGATCACGCCGCTGTCTGATATCGCCCCGGGCGCCAGCAAGACGGTCGAGGCCCGGCTGTATGTCGGCCCCGAGGAAGAGAAGAAGCTTGAGCTCCTGACCCCGGGTCTGGAGCTGGTCAAGGACTATGGCCACCTGACCATCCTGGCCAAGCCGCTGTATTGGCTGCTGGACAAGCTGCATGGCTTCATCGGCAACTGGGGCTGGTCGATCATGGCCCTGGTGGTGCTGCTCAAGGCGGCCTTCTTCTGGCTCAATGCCAAGGCCTATGCCAGCATGGCCAAGATGAAGGCGATCAACCCCAAGATCACCGAGATGCGCGAGCGCCTCAAGGACAAGCCGCAGCAGATGCAGCAGGAGATGATGCGCATCTACCGCGAAGAAAAGGTCAACCCCATGGGCGGCTGCCTGCCCATCGTGATCCAGATCCCGGTGTTCATTGCGCTGTACACCGTGCTGTCGTCGAGCGTCGAGATGAGCAACGCTCCCTGGATCGGCTGGATCCATGACCTGTCGGTCAAGGACCCGCTGTACATCCTGCCGGTGGTCATGACCTGCACCTCGCTGCTGCAGACCTGGCTGAACCCGACGCCGCCCGATCCGATGCAGGCCAAGATGATGTGGATCATGCCGCTGGTGTTCAGCGTGATGTTCTTCTCCTTCCCGGCCGGCCTGGTGCTGTACTGGATCACCAACAACGTGCTGTCGATCGCCCAGCAGTGGCTGATCAACAAGCGGCTTGGTGTGAATTGAGTCGCTGAGACCACCACCCAAGGCCACCCGGCATCGCCTGGTGGCCTTTTTCAATGGAAGAGAGCCCGACCGCCATGCTTGCCCATCAGACCGACCCCATTGTTGCGATTGCCACAGCCCCCGGACGAGGCGCGGTCGGCATCGTGCGCATCAGCGGTGCCGACGTCCGCCCGCTGGCGCTGGCCCTGTGCGGCAGAGCCCTGCGCCCCCGTGAAGCGACCTACCTGCCCCTGCGCGATGCCGGCGGCCAGGCCATCGATCATGGCTTGGCCCTGCACTTTCCGGCGCCGCATTCCTACACCGGCGAGGATGTGCTCGAGTTGCAGGCGCATGGCGGCACGGTGGTGCTCCAGTTGCTGCTGGCGCGCTGCCTCGAGGCGGCCGCGGAGACCGATCCGGCCAGCGGCCGGCCCCGTCTGCCCGGGCTCAGGGTGGCCCGGCCCGGCGAATTCACGCAGCGGGCCTTCCTCAACGACAAGATCGATCTGGCCCAGGCCGAGGCCATCGCCGATCTGATCGACGCCAGCACCGAGGCGGCGGCGCGCAGTGCCGGCCGATCGCTGTCGGGCGAGTTCTCGCGCGAGATCGGGCAGTTGCGCGAGGCCTTGATCCACCTGCGCATGCTGGTCGAGGCCACGCTGGATTTTCCCGAGGAAGAGATCGACTTCCTGCAGAAGGCCGATGCGCAGGGGCAGCTGGACCGCCTGCAGCAGGCCCTGGCCCGCGTGCAGCAACGCACCCGGCAGGGAGCGCTGCTGCGCGAAGGCATCAAGGTGGTGATCGCGGGTCAGCCCAATGCGGGCAAATCGTCGCTGCTCAATGCCCTGGCCGGGGCCGAACTGGCGATCGTCACGCCGATCGCCGGGACCACGCGCGACAAGGTCGAGCAGACCATCCAGATCGATGGTGTGCCGGTGCATGTGATCGATACCGCCGGTCTGCGCGACAGCCAGGATGAGGTCGAGCGGATCGGCATCGCCAGGGCCTGGCAGGAGATCGCCGCCGCCGATGCGGTGCTGTTCCTGCACGATCTCGCCAGAAAGGATCAGCCGGCCTACCAGGCGGCCGACCAGGCCATTGCCGCCACCCTGCTGGAGCGCCTGCCGCCCCATGTGCCGGTGCTGCAGCTCTGGAACAAGCTCGATCAGTGCCCGAATGACCTGGTTCCCGATGAGGGTATTGGCTTGTCGGCCCGCACCGGCGAAGGGCTGGCTGTGGTGCGGCAACAACTGTTGCAACTGGCTGGCTGGCAGCCGGCCGACGAAGGCCTGTACATCGCCCGGGAGCGCCATGTGCAGGCACTGCGCCGGGTCGAGTCCCATCTGCGCTCGGCCGCACAGTGCCTGTCGGCCCAGGCGCAGGCCCTGGATCTGCTGGCCGAAGAGCTGCGTCTGGGCCAGTCGGCGTTGAACGAGATCACCGGTGAATTCAGCTCGGATGACCTGTTGGGCGTGATCTTTGCGAAGTTTTGTATAGGAAAGTAGTTGAAACAAATGTTTCCCAATCATTCGGCGGGCCGGAGCCAGCTTGTGGGGAATTGGCAAGCGGCGTACCTTTGGCGTCCATGAATGTGATGGCTCAACCCCTTCAGCGCTTTGACCTCCAGGGTCTGGTGGCGGCCATTGCGCATGCGCAGGCCGAAGACCGCCTGGAGCCGACCCTGTCGGCGGCGCAATGGGATGCCCTGAACGGGTACCTGCAGCCTCATGGGCTTGTGAGTGGCGAAATCCTGTTTGACCGGGGGGCTCAGGACCGCACGGTCTTCCTGGTCGAAAGCGGTACGTTGAGCGTCCACCTGGAGGACGACAAGGGCCGGCTCAAGCTGGCCATGATCGGACCCGGTGGCGTGGTGGGCGAGGGGGCCTTCTTCTCGCATCGGCCGCGCAGCGCCACGGTCCAGGCCAACAGTGCCTGCCAGCTGTGGATGTTGAGTGCGGTCCGCTTTTCCGAACTGGCCCACCGCCAGCCGGCGATTGCCCTGGCCCTGGCCATGGGCTTTGGCTCGGTGCAGGCGCGTCGGCTGGCGAACCGCCGGCGGCGGTTTGTCTCCACTTGAGCGACGGAGGCATCTTGCTACGTGCCTGTGCTGCGTGCCGATGCATTTGTGTCCCTGCGGCCTGGACAGAGGGCAGTTTTGGCGGGCTTTTTCGGCGAAAGGCGAAATCGCGGGCCGGATGTCGGAAAATAGCGTTTTGTTGACCCTGTTCATGGCGCGGCCAAAAGCCGTTCCATTTGAAATTCTCAGTTGATTGACCCAAGTTGCGTGGGGGCCGGGTGTGGGCCCCGCGCACCTAGAACCGGAGGAATCCCGATGTCCCTGTTTGGCTGGCTCACCGGCAAGAAGAAGACCGTCGCAACGGCCCACGACAGTTCAGGCATGCAAGGTGTGGACAAGACCCGCCCTCTGCACCCCGGTCGCAGCCAGAAGGCCTGGGTCGACGCAGGCGATGCCCAGCATGCGGTGAACCGCAAGGCCGAGCGCATCGAGCGGCGTGAACTGCTCTACTCGGTGGTCCGCGACACCATGATGCGTGTCGGGGTGCTGTCCTCACGTTACAAGTTCAAGGTGCTGTCGCTCGACCAGCGCGGTCGGCAGTTCCTGGTCATGATGGACATCTCGCCGGAGGTGGCCGGTGACAACACACGGCTCAGCGAGATCGAGGTGATGCTGGCCCAGACGGCCAAGGCACGCCACGACATCCTGGTGACCTCGGTGTACTGGCGACTCAATGACCGGGTCTCGGTGGGGTCGCCTTCAGGCCGTGGTGCTCCGGCCGTGCGGCCGACGGAGCCCGCCCCGGCCGCCGCCCAGGGGGCGGCCCGGCCTTCTGCGCCGCGTTACGAGCCCATCGAGGCCGATGAGATGGCCGCGTTCAAGAAGGCCCTGGCCGAGACCGGGCCTTACACGGCGCCGGCGCATGCCCAGGCGGTCCACAGCGGTCCGCGCAAGCCGCAGAACACCGGCTTTGAGAACACCGAGCAGCCCGCAGACTATGCCGAGTCGCGGCCGCAATCCTTGAGCACCACGCAGTACGGCGACCTGGAGTGAGCGGGTGGGCGCCTCCTGCCCGGATGTGAACTCACCGTGCAGGGGGGCATTGCCGGGGTCAATGGCCTTCGAAATCGACCAGGGTGAACAGCGGCAGGCCGCTGTCGCGCAGCCGTTGTGAGCCGCCCAACTCGGGCAGATCGACGATCGCGGCCCCTTCGGTGACCACCGCACCCAGTTTCTCGAGCAGGCGTCGGCCGGCCATCATGGTGCCGCCGGTGGCGATCAGGTCATCGATCAGCAGCACCCGGTCGCCGGCCTTGACTGCATCGGTATGCAGCTCGACGGTGGCGCTGCCGTATTCGAGTTCATAGGTCTCTTCGACGGTGGTGAAGGGCAGCTTGCCTTTCTTGCGGATGGGCACGAAGCCCACATTGAGTTCGTAGGCCACCACCGCGCCCAGGATGAACCCGCGGGCATCCAGGCCGGCCACCACATCGGGGCGCAGCTGGCGGTCCATGTAGCGGTGGACAAAGGCGTCGATCAGCACCCGGAACACCTTGGGGTCCTGCAGCAAGGGCGTGATGTCACGGAACTGGACACCCGGTGCGGGCCAGTCCGGCACGGTCCGGATGTGGGCCTTGAGGTACTGGCTGGCACTGAGCTGGGCGGGGGTGTTGGGCATGGCGCGGTCGTCGTAGCGTCGAAGGGCGGGGCAGAGATTGTGCCTGGGCCGGAGCGCACCGCAAACCTGCCGCAGCCGTGGGTTCCTGAGCATAATCACTGACAACTGAAACATTTCCTGGCAGTGTCACATCCATGGCGATTGCCTTGCTGTTGATCGAGAGTGATGAAGTCCACCGGCAGGCCGTGAAAGGCATGCTGGCTGAGCGCCAGCCGGTCTGGCATCTGGACATGGCGGCCTCGCTTGGCGAGGCGCAGGAACTGCTTGGACGCCGTCCGCCCGATGTGGCCTTGGTCGCGAGCCGACTGGCCGGCGATGCGCGACAGCCGCTGTTGGCGTCCCTCGGCCCCACGCCGGCCATCCTGTTGATCGACGAAGGCGAGGAGGCGCTGGCGGCGCAAGGTCTGCGGGAAGGTTTTTCGGACTACCTGATCAAGGATGCCCGCCACGGCTACCTGCACACCCTGCCGGGTCAGGTGCTGGCCGCCATCGACAAGGTGCGCCTGGAGCGGGCCTTGCGTGAAAGTGCCACCTTGGCCGAGCTGGCCCTGGCTGGCGCCGACCTGGGTTTCTGGCAGCGCAATCTGCAGACCGGCGAAGCCACCCTCAGCCATCGATGGCAGCAGATGCTGGGCATGGACCGGGCCGGTTCCCTGCCGTCGCAGCAGGCCTGGGCGGCGGCGGTCCATCCAGACGACTGGCCTCTGTTGCAGCAGCGCATCCAGCAATACCTGGAAGGTGGAAGCGCCGTCTATGAGGCCGAATACCGCATGCGGCATCGAGATGGGCACTGGATCTGGGTTGCCAGCCGCGGGCGCGTCATGGAGTCGAGCCCCGACGGCAAACCCCTGTTGATCTGCGGCACCTACATGGACGTCACCGCGCGGCGCGCGGCCGACCAGGCGCTGGAGCGGCAGCGCCTGCTGCTGCGTGCCCTGTCGCAGGCCCAGAGCACCTTCATCGCCAATCTCCAACCGCATGCGGCCTTCGACGGCCTGCTGCAGTTGTTGTTGGACATGACCGGGGCCCTGGCAGGCTGCCTGGGCGAGGTCGTGCGAGGCGGTGACGGCAGTGTGGTGTGCCTGGTGCATTCGGGCACCAGGCTGTTTCCCGAGGCCCTTCATCGATGGGTGGAAGAGGCGGTGCGTCAGCCCCTGCCGGTCACCCACACCCTGCGGCCGGCCGACGATGGCCTGGAGGGCATCTGGCACATCCTGCCTGTCGCGAGTGGTGAGCGGGTGGTGGCCTTCATGGCGCTGCACCTGCCTGCGGGGGCCGATCTGCCGGACCTGGCTGAGATCACGCCTGTGCTGAGCACCGCCAGCCAGTTGGTGCTGGCCTGGCGGGCGCGGCTGGAGCGCCGCCAGACACAGGACCAGTTGCGCGAGACTTCGGAACTCCTGGCCCAGAAGACCCGGGCCCTCGAATTGACGCTGGACAGCATGACCCAGGGCATCACCAATGTCGATGCCGGCGGCCGGGTGCAGGTCTACAACCGACGCTATCTGGAGCTGCTGGATCTGCCGGAGACCTTGATGGCCGGCCATCCGATGGCCAGCGAGGTGGTCCAGTTGCAGGTCGAGCGCGGTGATTTCGGACCCGGCTACGAGCTGGTGGACCTGAACGCCCGCAACTATGTCGAAGGCGCCTACACCCAGGTCGACGCCCCCATGCCCGAACGCTACCTCCGCCGGACCCGTTCCGGTCAGGTCATCGAGGTGTTCACGCGACAACTGGCCGGCGGGGGGCGGGTCCGGACCTTCACCGACGTCACCGCCTACATGCAGGCCCAGGAGGCCTTGCGGCAGAGCGAGGAACGCTGGCGCAGTCTCAGTGCGCTGTCCTCTGACTGGTATTGGGAGCAGGATGAGCATTTCCGCTTCGTCAAGGTCGACGGCCAGCAGGAGCGGCGCATGGGCGTGACCGAGTCCTTTGCCGTCGGCAGGGCGCGCTGGGAGCTCGAAGCGCTCAACGTCACCGAGGCCGGTTGGGCGGAGCACCGGCGGGCCGTCGAGGCCCATGAGGTCTTCCTCGACTTCGAGCTGCAGCGCAACAGCATGATCGACAACAGCATGCGCTGGTTGTCCGTCAGCGGTGCGCCCATCTTCGATGCCGAGGGGCGCTTCCGTGGTTACCGGGGGGTGGGGCGGGACATCACCGAAAAGAAGAAGGCTGAAGCGATCATCGAACGCCTGGCCTTCTATGACGAACTGACCAGCCTGCCCAACCGGCGCCTCTTGCTGGTGCGCCTGGCCCAGGCCCTGGCCGACTGCCAGCGCGACGCCGGGCATGGCGCGCTGCTGTTCCTGGATCTGGACAACTTCAAGGACCTCAACGACACGCTGGGCCACGACCGGGGTGACATGCTGCTGTCCCAGGTGGCCACCCGGCTGGTGGCCTGCGTGCGGACCGAGGACACCGTGGCCCGTCTCGGGGGCGATGAATTCGTGCTGGTGCTCACCGCCCTGGGGCATTCGATGGCCGAGGCGGCCATGGCGGCCGAGACCGTGGCGCACAAGATCCTCAACACGCTGAACCAGCCGTACCCGATTGCCGACAGCCTGCACCACAGCACGCCCAGCGTCGGCATCGCGATGTTCGGCAACGAAGGCCTGGGTGCTGACGAGCTGCTCAAGCGCGGCGACCTCGCCATGTACCAGGCCAAGGCGGCCGGACGCAACACCCTGTGTTTCTACGACCCGGGGATGCAGGAGGCGGTCAGCGCGCGTTCGGCCATGGAGGCCGATCTGCGCCAGGCCTTGCAGCGCAACGAGTTCCGCCTGCTCTATCAGCCGGTGGTCGATGGGTCGGGCCGGATGCTGGGGGTCGAGGCGCTGCTGCGCTGGGGCCATCCCCAGCGCGGCAACATCTCGCCGGCAGAGTTCATCCCGCTGGCCGAGAAGACCGGGCTCATCCTGCCCCTGGGGCGTTGGGTGCTGCAGACGGCCTGCCGCCAGTTGGTGGGCTGGAGCAGCGACCCCCGCATGGCGCACCTGAGCATTGCGGTCAATGTGAGCGCCCGTGAATTCCGCGATCCGGGCTTCGTCGAAGCCGTGGTCGCCGTGCTGGAGAGCACCGGGGCCAAGGCCTCCCAGCTCAAGCTCGAGTTGACGGAAAGCCTGCTGCTCAACGATGTCGAAGACATCATCGCCAAGATGACCCTGCTCCAGTTGCGCGGCGTGGGCTTCTCGCTGGACGATTTCGGTACCGGCTATTCGAGCCTCAGCTACCTCAAGCGACTGCCTCTGGACCAGTTGAAGATCGACCAGTCGTTTGTGCGTGATGTGCTGACCGATCCGAACGATGCCACGATCGCCCGCACCATCATCGCCCTGGCCAGCAGCCTGGGGCTGGCCGTGGTGGCCGAGGGCGTGGAAAACGCCGGGCAACGGGCCTTCCTTCTGCGCAATGGATGCAATGCATTCCAGGGCTACCATTTCAGCCGCCCCGTGCCGGCGGTGAGCCTGCTGGACCTGCTGCAGCAGCCCTTGGGCACCTGAAGCAGACATCCCTCGAGGCCCGGAACCGACACCCATGAATGATGCCCGCCCTCCCGATGCCGCCGATATCGGACCTGCACCTGCAGCCCCATCTGCATCCGCAATTTCCGCAGACGCCGACGCGCCACCCCCCGCCGGGTCGTCACCTGCGGCGCAACGGTTGGCCTACCTGTTCCGCCGCGTTCCGGTGGGTGCCCCGGCGCACCCCTTGCTGGCCTTGATGCAACGCCATCGGGGCATCGGACCATGATGCCGGGCACCGATCTGGATCGGGCCACCCTGGTGGCGGCGGTGCGCCGCCTGCCCTCGCTGCCGGCGGTGGTGAGCCAGTTGCTGGCGATGATGCAGGATCCGCAGGCCAGCCTGGAGCAGATGGCCGAGCTGCTGTCGCTCGACCAGGCCTTGGCGGCGCGCGTCCTGCAGCTGGCCAATTCGCCGTTCTATGGCGTCTCCGGCCGGATCCGCTCGATCCGTGACGGCGTCATGATCCTGGGGCAGCGCCAGCTCGGCACCCTGGTGATGGCCGCCGGGATGACACGTCAGTTCGAGCACTTGCACGGCAAGGCCCTGCAACTGGATGTCTTCTGCCGGCACGCCATCGCCAGCGCCGTCGCCTGCCGTGCGCTGGCCCGCCTGCATGGGCTGGATGAAGCGGCCGCGTTCACGGCGGGTCTGCTGCACGATGTCGGCCGCCTGGCCCTGGCCCGCTGCCTTCCCGAGGGCATGGCTCAGGTCGTCCTGTGGGTCGAGCAGCATGATCTGTCGCACAGCCAGGCAGAGCGTCAGCTGCTGGGCTGGGAGCACAGCGAGGTCGGGGGCTGGGTCAGCGAACACTGGCGTTTTTCTGCCGATGTGGTGGACGCCATCCGTCAGCATCATGAGCCGCCGCCATGTGCTTCAGTGTGCCTGGCCGATGTGGTGCATGTCGGCAACGCCCTGGCCCATGCCCTGGACCTGAGCGGCGCCCCCGACGAGGCGGTGCCCCCGCTGGACTCGGCGGCCTGGCAACGGATCGCCCCACAGGCCAGTCTGCCGTCGATCCTGCTGGCGGGCATCGAGGAAGAGTTCGAGGCATTGCAGGCCGTGCTGCGGCCATAGAGCCTCTCCAATGTCTCCCACGGCCCGTGCGAGACATTGAAAAGGCTCTCAGGCTCAACCGCCCAGCAGCTTGGCTTCGGCCAGTGCCAGCGGCTCGGGACGTCCCGACAGCACCACGGTGTCGCCGTCGGCCAGCACGGTGTCGTCCTGCACCGGCACCACCTTGCCGCTGGCCCGCCGCAGGTTCACCACGCGCACGCCGATGGCATGCAAAGCCAGGTCGCCCAGGGGCCGATTCCGCCAGTAGGCCGCATCGGGCAGGCTGACCGTGTGCAGGCGTTCGTGTTCGCGCTCGCTGGCCTTGTCGTCGTCGGCGCCGTGGAAGTAGCCCCGCAGCAGGTTGTAGCGTGCATCGCGCTGATCCTGGACCACCCGGATCACCCGTCGCATCGGCACCCCGACCAGGGCCAGCGCGTGGCTGGCCAGCATCAGCGAGCCCTCGATGGCCTCGGGCACCACCTCGGTGGCACCGGCGGCCTGCAGTTTCTCCAGGTCGTGGTCATCCTGGGTGCGCACGATCACCGGCACGTGGGCCGCATGGTGGCGCGCATTGGCCAGCACCTTCAGCGCGCCCGGCACATCGACGTAGGTCACCACCACGGCGCTGGCGCGGGCCAGGCCCGCGGCCATCAGGGACTGCAGCCGGGCCGCATCGCCGAAGACGACCGAATCGCCGGCCGCGGCCGCCTTGCGCACCCGGTCGGGGTCCAGGTCGAGCGCCATGTACGGAATGCCTTCCCCCTCCAGCATGCGCGCCAGGTTCTGGCCGCAGCGGCCGTAGCCGCAGATGATCACATGCTTGCTGGTGTTGATGGACTTGCGCGCGATGGTGGTCATCTGCAGCGACTGCTGCAGCCATTCGCTGGCCACCAGCTTCATCACGATGGTGTTGCTGTACTGGATGAGGAAGGGCGTGGCCAGCATGGACAGCACCATGGCGGCCAGGATCGGGGCGAGAAGATGCGGCGAGAGCAGGCTCCGGTCCTGGGCCAGCGACAGCAGCACGAAACCGAATTCGCCGGCCTGGGCCAGGTACAGGCCGGTGCGCAGGGACACCCCCATGGTGGCGCCCAGGCCGCGCGAGAGCAGGCTCACCAAACCCAGCTTGAGCAGCAGAGGCAGGGCCAGCAGCACCAGCACCAGGCCCCAGCGCTGCAGCACGATGTGCCAGTCCAGCATCATGCCGATGGTGATGAAGAACAGCCCCAGCAGCACGTCGTGGAAGGGGCGGATGTCGATCTCCACCTGGTGCTTGTATTCGGTCTCCGAGACCAGCATGCCGGCAATGAAGGCGCCCAGCGCGAGGCTCAGGCCGGCCTTCTCGGTCAGCCAGGCCAGCCCCAGGGTGATCAGCAGCAGGTTCAGCATGAACAGCTCGTCGCTCTTGCGGCGGGCCACCATCGTGAGCCACCAGCGCATCACGCGTTGGCCGCCCACCAGCAGCAGGGCCACCAGCACCGAGGCCTTGAGCAGCGCCAGCCCCAGGGCATGCAGCAGTTCGTTGGGCGGGCTGCCCAGGGCCGGGATCAGCACCAGCAGCGGCACCACCGCCAGATCCTGGAACAGCAGCACCCCCATGACCCGCTTGCCGTGCTCGCTCTCGAGTTCGAGGCGCTCGGCCATGAGCTTGACCACGATGGCCGTGCTGCTCATGGCCATGGCGCCCGAGAGGGCCAGTGCGGTCTGCCAGCCCATGGTCCAGAGGGTCGGCGCCAGCACCGCCAGGAACAGCGAACCCAATGTGCCCAGGCCGATGGTCAACATGACCTGCAGCAGCCCCAGCCCGAACACGTGCTTGCGCATCGCACGCAGCTTGGGAAGGCTGAACTCGAGGCCGATGGCGAACATCAGGAACACCACGCCGAATTCGCCCAGGTGGCGCACCCCTTCGGAGTTCTGGGCCAGGGCCAATGCATTCGGCCCGATCAACACCCCTGACACCAGATAGCCCAGCATCGGCGGCAGCTTGAGCGTGCGGCAGGCCACCACGCCCAGCACCGCGGCCAGCAGATAGAGCAGGGTGAGTTCAAGGGAGGTCATGGTCTGCGATGCTAGCCCAGTCCACAAGGGCCCAGCAGGTTTCAGGCCAGCTTTGTGCGGGCCCCCCGATAGAATCGCGGCATGATTTTCGACCCCACACAGGTGATGCGCCGGGCGCAGCAGACCTTCGACATCGAGGCCGCCGCCGTGGCCGGGCTCAGCCGCCGCACGGGCGACGCCTTTGTGGAGGCGGTGCGGCGCATCCTGGCCTGCAGCGGGCGGGTGGTGGTGACCGGCATGGGCAAGAGCGGCCATGTCGGGCGCAAGATCTGCGCCACCCTGGCGTCCACCGGCACGCCGGCCCTGTTCGTCCACCCCGCCGAGGCCAGCCATGGCGACCTGGGCATGATCACTGCGGCCGACGTCGTGCTGGCCATCTCCAACAGCGGTGAATCGGCCGAGCTCGATGCCATCCTGCCGGTGGTCAAGCGGCTGGGGGCCCTGCTCATCGGCATGACCGGAGGGGCCACTTCTTCACTGGCCCGCTATGCCGACATCGTGCTCGACAGCGGCGTCGAGAAAGAGGCCTGCCCTCTGAACCTGGCCCCCACGGCGAGCACCACGGCCCAGATGGCCCTGGGCGATGCCCTGGCCGTCGCGCTGCTGGAGGCCCGGGGCTTCGGTGCCGAAGATTTCGCCCGCTCGCACCCCGGTGGGGCCCTGGGGCGCAAGCTGCTGACCCTGGTGAGCGACGTCATGCGCAGCGGCGAGGCCCTGCCCCGGGTCGGCCCGCAGGCGAGCTTCATCGAACTGATGCGGGAGATGAGCGCCAAGGGCCTGGGGGCGTCGGCGGTGGTCGATGCCAGCGGGCGGGTGCTGGGCATCTTCACCGATGGCGACCTGCGCCGTCTGATCGAGAAAGAGGTCAACCTGCTGGCCAGCCAGGCCAGCGAGGTGATGCATGCCGCGCCGCGCCGCATCCGGGCCGATGCCCTGGCGGTCGATGCGGCGGCCCTCATGGAACAGCACCGCATCACCAGTGTGCTGGTCACCGATGCGGATGATGTGCTGCAGGGCATCGTGCACATCGGCGACCTGATGCGTGCCAAGGTCATCTGAAGGACGCCGGCCCATGCATGAACCTCTCCAGGCCCTGCGGCCTGCCCTGCAATTCGAGCCCGAGCTGTTGTTGCAGGCTCAGGGCGTCAAAGTGGCTTTCTTCGATGTCGACGGGGTCCTCACCGATGGGGGCCTGTATTTTTCGGAGCACGGTGAAACCCTGAAGCGATTCAGCACCCTCGACGGCCATGGTCTGAAACTGCTGACCCGTGCGGGCATCACGCCGGTGGTGATCACCGGCCGCGACTCGCTGCCGCTGCGCCGCCGGCTGCAGGCCCTGGGCATCACCCACGTGCACTACGGGACCGAAGACAAACGACCCGCTGCCGAGCAGACCCTGCAGGCCCTGGGGCTGGACTGGTCGCAGGCCGCAGCCATCGGCGACGACTGGCCGGATCTGCCCGTCCTGCGCCGCTGCGCACTGGCGGTGGCACCCGCGCAGGCGCATGCCGAGGTCCTGGCCTGCGCCCGCTACGTCACCCGACGTCCGGGCGGAGAGGGCGCAGCCCGCGAATTCTGCGACCTGCTTCTGGTGGCCGGCGGCCACTATGCCCGCCTGCTGCAGGACTGGGCCGCATGAGCGCCACCTCGTCCCTGGCGAGCCGCAGCCTGCGCTGGGGGGCGGATCGTTTCGCCATCTACCTGCCGGTGCTGCTCATGGGCGTGCTGGCACTCGGAACCTATTGGCTGGTCCGGACCACGCCGGTGTTCTCGCCCGAGGTGCCGGCGCAGGGGCCGCGCCATGAGCCGGACTATTTCATGCGGCATTTCTCGGTCAAGACCTTCGAGCCTTCGGGCCGCCTGAAGAACGAGCTTTCGGGGGTGGAGGGGCGCCATTTTCCGGACACCGACACGCTCGAGATCGATCAGGTCCACATGCGCTCCTACAGCCCTGAAGGGCAGGTCACCGTGGCAACTGCCAAGCATGCCTTGAGCAACGGCGACAGCACCGAGGTCCAGCTCATGGGCGATGCGGTGGTGGTCCGTGAGGCCATGATCGATGCACAGGGGCGCAGTCTGCCGCGCCTGGAGTTCAGGGGGGAGTTCCTGCACGCCTACACCGATACCGAGCGGGTGAAGAGCCATCTGCCGGTCACCTTGATCCGGGGCGAAGACCACTTCACGGGCGACTCGATGGACTTCGACAATGGCGCCCAGACCATCGAGCTGCATGGCCATGTGCATGGCTTCATGATGCCGGCGCAGCGCACGGCACCGGCCCCGAAGACGCCACGGCGTTGAGGTCCTGAGCATGTCGACGCCGGACAGCCCAGGACCGCTGGTGTTCATCACAGGGGCCTCCAGCGGGCTCGGGCAGGCCTTGGCAAGCCACTACCGGCGGCAGGGCTGGCGGCTGGCCCTGGTGGCGCGGCGGGCCGATGACCTGGAAGCCTGGGTGCGCGCCCAGGGCTGGGCGGCGGGCGAATGCCGGGTCTATCGCGCCGATGTCGCCGTGACCGAAGCCCTGTTGACAGTCGCCCGCGCCTGTCTTGAGACGCAGGGCCTGCCCGACGTGGTGATCGCCAGCGCCGGCATCAGCATCGGCATGGACACTGCAGACCGGGCCGATCTGGCCGTGATGGCACAGGTGTTGGAGACCAACCTTCTTGGCATGGCCGCCACCTTCCATCCCTTCGTCCAACCCATGTGCGAAAGGGGGCGCGGAACCCTGGTCGGCATCGGCAGCGTGGCCGGCATCCGGGGGCTGCCGGGCCACGGCGCCTATTGCGCGAGCAAGGCCGGCGTGCATGCGTATTGCGAAAGCCTGCGTGGTGAATTGCGTCCGTCCGGTGTGAAGGTCGTGACCCTCGCTCCGGGCTATGTCGACACCCCTCTGACCCGGCACAACCGATATCGCATGCCCTTTCTCATGGCGCCCGAGGATTTTGCCCGGGCGGCGTTCCAGGCCATCGA
The DNA here is from genome assembly GCA_019233055.1 of Curvibacter sp. Classification (GTDB taxonomy): domain Bacteria; phylum Pseudomonadota; class Gammaproteobacteria; order Burkholderiales; family Burkholderiaceae_C; genus Curvibacter. The sequence goes on from JAFAMV010000033.1 coordinate 17,398, forward strand.
GTCCGGGGGGCGTTGGCGGGTGATCCCGTGGCCGATGGGGGTGTTGGGCGGCCTGCTCAGGATCCTGCCCGGTGCCTGCTTGGATCGCCTGCTGGCCGGGCGTCCGCGCAAACGCCGCCAGCAGGAAGCGCCCTCGCCGCCGGACCGGCCGCCGCAGGACCCATGAAAAAAGGCTCCCGATGGGAGCCTTTTTGGATCCGGCGCGTTGACACCGGACGGGGTTCCAGCGACGCTGGAGCGGGATCAGTAGCTGTTGCCGCCGCCGTAGCCGCCGCCATTGCCACCGCCGTAGCCGCCACGGCCACCGCCGTTGCCGCCGCGCGGGCCGGCGCCGTAGGGGCTGCGGAAACCGCCGTCGCCACCACCGCCACCGCTGCGGCCACCGCCGCCAAAGCCGCCGCCACCGCTGCGGCCGCCGCCGCCGTAGCCGCCGCCACCACCACCACCGCCGAAGCCGCCACCGCTACGGGGCGGGCGGGGTTCCATCGGGCGGGCTTCGTTGACCACCACGCTGCGGCCACCCAGGGATTGGCCGTTCATGCCGTTGATGGCAGCTTGCGCTTCGGCATCGCTGGCCATTTCGACAAAGCCGAAACCCTTGGAGCGACCCGTGTCGCGCTCCATCATGACCTTGGCGCTGGAAACAGCACCGAACTGGCCGAAGGCCTGTTCCAGATCGTTGTCGCGCACCGAGTAAGGCAGGTTGCCGACGTACAGTTTGTTGCCCATCAAGGGACTCCTCAAAAACACATGAACAAAGCGATGGAGTCCCGAAAACGCACACTTCGGACGCGAACCTGACCGATCACCGCAAGCTTGCACGGGCTTGCCACCCATGCTCTTCCATTAAAACCATGGAGGATTGAAAAATGCAAGAACTTTTTGGAAGCGACTGCAAAAATCAACAGAAAACAAACAAAAAAACATTTCTGGCCCGGCGTGCCTATTTCGCCGCTGCCATGCCGTCGTCGGGCGGCAGGTCGGGCGATTCACTGTAATGGCGCCATTGCGCCATGGCCTGGCGCATGGTCAGCACCTGGCGTTCGAAGGTGGGGCAAGCCTCGCAGGCCGCCAGATGCAGGCGCAGCGCCAGCCTTTCTTCAAGGCCCAGACGGCGGTCCTCGCGTGCGATCAGCAGCGCGGCGATTTGCTGGCAGTTTCTCCGCAGGATCATGTTCTCGTGCCCGGCTTCAGGCCAAACCAGTGGATTTCAAGGCATTCGCGCAGACGCAGTCGGGCGCGATGCAATTGGACGTACAGATTGGTCGAGGTCAGGCCCAATTCCTTGCAGATTTCTTCGCATGACAGCTCAAGCCATTCGCGCATCAGAAAAAGGCGGCCCATGGTGGGAGGCAGTCGATCGGCGCAGGTCTCGAGAATTTCGATGAATTGCCGCGACTGCAGGTTCTGCTCGGGGCTGCCCCAGTCCAGCGGCGGCTGGGCAAAATGCCCGTCGGACTTGAAGTTCAGGGCCTCCAGCTCATCGCCTTCGCCGCCGTCGTCGTCGAGCACGGCCTCGCGCGAGCGCTGGCGCAGGCAGTCGACCACCTTGTGCTTGAGGATGCCGACCAGCCAGGTCTTGAGCTGGGACTGCTGCTGAAAGGCCTGCGGCCGGCTGAGTGCGGCCAGCAGTGTCTCCGAGACGGCGTCCTCGGCCCAGGCCTCGTTGCGCAGTTGCAGGCGTGCAAACCGCAGCAGGTAGGCCCGGTGTTCAACCAACTGTTGTTCGAACGTCATCGGCGCAGTGTAGCCAAGGGCGCGGTCTCGAAAAATAATTGGCGGTGCATGTAAGAAAGTCTGTGCGTGCCAGACTAAACAGCAACCGGTCCTTCTGCGGCGTCCGCTGAGGCCGGTTTCCATTCTTTCAACCCATCAGGAGATCCACCATGAACCAATCCCGCGCCCTCTTTGCCGCCGCCGCTGCCACCTTGCTGACCACTTCGCTGCTGGCAGCCGGCCCGGCCGCCGCCCAGGATTCGGCCAAGGAGAAATGTTTCGGCATCGCCAAGGCCGGGCAGAACGATTGCGCCAACCTCAGCGGCAGCCATTCGTGTGCCGGCCAGTCCACCGAGAACGGCTCCAAGGCCGACTGGCGCTATGTGGCCAAGGGCACTTGCAAGCAGATGTCGGGTCTGACGCAGGACGAGGCCAAGGCCGCCATGGGCAAGCAGGGCTGATGCCCGTTTCCGCCAGCCGATGCCGGAGCCTCTGACATGACCGATCTCACACCTGCGCAGGCCCGTGCCCTGACCGGTGTCGGCTGGCGCCAGCCCCACTATGGCGAACTGCTCGAACGCCGGCCCGAGCTGGGCTTTCTGGAGGTGCATTCAGAGAACTTCTTCGCCGCCGGCGGGGCTGCGCTCGGGGTGCTCTTGCGAGGCCGCGAGCACTACCCGGTGAGCCTGCACGGCGTGGGCCTGTCGCTGGGCTCGGCCCGGGGGCTCGACGCCTGGCATCTGGATCAATTGGCCGACCTCGTCGAGCGGGTCGATCCGGTGCGCGTGAGCGACCACGCCAGCTTTGCCCGCGCAGACCTGCATGGGCAATCCGTGCATGCCGCCGACCTGTTGCCTGTGCCCTGGACCTGGGCCTCGCTGGCGGTGATGGCGCGTCAGGTCGAGCAGGTGCAGGAGCGGCTGCGGCGGCCGCTGGCGATCGAAAACCTGTCGGCCTACCTGCAGTGGCCGGCGCAGGACATGGGCGAGGTCGATTTTCTGGTCGAGTTGTGCCGACGCACCGGCTGCCACCTCCTGGTGGATGTGAACAACCTCCATGTGAATGCCCTCAACGCCTGGCGACGGGAGCACGGCGGCAGCCGGACGCCCGCCACGGCCGAATTGCTGGCCCCCTCGCTGGCCTGGTTGGCGGCGGTGCCGGGTGAACGGGTCGCCGAGATCCATCTGGCTGGCCATTGCGACACCGGCAGCCTGGTCATCGACGACCATGGCAGCCGGGTGAGCGATGACGTCTGGCAGTTGTACCGCCATGCGCTGGCGCAGTGGGGCCCCAAGCCGACCCTGCTGGAGTGGGACACGCAGGTGCCGGCACTGTCGGTGCTGCTGGCCGAAGCCGGACTTGCGGCGGACGCGATGGCGGCCTGCGGCCGGCGCGAAGAGGTGGCGGCATGAGTGCCGGCATCGACACCCTGGCCCAGGAGCAGGCCGATCTGCTGGCAGCCCTGTGGGGCGTGGCGGACGGCCGCGAAGGGTATTTCGAGCCGCAAGGGCTCGAGGCCTATCGACGCAATGCCGGGGCCATCGCAGAGCGTGCCCTGGGGGCGGCCTATCCGTCGCTGCGCCAATGCTTCGACAAGGGCAGCTTCGCCGGGCTGGCCCACGATTTCTGGCACGACCGGCCGCCGCGATGCGGCGATCTGGCCCGCTGGGGCGAGGCCTTGCCGGGGTGGCTGGCCGACCAGGCCGCCGCCCATGATCTGCCGCCCTGGATGGGCCCGTTGGCGCAGGGCGAATGGCAGCTCCATGCCATGGCCGCCCTGGCCGATCAGGAGCCGGCAGGCGACACACTGGCCCGACTGGTGGAGGGCGATCCGGATCGCCTGCGCCTGCAGTTGGCGCCGGGGACCTCGGTGATGCGGGCCGACCTGCCCCTGGTCAGCCTGCTGCATGCCTGCGGCTCCGGTCTTGCGGCAGCGGAAGTGCCGGCCGCAAGCGACCGCGCAGACGACGAGGGCAGGGTGGGGCAGCTGATCGAGCTTGGCGCGCCAGAGATCGCGCTGTTCTGGCGCCAGGGCTGGCGGCCCAGGGTCCGGGCGCTGGCGCCCGACGAGGCCCTGTGGATCGAGGCCCTGCTGGCCGCGCCCACGCTGGGGGCGGCCGTGGCCCGGGCGGGGCCGGTGCTGGAGCGCATGGACCTCACGGCCTGGCTCGGCCAGGCGCTGGAGAGCCGGCTGCTCCTGGCGGTCCGGGATGCCTGAGCCTTGGCTCGCGCCCGTCCGTTGTTGATCTTCCTTTCTGACCCTGGAGTGCTTTCATGAAAGCTCTGTTGAAACTCGTCCTTCAATTGCATGCCTGGCTGGTGTCCGGCCTGCAGTGGCTGCAACCCCTGGCTGCATTGGCCGCCCGGCTCTATGTGGCGCGGGTGTTCTTTCTGTCGGGCCTGACCAAGCTGCGCGACTGGGACATCACCCTGGCCCTGTTCCAGGATGAATACCACGTGCCGCTGCTGCCGCCCGAGGTGGCGGCCGTCATGGGGACCACCGGCGAGACGGTGCTGCCGGTGCTGCTCGTGCTGGGGCTGGCCGGACGCATTCCGGCCCTGGGGCTGTCGGTGGTGAACGTGGTGGCGGCCCTGTCGCTCAGCGACATCGCCCCGGCGGCCTTGCAGGGCCATGTGTTCTGGGGCGCCTTGCTGGCGGGGCTGGCGGTCTATGGCAGCGGACCGCTCACCCTGGACCGCTGGCTCGGGCCCTGGCTGGCGCGCCGCGCCGATGGGGTGTGATGCGTGATCCGGCTCACCAGGTCACTTCGCGATCCGGGGTGGCCCGGATCTGGTGGATCGACAGGTCGGCGCCGTCGAATTCCTCCTCCTGCGACAGGCGCAGGCCGACCAGCTTCTTGAGCAGACCATAGACCACCAGCCCGCCGAAGGCCGCCCACAGCACGCCGAAGGCCGTGCCCAGGACCTGGGCGCCCAGGCTGACGCCGCCCAGACCGCCCAGGGCGGTGCTGCCGAACAGGCCGGCGGCCACGCCGCCCCAGGTGCCGCACAGGCCGTGCAGGGGCCAGACACCGAGCACGTCATCGATCTTCCAGCGGTTCTGGGTGAGGGTGAACATGGTCACGAAGATCGCGCCCGCCACGGCGCCCACGACCAGTGCACCGATCGGGTGCATCAGATCCGAGCCCGCGCAGACGGCGACCAGACCGGCCAGGGGGCCGTTGTGCACGAAGCCGGGGTCGTTCTTGCCCAGCACCAGGGCGGCCAGCGTGCCGCCCACCATGGCCATCAGCGAATTCACCGCCACCAGGCCCGAGATCTTGTCCAGGGTCTGCGCGCTCATCACATTGAAGCCGAACCAGCCCACCACCAGGATCCAGGCGCCTAGCGCCAGGAAGGGGATGTTCGAGGGCGGATGGGCCGAGATGGCGCCGTCCTTGCGATAGCGGTTGGCGCGCGAGCCCAGCAGGATCACCGCCGGCAGGGCGATCCAGCCCCCCACCGCGTGCACCACCACCGAGCCGGCGAAGTCATGGAACTCTTCGCCGGTCAGGGCCTTGATCCAGGCCTGGACGCCGAAGTGCTGGTTCCAGGCGATGCCTTCGAAAAAGGGGTAGACAAAGCCGACGATCACCGCTGTGGCGATCAACTGGGGCCAGAAGCGGGCCCGCTCGGCAATGCCGCCCGAGATGATGGCCGGGATGGCGGCCGCGAAGGTGAGCAGAAAGAAGAACTTCACCAGCTCGTAGCCATTCCTGGAGGCCAGGGTCTCGGCGCTGACGAAGAAATGCGTGCCATAGGCAACGCCATAGCCCACCAGGAAATACACCACGGTGGAGATCGAGAAATCGACCAGGATCTTCACCAGGGCATTCACCTGGTTCTTCTGCCGGACCGTGCCCAGCTCCAGAAAGGCAAAGCCGGCGTGCATGGCCAGAACCATCACCGCACCCAGCAGAATGAACAGGGCATCGGCGCCCTGTTTTAGTGCTTCCATAGTGTCCTCGTTGTTTTGTTTGAACCTGTTTGGTGCGTTTCAAGATGAAAATCAATCGACGCACCAACAGGAAGCAAATAACGCGCCAATTTGAGGCATGCACCATGGCGGTGTTGCGCCCACTCCTGGTGCGTTCGGCCGCAGGGGGTATTCCGATGTGGGGGCAAGGCGGAAAAACCCGTTTTTGGCCTTAGAATCCGCGCCACGTTCAAAGGGGAGTAGCCTCCCTTCGATTTCGAGAGGGGCTTGCGTCAACAGACTTGGTCTTGCGCTGCTGCGGCAGTGTGCGGGCCGTGGCGCAGGCGGTCATCCGGACTTGGCGAGACCTTTGACTGCGCAGCCTCCGTTTTTGGCCGGAGGGTGCTGCGCGGTCATTGGTTTTGATCCGGCCGGAGTACCCTCATTCATGGAAGCCTTTCTCGTCTCCACCGGCATCGTCGCGCTCGCAGAAATGGGCGACAAGACGCAATTGCTGTCCCTGGTCCTGGCCGCGCGCTTCCGCCGTCCCTGGCCCATCATCCTCGGCATCCTGGTGTCCACGGTCGTCAACCATGGCCTGGCCGGCGCTCTGGGCGCCTGGATCACCGGGGCCTTGAGTCCGCAACTGCTGCGTTGGCTGCTCGGCGCCTCCTTCCTGGCCATGGCGGCGTGGATGTTGGTGCCCGACAAGCTCGATGACGAAGACTCGCCCGCCCCGGCGCGCTTCGGCGTCTTCGGCACCACGGTGGTGGCCTTCTTCCTGGCCGAGATGGGGGACAAGACCCAGATCGCCACCGTCATGCTGGCCGCGCGCTATGACGCCTGGGCCAGTGTGGTGGCGGGCACCACCCTCGGCATGATGCTGGCCAACACGCCGGTGGTGCTGCTGGGTGGCCGCATCACGCGCCTGGTGCCGATGCGGGTGGTGCACGGCGTGTCCGCTGCCATCTTCGTGGCCTTGGGGCTGCTGGCCCTGCTGAGTTGACGTGACGCCACCCTGTTGGAATTTCTTCACTGCGTGTGGGGGTTCGTTCCATCCCCCCCCCCAGGGGCGCAGATGGCTCCAAGGCCTCCAGAGCCTTGGCTTGCATGGCGGATCCATCTGCTGCAGGCAATGCACAGCGCCATGGACCGCTGAATGGGGCTGGTGCGCTGGAATGGCCGTCGCTTGCTATACTCGCGCCACCTGTTCACAGGGCGCCGATTTGATTTCAGCTTGCGGGCGCCGAAACCACCGTGTTTCGAAATTCAGCTAAAGACAGATGGGCTCAACCCGGTCTCGTTTTTGGCGAACCGGGTTTTTTGTTGCCATGAGCTTTCTCGCCACACCTCAGTCCATGACCTTCGAGGCCCCTTTGCCCTTGCAAAGCGGCGCCTCGATCCGTGATTACACCCTTGCCTACGAGACCTACGGCACGCTGAACGCCGAGCGTTCCAACGCGGTGCTGATCTGCCACGCCCTCAATGCTTCGCACCATGTGGCCGGGGTCTATGAAGGCCAGCCCAGGTCCGAAGGCTGGTGGGACAACATGATCGGTCCCGGCAAGTCCGTGGACACCGACCGCTACTTCGTCATCGGCGTCAACAACCTCGGCTCCTGCTTCGGCAGCACCGGCCCGATGCATGTGAACCCCGACACCGGGCGCGTCTATGGCGCCGACTTCCCGGTGGTCACGGTGGAAGACTGGGTCAACGCCCAGGCCCGCTTGCTCGATGCGCTGGGCATCCGGCAACTGGCGGCGGTCATGGGCGGCAGCCTGGGCGGCATGCAGGCCCTGAGCTGGACCCTGCAATACCCGGATCGCATGCGCCACGCCGTGGTGGTGGCCAGCGCGCCCAATCTGAACGCAGAGAACATCGCCTTCAACGAGGTGGCGCGCCGGGCCATCGTCACCGATCCCGACTTCCACGGCGGCCATTTCTACGAGCACAACGTGGTGCCCAAGCGCGGCCTGCGCATCGCCCGCATGATCGGTCACATCACCTACCTCAGCGACGATGTGATGAACGAGAAGTTCGGCCGCGAACTGCGCGAGGCCGTGGCCGACAGCGCCACCGGCTACCGCTATTCGACCCAGGACGTGGAGTTCCAGATCGAAAGCTACCTGCGCTACCAGGGTGACAAGTTCAGCGAGTACTTCGATGCCAACACCTACCTGTTGATCACCCGGGCGCTCGACTACTTCGACCCCGCCCGTGCGCACGGCGGCCATCTCAGCGCCGCCCTGGCGCAGGCGCAGTGCCGCTTCCTGCTGGTCAGCTTCAGCACCGACTGGCGCTTCTCGCCCGAGCGCAGCCGCGAGATCGTCAAGGGCCTGCTCGACAACCGCCGCGACGTCAGCTACGCCGAGATCGATGCGCCGCATGGTCACGATGCCTTCCTGCTCGAAGACCCGCGTTACCTCGATGTGGTGCGTGCCTATTTCAACCACAAGGTGCCGGCATGAGCGACGCCCACAACCTCCAAAGCATTGCCGCCCTGGTCCCTCGGGGCGCCCACGTGCTCGACCTGGGCTGCGGCGACGGCGCCCTGCTCGACCTGTTGCAACGCGAGCGCGGCTGCACCGGCTACGGCATCGAGATCGACGATGCGAATGTGCTCGCCTGCGTCAAGCGCGGTGTCAACGTGATCCAGCTCAACCTCGACGAGGGCCTGTCGATGTTCGACGACGCCTCCTTCGACGTGGTGCTACAGATCGACACCCTGCAGCATCTGCGCAATGCCGAGGTCATGCTGCGCGAGACCGCCCGCGTGGGCAAGACCGGCATCGTGGCCTTCCCCAACTTTGCGCACTGGCCCAACCGCCTGAGCGTGCTGCAAGGGCGCATGCCGGTCACCAAGCGCCTGCCCTACCAGTGGTACGACACGCCGAACATCCGCGTCGGCACCTATGCCGATTTCATCGACCTGGCGCACAAGAATGCCCTGCGCATCGTCGACGCCTTCGGCCTGGAGCGGGGGCATGAGGTGCGCTGGCTGCCCAATGCACGGGCCGGCACGGCGGTGTTCAAGTTCGTGCGGGGCTGAGCCATCGATGGGGCGGTCCGCGTTAGGATCCGGCCTGTTCCAATTGACTGCCATGACACCGCAATTCCAGAGCATCACCCCCGGGGCCCGTCTGTCCGACCGGGTGGCCGAGGCGCTGGCCGCCGAAATCCGGGCCGGGCGCCTGGCGGAGGGCGACAAGCTGCCCACCGAGGCGGTGCTGGTCGAGCAGTTCGCGGTCAGCCGCACCGTGGTGCGTGAGGCCGTGTCGCGCCTGAAGTCGCTGGGCCTGGTCGATTCGCGCCAGGGCAGCGGGGTGTTTGTCAAACCGCAGGGCTTCCAGCCCCTCAATTTCGATGCCCGTCATGCGGTATCCAAGGGGGCGGTGGTGCAGATCGTCGAGGTGCGGCGCGCGCTGGAGGCCGAGGTGGCCGGGCTGGCCGCCGAGCGCCGCCAGCCCGAGGATGTGCTGCGGCTGCGCACGGCCCTGCAGGCGTTGGGGGCGGCGGTGCAGGGCGGCGGCGATGGCGTGGCCGAGGACGTGCAGTTCCACCGGGCGATTGCCGACACGGCGCGCAACCCCTTCCTGATGGGCACCCTCGACTACCTGGGGCAGTTCCTGCGCGGCGTCACCCGGGTGACGCGCGCCAACGAAGCCCGCCGCGCCGATTTCGCGCGCGAGGTGGCCGAGGAGCATGAGCGCATCGTCCAGGCCATCGAGGCCGGCGATGCGCCCGCGGCGCGCGCGGCCGCCGCCGGCCACATGGACAACGCCATCCGCCGCATCGAGCAGGCCGACCCGGCCTTCTGGCAGCAGCAGGGCGAGGCGCTGGCCCGGCCGCTGATCAGCGCGCTGAACCCGCCTTCCTGAAAGTCCACGGCCAGCCGGGTTTACCCGTATCTGTCAGGGTCCTTAAATTTGTATGATAACCATATAACTTTCAAAGCCGGCCCCATCCTGCTCTCGTCGCTGGGGTTGTGGGCCAGATTCTCAGGAGACAGACTTCATGACCACCCAAACCCTGGCGGGCACCTCTGCCGCGCCGGCCGATCTCGAACGCCAGACCTACGCCAAAGTGTTCTGGCGCCTGGTGCCCTTTCTCATGCTGTGCTACGTGGTGGCCTACCTCGACCGCGTCAACGTGGGCTTTGCCAAGCTCCAGATGGCGCAGGACCTGGGCTTCAGCGAAACCGTGTTCGGCCTGGGCGCCGGCATCTTCTTCCTGGGCTACTTTCTGTTCGAGGTGCCCAGCAACATCCTGATGAGCAAGGTGGGCGCCCGCATCTGGATCGCCCGCATCATGATCACCTGGGGCCTGCTCTCGGCGGCCTTCCTGTTCGTCAAGACCCCCACCCAGTTCTATGTGCTGCGTTTTCTGCTCGGCCTGGCCGAGGCCGGCTTCTACCCCGGCGTGATCCTGTACCTCACGCTCTGGTACCCGGCGCACCGGCGCGCCAGGATCGTGGCCGTGTTCATGTCCGCCATCCCCGTGGCCGGCATCTTCGGCAACCCGCTGTCGGGCTGGATCATGGAGGTCTTCCACGACGCGGGCTCGCTGGCCGGCTGGCAATGGATGTTCCTGATCGAGGCCGTACCGGCCCTGCTGATCGGCCTGGCCGTGCTGGCCTACCTCGACAACAACGTGGCCGGGGCCAGGTGGCTCAGCCCCGAGCAGAAGCAGTTGCTGCAACGCGAGATCGAGCAGGACCAGGCCCATGGTGCCAAAGGCCCGCACACCGTGGCCGCCGTCTTCGGCGACGCGCGCATCTGGTGGATGGCCGCCATCTACTTCGCCTTCGTCATGGGCCAGTACGCCCTGACCTTCTGGTTGCCCAGCCTGGTCAAGGCCACCGGCGTCCAAGGCAACTTCAACATCGGCCTGCTCAGCGCCATCCCCTTCCTGTGCGCCATCGTGGCCATGAACCTGTTCGGGCGCAGCGCCGACAGCCGACGTGAGCGCCGCTGGCACCTGATCATCCCGGCCATGATGGGCGCCGTGGGTTTTGCCGTGGCGGCCTCCTTCGCCGACAACACCGTGGTCTCGCTGGTCTTCCTGTCGCTGGCCGCCGCCGGCGTGCTGACCTGCGCGCCGCTGTTCTGGTCCCTGCCCACGGCCTTTCTCTCGGGCACGGCTGCCGCCGCCGGCATCGCCGCCATCAACTCGGTGGGCAACCTGGCCGGCTTTGTCAGCCCCTACCTGATCGGTTATCTCAAGGACCTGACGGGCAGCACCGCCATCGGCATGTACGTGCTGGCCGCCTCGCTGGTCGTGGGGGCGGTGCTGGTGTGGCTCACACCCAGGCAACTGGTCAACCGCTGAGCCAGACGCCCTCTTTCATCCCATTCCAGACAAGCAAAAAGGAAGCTTCACATGAGCACCATCGGATTCATCGGCCTGGGCGCCATGGGCAGCGGCATGGCCGCCTCGCTGCGCCGGGCCGGCCACACGCTGCAGGTGTTTGACCTGCGCCGCGAGGTGGCCGACGCCTTTGCCGCCCAGGGCGGCCGGGCCTGCGCCTCGCCCGCCGAGGCCGCCCAAGGCGCCGAGGTGGTGGTGTCGGTGGTGGTCAACGCGGCCCAGACCGAGGCCGTGCTGTTCGGTCAGGACGGGCAGGGCGGCTGCGCCGCCGCCATGTCGCCCGGCGCCGTCTTCGTGATGTGCTCCACCGTCGATCCCAACTGGTCGGCGGCCCTGGAAACCCGGCTCGAAGCCATGGGCCTGGGCTACCTCGATGCCCCCATCTCGGGTGGCGCTGCCAAGGCCGCCAGCGGACAGATGACCATGATGACGGCCGGCCGGCCCGCCGTGTACGAGCGCGTCGGCCCCCTGCTCGATGCCATGGCCGCCAAGGTCTACCGCCTGGGTGAGCGCGCCGGCGCAGGCAGCAAGGTCAAGATCATCAACCAGTTGCTGGCCGGCGTGCACATCGCCGCCGCCGCCGAAGCCATGGCCCTGGGCCTGCGCGAAGGCGTCGAGGCCCAGGCCCTGTACGAGGTGATCACGAACAGCGCCGGCAACAGCTGGATGTTCGAGAACCGCATGGCCCATGTGCTGGCCGCCGACTACACCCCGCTGTCGGCGGTGGACATCTTCGTCAAGGACCTGGGCCTGGTGCTCGACACCGCGCGCGCCAGCAAATTCCCGCTGCCCCTGTCCAGCACCGCGCACCAGATGTTCATGCAGGCCTCCACCGCCGGCTTCGGGCGCGAGGACGACAGCGCGGTCATCAAGATCTTCCCGGGCATCACCCTGCCCGGTGCCGAATGACAATCGGCTGAACACCCTCTCCAGCCTGCTCAGGAGTTCCCACCCATGCACATCCTCATCACCGGCGGCTGCGGCTTTCTCGGCGCCCGCCTGGCCCGCACCCTGCTGTCTGCCGGCTCGCTCGGCCTGGCCGGCGCCCCCGCCGCCGCGATCACCCGCATCACCCTGGCCGACCGCATGCCGCCACCGGCCGACCTGGCCGCCGATGCCCGCATCGCCTACCTGGGCGGCGACCTCAACGAGCAACTGGGCGCCGGCCTGCTGCCTGCGGCCGACACCGCCCTGGTCTACCACCTGGCCGCGGCCGTCAGCGGCGAATGCGAGGCCGACATGGACCTGGGCCTGCACAGCAACCTCGACGCCACCCTGGCCCTGCTGCAGGCCTGCCGCGCCCTGCAGACCGCGCCCACCGTGGTGTTCTCAAGCTCGGTGGCCGTGTTCGGCAATTCGCCCGAACTGCCCCTGCCCGAAGCCATCGAAGACCTCACCCTGCCCACGCCGCAGGGCAGCTACGGCGTGCAGAAATTCGTCGGCGAGCAACTGGTGGCCGACTTCGGCCGCAAGGGCTTCATCCGCGCCCGCAACGTGCGCCTCATGACGGTCAGCGTGCGCCCGGGCCGCCCCAATGGCGCGGCCTCCAGCTTCCTCAGCGGCATGATCCGTGAACCCCTGGCCGGCGAGCGCGCCAACTGCCCGGTGCCGCCCGACACCCCGGTGGCCCTGTCCTCGCCGGGCCGCACCATCGCCGGCCTGCTGCGCGCCGCCCAGGCCAGCGACGCCGAGTGGGGGCCGCGCGTGGCCCTCAACCTGCCGGCCCTCACCACCACCGTGGGCGAGATGGCCCAGGCCCTGGAGCGTGTGGCCGGCCCGGCCGCCACCGCCCTGATCGACTGGCAGCCCGACGCCCGCGTCGCCGCCATCGTCACCAGCTGGCCCAGCCGCATCGCCGCGCATCGCGCCCAGGCCCTGGGCCTGCTGCCCGACGCCGACTTCGACACCATCATCCGTGACTACGTGCGCGAAAACCCCGCTGCCGTGACACGGCCCCTGAAGGCCTGAACCCCATGAACAAGATCGCCCTCGGCTGCATCGCCGACGACTTCACCGGCGCCACCGACCTGGCCAACAACCTGGTGCGCGCCGGCATGCGTGTGGTGCAGACCATCGGTGTGCCCACCGGCCCCCTGGCCGCCGAGGTGGACGCCGTGGTGGTGGCCCTCAAGTCGCGCACCATCGCCCCGGACCAGGCCGTGGCCCAGTCGCTGGCCGCGCTGCAATGGCTGCAGGCCCAGGGCGCGCGCCAGATCTACTTCAAGTACTGCTCCACCTTCGACAGCACGCCAGAAGGCAATATCGGCCCGGTCACCGAGGCCTTGATGGACGCGCTGGGCACCGACTTCACCATCGCCACCCCGGCCTTCCCCGACAACAAGCGCACCGTCTTCAAGGGCTACCTGTTTGCCGGCGATGGCCTGCTCAACGAGAGCGGCATGCAGAACCACCCGCTCACCCCCATGACCGACCCCAACCTGGTGCGCGTCATGCAGGCCCAGACCCAGCGCCGGGTCGGTCTGATCGATCACGCCGTGGTGGCGCGGGGTGCCGAGGCAGTGCGCGAGCGCATCGCCGCCCTGCGCGCCGAAGGGGTGGGCGTGGCCGTGGTCGATGCCATATCCAACGACGATCTGTTGCGCATGGGCCCGGCCCTGGCCGAGCTGCCCCTGCTCACCGCGGGGTCGGGCGTGGCCATCGCGCTGCCGGCCAATTTCGGCCTGGCCCCCTCGGCCCTGGCGGCGGCCTTGCCGGCGGCGCGCGGTCTGCAGGCCGTGGTCTCGGGCAGTTGCTCGGTGGCCACCCACCAGCAGGTGGCGCACTTCATCGCCAGCGGCCGCCCGGCGCTGCCCATCGACCCGCTGCAACTGGCCGCGGGTGAGGATGTGGTCGGTCAGGCCCTGGCCTGGGCCGCTCCTTTGCTGGCCGGTGGCCCGGTGTTGGTCTATTCCACCGCCGAGCCCGGTGCCGTGAAGGCGGTGCAGGGGCAACTGGGGGTGGCCGAGGCCGGTGCCCTGGTCGAGCAGGCCGTGGCCGCCATCGCGCGGGGCCTGGTGGCCCTGGGCGTGCGCCAGTTGGTGGTGGCCGGCGGCGAGACCTCGGGTGCCTGCGTGCAGGCCCTGGACATCGCGCAGATGCAGATCGGGCCCCAGATCGACCCCGGCGTGCCCTGGTGCCATGCGGCCTCGCCGGTGGCTGGCGAAGGCGGCTTGCACCTCACGCTCAAATCGGGCAACTTCGGTGCGGTCGATTTCTTCAGCAAGGCCTTTGCCCTGCTCTGATCCGGAGCCCTCCATGAATGAAAACCAGGCCCGCGAGGCCATCTGCCGGGTCGGCCACAGCCTGTTCGAGCGCGGCTATGTGCACGCCACCGCCGGCAACATCAGTGTGCGTCTCGACGACGGCTACCTCATCACCCCCACCGATGCCAGCCTGGGCACGCTCGACCCGGCGCGTCTGGCCCGCCTTGATGCCGACGGTCAGCAGATCGCGGGCGACCGGGGCAGCAAGACCATCGTGCTGCACCGGCGTATCTATGCCGCCGCCACCCGCTTCGATGCCGGCACGCGCTGCGTCATCCACACCCACAGCACGCACTGCGTGGCCGCCAGCCTGCAGCCCTGCCTGCCTGCCGTGCCCCCGCTGACGGGCCAGGAACTGCTGCCGGCCCTCACGCCCTACTTTGTGATGAAGGTGGGCCATGTGCCCCTGATCCCCTACCACCGCCCCGGCGCACCCGAGGCTGCCGAGGCCGTGGCCCAGGCCATTGCCCGCTACGGTGAGCAGGGCCGGGCCATCCGCGCGGTGATGCTGGAGCGCCTGGGGCCCAATGTGTGGCATGACAGCCCCGAGGCCGCCATGGCCACGCTCGAAGAACTTGAGGAAACCGCCCGCCTGTGGCTGCTCAGCGCCCGCCAGCCCGAGCCCCTGGCCGAGGACCGTCTCGATGAACTGCGCCGCACCTTCGGTGCCCGCTGGTAAACCTGTTTTCCTGATCGGAGAAATCCATGCCCCGCTTTGCCGCCAACCTCTCGATGCTCTACCCCGAGCTGCCCTTTCTGGAGCGCTTCGGCGCCGCTGCACGCGACGGCTTCCAGGCCGTCGAATACCTGTTCCCCTACGCCTTCGCGGCCGAAGACATCCGGGCCCAGCTCCAGGCCCATGGCCTCAGCCAGGCCCTGTTCAATGCCCCGCCCGGCGGCACCGATGCGGCCGGCATCGCCCGCGCCTGGGACGTGGCCGGCGACCGCGGCACGGCCTCGCTGCCGGGGCGTGAGGCCGAGTTCCGCGCCGGCGTTAGCCTGGCGCTGCAATACGCCCGCGTGCTCGACTGCCCGCGCATCCATCTGATGGCGGGCATGTTCCCGGCCGGGGTCGACCGTGCCCGGCACCGAGCCACCTATGTCGCCAACCTGCGCTGGGCCGCGGCCGAGGCGGCACGCGAGGGCCGCGAGCTGCTGATCGAACCCATCAACCAGCGCGACATGCCCGGCTTCTTCCTGAGCCGCCAGGACGATGCGCACGCCGTGATCGCCGAGGTGGGCGCGCCCAACCTCAAGGTGCAGATGGACCTCTACCACCTGCAGATCGTCGAGGGCGATGTGGCCATGAAACTGCGCCAGTACCTGCCCACCGGCCGCGTCGGCCACCTGCAGATCGCCAGCGTGCCGCAGCGCCACGAGCCCGACCTGGGCGAGCTCAATTTCGACTACCTGTTCGATGTCATCGACGAGCTGGGTTATGAGGGCTGGATCGGCTGCGAATACCGGCCGGCGCGCGGCGCCACACCGGGCGGCACCTCGGCCGGCCTGGCGTGGATGCGTCGCAGATCGGCCTGAGCCGGAGCCGTTGACCGGGTGCTCCGCACCTGTCGCCCAGCCTGGAGATTGCTGGATCGGCCCGGTCTGGCAGGGTCAAGAAGCCGAGGCCGCTGCACCGAGACCAAGCCCATCACTCGCGCAACTCGAGCGTGAACGAGGCCGAGCTACCAACCGTTGGTCTGATGCCCGTTTCCGCATGGCGATGTTGGATGCATCATGAAACCAATGTTGCAATTCGTTGGTTGCGAGAGGGGTGTTGTATGGACGTCCTCATTGCGGGATCAGGCGCTTCGTCATCGAGTCCGGTGCCCGTGGCATCCCTGGCGCACTGGGCCGACCGCCTGATGTTGGCGGGTCTGGCGATCGGTGCGCTGGCGGCCCTTGCGCTGGGCGTGGCACACGATGCGCTGGCCCTATCGGTCGGTGTCGTCGTGTTGTTGCTGATCGGTGGTGGTGCGGTCTATCTGGTAGCGCCCGCAACATTGATGTCGAGGGTGGTGCTGACGATCTGTCTGGTGGTGATGGTTGCGTTGCATATCCAACTGGCTCAGGGGCAGGTCGAATATCACTTCGGTGTCTTCATCGTCTTGGCGATGCTGTTGGTGTACCGTGATTGGCGCCCTATCGTGTTGGCTGCAGTCCTGTTCGCGGTGCATCATGTGCTGTTCGATCGCCTGCAGGCCGCTGGCTATGGTGTGTATTGCGTGTCGCGGCCCGACTTCGGACGCATTCTGGTTCACGCCTCGTATGTGGTGATCCAGACCTCGATGGAGGTCGTGTTTGCACTGGCGATGAGGCGGGCGGCCGACGAGGGGATCGAGCTGGCCCATCTGGTGGCGCAGATCCACAGGGGCCGCCACATCCATCTCGACGTCTCTGGCCTGGTGTTTCGGTCGGCATCTGCCAAGATCCTGCAGCAGGCCTTGCTTCGCGTGCACGAGGTGATCGCCCAGGTGCACGGGGCTGCGGGCATGATCGAGTCGGCCAGCCAGGAGATCAAGGTCGGCAATTTCGATCTGAGTCAGCGCACCGAAGCGACGGCCAGCCATCTCGCCCGGGCGGCATCCAGCCTCGGTGAGTTGACGGTGGCGGTGCGCCATTCGGCCGAGTCGGCCCATCAGGCCAATGAGTTGTCGGGTTCGGCCGCCCATGTGGCCGAACTCGGGGGTGAGGCGGTTCGCCAGATGGCCAGAACCATGGAAGCGATACAGGCGAGTTCGAACCGGATCTCTGACATCACGGGGGTGATCGACGGCATCGCTTTCCAGACCAACCTGCTGGCACTGAATGCGGCGGTGGAAGCTGCCCGGGCAGGTGAGCAGGGGCGTGGTTTTGCGGTGGTGGCGGGCGAGGTCCGGAGTCTGGCCATGCGCAGTGCCGAGGCCGCCCGCGAGATCAAGACCTTGATCAGCCAGTCTGCAGAAAAAGTCGAAGCCGGCACGAGCCAGGTGCAGACCGCCGACCGGACCATGCAGGAAATCCTGACGGCGGGGCAGCGGGTCAAAACCATCATTGCCGACATCGCGTCTGTGGCCGGCGAACAGTCGCGGGGACTCGCGCAGGTGCATGTTGCCGTGAGCGGACTGGACCAGATGACGCAGCAAAATGCCGCATTGGTGGAAGAGTCGGCGGCGGCTTCCGGCAGCCTGACCGAACAGGCCGAGCGCCTCGCCAGGGTGGTCGGCATCTTTCAACCCACCCAGGCGCTCTGCGCTCCGGCCATCGGGGGGCCCTGACAGGGTGATGGTGCGGAGCCTGCTCCTCCATCATCCCCATGATGACGCCGGGGCGAGGGCTCGGGCAAAATCGGGTTGTCACACCGGGGGCTGATTCTGAGGATGTCCCCATGAAGCAAGCAGGAGTGCCCCATGAACGCCCGAGTCCCTTCTTCCGTCTTCCAACCCGACCAGGCCCTGGCCGAGGTCAGCCAGCGCTGGGACAGCGATCTGCTGCGCCAGATCACCGACTACATCGCCATCCCGGCCAAGTCGCCCGCCTTCGCCAGCGACTGGGCCCAGCAAGGCCTGCTCGACACCGTGCTGCGCAATGCCGCCACCTGGGTCGAGGCGCAGAAGGTCGAGGGCCTGACGCTCGAGATCATCCGCCTGCCCGGCCGCACCCCGGTGCTGTTCTTCGAAGTGGCCGCCACCCAGGCCCACAGCCAGCAGACCGTGCTGATGTACGGCCACCTCGACAAGCAGCCCGAGTTCAGCGGCTGGCGCAACGATCTGGGTCCCTGGACCCCCAAGTACGAAGACGGCCGGCTGTATGGCCGCGGCGGCGCCGACGACGGCTATGCGGTCTATGCCAGCGTGGCTGCCATCCAGGCCCTCAAGTCCCAGGGCACGCCGCACCCGCGCATCGTCGGCCTGATCGAGACCTGCGAGGAAAGCGGCTCCTACGACCTGCTGCCCTACATCGACGCCCTGCGCCCGCGTCTGGGCGAGGTGGCCCTGGTGATCTGCCTCGACTCGGGCGCCGGCAACTACGACCAGCTCTGGCTCACCACCAGCCTGCGCGGCATGGCCAGCGGCACCCTCAAGGTCGAGATCCTGACCGAGGGCGTGCACTCGGGCGACGCCTCGGGCCTGGTGCCCTCGAGCTTCCGCATCATGCGCCAGGTGCTGGACCGCCTGGAGGACAGCGCCACCGGCCGCCTGCTGCCGGCCAGCTTCCACTGCGAGGTGCCGCCCGAGCGCCTGGCCCAGGCCCGCGCCACCGCTGCCATCCTCGGCGACGAGCTGTACAAGCGCTTCCCCTGGGCGCACTACGACTGCGGCGGCGCCACCACCTTCGCCCTGCCCACCACCACCGACCCGGTGCAGGCCCTGCTGGCCCGCACCTGGACGCCGACGCTCAGCGTCACCGGCGCCGACGGCTTTCCCACCCTGCAGAACGCCGGCAATGTGCTGCGCCCCTACACCGCCTTCAAGCTCAGCCTGCGCCTGCCCCCGCTGGTGGCCGCCGACCAGGCGGTGGCCGAGCTCAAGCAACTGCTCGAAGACAACGCCCCCTACCAGGCCAGGGTCACCTTCGAAAGCAACGGCGGCGCCACCGGCTGGAATGCACCCGACACCGCACCCTGGTTCGAGCAGGCCCTGAATGCCGCCTCGCAGGCGCACTTCGGCGCTTCCTGCGGCTACATCGGCCAGGGCGGCACCATCCCGCTCATGAACATGCTGTCGGCTGGCTTTCCCAAGGCCCAGATGATGGTCTGCGGCGTGCTGGGCCCCAAGAGCAATGCCCACGGTCCCAACGAGTTCCTGCATGTGCCTTACGCCAAGAAGCTCACCGCGGCCGTGGCCCAGGTGATCGCCAGCCTGCCGGCCGCATCGGCCTGAGGCCCGGCCATGGGAGGCGAAAGCTCGCTGTCCACCTTCACCGCCGGCGATGGCGAGAACCTCGCGGTGCAGGACTGGCCGCTGGAGCCGGGGCAGCCGCTGCGTGGCGTGGTCCTGATCGTCCATGGCCTGGGCGAACATGCCGGCCGCTATGAGGGGCTGGCCCAACGGCTCAATGAATGGGGCTTCGGTGTGCGCGGCTACGACCACTACGGCCATGGTGACTCCGCCGGGCCGCGTGGCGGTCTGAACAGCGACACCCGTCTGCTGGATGACCTGGTGGACGTGGTCGAGTCGACCCGTGTGCGCATGCCCAGGGGCCTGCCGCTGATCCTTCTGGGGCACAGCCTGGGCGGGCTGGTGGCGGCCCGTTTCGTGGCCCAGCGCCTGGCCCCGGTGGACGGGCTCGTGCTGTCCTCACCGGCCCTGGATGCCGGCCTCAACCCTTTCCAGCAGCTGCTGGTGGCGGTGCTGCCACGGGTGTGGCCCGACCTTCGGGTGTCCAACGGGCTGAAGACCCGCTACCTCTCGCACGACCCGCAGGTGGTGCGTGCCTACGAGGCCGACCCGCGCTGCCATGACCGGGTCTCGGCCCGCATGGCCCGCTTCATTGCCGAGGCGGGGCCCTTGACGGTGGCGGCGGCCCCGCGCTGGACAATGCCCACCCTGCTGATGTACGCGGGCGACGACCGGCTCGTGAACCCGGCAGGCAGCCGGGCCTTTGCCGCCCAGGCGCCGGCCTGTGTGCAGAGCCACTGCTTCGAGGGGCTCTACCACGAACTCTTCAACGAACTCGAAGCCGGGCCTGTCTATGACTGCCTGGGCGCATGGCTGGACAGGCAGTCGGCCTCTCAGGCCGGCGTATAGGGCAGGGTCAGCACGAAACGGGCGCCTCCGCCCTCGTGGTCCTCGCAATGCACCGTGCCGCCATGGCGCTCGGCGATCGACTTGACCAGGGCCAGCCCGAGGCCGACGCCGCCGTCGCGCTCGCTGGCGCCCGGCAGCCGGTAGAAGGGTTCGAAGATGCGTTCGCGCAGCGCTGGCGGCACACCGGGGCCACGGTCGCTCACCGCCAGCAGGGCCATCGGGCCCTGGCGCGACAGGGACAGCACGATCTCGCCCTGGCCGCCATAGCGGCGTGCGTTCTCCAGCAGGTTGCGCACCGCGCGGCGCAGCAGCTTGGACACCCCGTGGACCACCAGCTCGGGGCCGGCGTCGGCCGCTTCGAGTTCGGCGTCCACACGGGCGCATTCCTCGGCCGCGAGCCCGGTCAGCTCCACCGCTTCGAGGGTGCCCATGTCGGCCTCGCTGGCATCGAGCCGGCTGGCCAGCAGGATCTCGTCGATCAACTGGTCGAGTTCGGCGATGTTGCGCTTGATCTCGTTCTGGAAGGTGGAGGCGGTCGGCGCGCCCATGAGCTCGATGCCCATGCGGATGCGCGCCAGCGGCGAGCGCAGCTCGTGCGAGGCATTGGCCAGCAGCGCCTTGTGTGACTGCATCAGGGTCTCGATGCGTTCGGCCGCGTGGTTGAATCGTCCGGCCAGGTAGGCCACCTCGTCGTGGCCCTGCACCGGCACCCGCACCGACAGATCGCCGTCACCCCAGCGTTCCACGCCGCGCTGCAGCTCTTCGAGCCGGCGGGTCAGCTTGCGGATGATGGGGTAGGTGGCGAGCGCGACCGCCACGGCCGCCAGACCGAGGGTCCAGAAGAAACCGAAGGGCGGGCGGCTCCAGAAGGTGTGGGGCTGGCGCGGCAGGTGCACATGCAGCACCTCGCCATCCTTCATCGTGACGACGAATTCGGGGCCGGAACGCAGCGGGGGGTGCGGCGCCTGCAGGCCGTCCGGTGGCGGCGGCATGCCCTTGGCCACCAGGGGCGGTGGCTGGTCTCCGGGCGGCGGCGCGGGTGGGGGCGGGTGCTCGGCATCGCCTTCCTCGGCGTTGTCGGGGCGCGGCGGCCGCACGCGCAGCGCACCGTTGCCGACGATGTGGCCGGCGGCATCGCGCACCACCGCCTCACGCAGCGGCGGCTCGGCGGCCAGCCGCCAGGCGAAGATCACGGCCAGGGTCAGCAGCGCCATGGCCAGCAGCACCGCCAGCCAGATCCGCACGTACAGGCGCCGGGTCAGGCGCTGCAGCGTGTTGCCATGGAATTCACCGGCCCCGGCCGGTGGAAGCGCACCCGCCATGGCCTAGTCCTGCTGCTTGGCAAACACATAGCCGACACCGCGCACGGTGAGGATGCGCTTGGGCGACTTGGCATCGTTCTCGATGGCCAGGCGGATGCGGCCCATGTGCACGTCGATGGAGCGGTCGAAGGCCTCGAGTTCGCGGCCGCGCACCGCTTCCATGATCTGGTCGCGGGTCAGCACGCGGCCGGCGCGTTCGGCCAGGGTGATCAACAGATCGAACTGGTAGGAGGTGAGTTCGCAGAGCTCGCCGTTCACCGTCACGGTGCGGGCGTCGCGGTCGATCTCGAGCGAGCCGAAGCGCATCACCTTGCTGGGCGCTGTGGCGCCGTCGGTCTTGCGGCGCAGGATGGCCCGGATGCGCGCCAGCAGTTCACGCGGCTCGAAAGGCTTGGGCAGGTAGTCGTCGGCACCGAGTTCGAGGCCGATGATGCGGTCCATCGGGTCGCCCTTGGCGGTCAGCATGAGGATGGGCGTCTGGGCCTGGCTGCCGGGCAGGGAGCGGATGCGGCGGCAGATCTCCAGCCCGTCGATGTCGGGCAGCATCAGGTCCAGCACCACCAGGTCGGGCGAGTCGGAGGCCTCTTGCAGATGTTCCAGTCCGTTGGTGCCGTTGGCGGCATGGGTGACCGCAAAACCGGACTGCCCCAGGTACTCGCCCACCATCTGGGCCAGCCGGGCATCGTCCTCGATCATGAGCAGTTGAGTCGTCATCGGTGTCTGTGTAAAGTTTCTTGACAGATCATCGCCCGCCATCGTAGGTCTCAATTGAAGTCGCCGTAAAGTACGGTAAACCCGGGGCCTGGAGACCAGGATCTAGCGGCGTCCGCCCCCGGTCTTCATTGCGGCTTCTGGATGGCCACCCGCGAGGCCAGGGCCACCAGCACCAGCACCGGCAGCCCCAGCAGGGCGGTCGACACGAAGAACTGGCCGTAGCCGAAGGCATCGACATAGCGCCCCGAAAAGCCGGCCAGCCACTTGGGCACCAGGACCATCATCGAGCTGAACAGCGCGTATTGGGTGGCCGAGTAGCGGATGTTGGTCAGCGAGGACAAGTAGGCGATGAAGGCGGCCGAGGCGATGCCGCTGGACAGGTTGTCGGCCGAGACCACCCAGATCAGGCCGACCAGATCGTGACCGCGCGTGCCCAGCCAGGCGAACAGAAGGTTGCTGGCGGCGCTGAGAACCGCCCCGAGCATGAGGATGCGCATCACCCCGTAACGCAGCGACAGCGATCCGCCCACGAAGGCGCCGAGCAGGGTCATGACGACGCCGAACACCTTGGTCACGGCGGCCACCTCGTCCTTGGTGTAGCCCATGTCGACGTAGAACGGGTTGGCCATGATGCCCATGACCACGTCGCTGATGCGGTAGATGGCGATCAGCCCGAGGATCAGCACCGCCTGCCAGCGGTAGCGGCGGATGAAATCGGCAAAGGGATCGACCAGCGCCGAACGCAGCCAGTCGCCCGGGCTGCGCGCCGTGGGCTGCGGGCGCGGCGCCGGCTCCCGGGACAGCAGCACGGTCAGGACCCCGACCCCCATCGATGCGGCCATCACCAGGTAGGCCAGCCGCCAGGCCTCGGGCTGGTAGCTGGCGGCCTGGGCCACTTCGGCCCGGGCGGCCAGCCAGAGCACGCCGGCGCCGGCCCAGATCATGGCCAGGCGGTAGCCGGTCTGGTAGCAGGCGGCCAGCGCGGCCTGCCGGTCGGCATCGGCGGACTCGATGCGGAAGGCGTCGAGTGCGATGTCCTGGGTGGCGGAGCCGAAGGCCACGCAGACGGCGCACAGTACCAGACCCTGCAGGTCGAGCCGGGGGTCATGCCAGGCCATGCCGACCAGGCCCGCCACGACCATCGCCTGGGCCAGCAGCAGCCAGCCGCGTCGCCGGCCCAGCCAGCGGGTCAGCCCCGGCAGAGGCAGGCGGTCCACCAGCGGGGCCCAGACCCATTTGAAGGCATAGGCCAGGCCGACCCACGACAGGTAGCCGATGGTGCTGCGGTCCACGCCCGCCTCGCGCAGGCGGAAGCTCAGGGTGCCCAGCACCAGCAGAAAGGGCAGGCCCGAGGAGAAGCCCAGGGCCAGCATGCGCAGGCTGGGGGGCTCCAGATAGACCTGCAGGGTCTGCAGCCAGGAGGGGCGGGAGGGCGCGTCGGCGGGGCTGCTGGCGGGGGCATCGTTCATCCGGGAATAATAAGGCCAGCCCCCGTGTCGAACCCCTATTTCACGTCGTCCTCCCGCATGTCCGAAGACCCCCGCCAAGCGCCTCGAAGGGCCGCATCGATGCGCCTGCAGACCCGGGGCCCCAGGTGGGCGGCGCTGCTGTTGGCCGGGCTGCTCCTGCTGCCTGTCGGCGCGGGGGCGCGTGACGGCGTCGATGTCGGACAGAACTCGGCCTTTTCGCGCCTGGTGCCCGCCGAGCAGGTGGAGCGGGGGGCCGCGCAGCAATATGCCCAGCTGCTGGACCAGGCCCGGGCGCACCGGGCCCTGGGCAGCGACAACAACCCCCAGGTGCTGCGCCTGCGCGCCATCGCCCGCCGGTTGATCCCCCAGGCCCTGCCCTGGAACCCCAGGGCACGCGACTGGAAGTGGGAGGTCAACCTCATCGGCTCGCGCCAGATCAACGCCTTCTGCATGCCGGGGGGCAAGATCGCCTTCTATACCGGCATCCTCGAACAGCTGCAGCTGACGGACGACGAGGTGGCCATGGTCATGGGGCACGAGATGGCCCATGCGCTGCGCGAGCACGCCCGCGAGCGCATGGGCAAGTCTGCGGCCACCCAGATCGGCGCCAATGTGCTCGGGCAGGTCATGGGCATGGGGCAGCTGGGGCAGACCGTCACCCAGTACGGGGCCCAGTTGCTGACGCTGAAGTTCAGCCGCGAAGACGAGGCCGAGGCCGACCTGGTCGGCATGGAACTGGCGGCCCGCGCGGGCTATGATCCGCGCGCCGGCATCACGCTGTGGCGCAAGATGGGCGCTGCCAGCAAGGGGGCGCCGCCGCCCTGGCTGTCCACCCACCCGTCCAACAGCAACCGCATCACCGAGATCGAGCGCAACCTGCCCAAGGTCATGCCGCTGTACGAGCAGGCCCGGCGGCAGGGCCGCTGAGCAGCGGACCGTCGCCGGCGCCGTTCAGGGGTTCAGGGCTCTCAAGTCCCGCCGACGTAGGGATTGCTCTGGCGCTCACGCCCGAAGCTGCTCTCGGGGCCGTGGCCCGGGATGAACACCGTGTCGTCGCCCATGGGCCACAGGCGCTGGGTGATGCTGGCGATCAACTGCTCGTGGTTGCCCTGGGGGAAATCGGTGCGGCCGATGCTGCCCGCGAACAGCACATCGCCCACGAAGGCGCGGTGGATGTCCGCCGAATGGAACACCACATGGCCCGGCGTGTGGCCCGGGCAGTGGCGCACCTGCAGGGTTTGCCGGCCGATCTGCACGGTGTCGCCGTCCTCGAGCCAGCGGCTCGGCGTGAAGGCCTCGGCATGCGGGAAGCCGAACATCTTTCCCTGCTGCGGCAGGCCATCGATCCAGAACTGGTCGCCGCGCTGCGGACCGATGATCGGCAGCTTCAGGCGTTCGGCCAGTTCGGCGGTGCCGCCGGCGTGGTCGATGTGGGCATGGGTGAGCCAGATCTGTTCGAGCTTCAGGTCCAGCCGGGCGACCTCGGCCAGGATCCGGTCGAGGTCGCCGCCCGGATCGATGACGGCCGCCTGCCGGGTCTCGTCGCACCAGACGAGGGAGCAGTTCTGCTGGAAGGGGGTGACGGGGACGGTGTGGTATCGGAGCATGGGCGTGGCGGCCGGCGCAGGGCGTGGACGGGGAATCGAAGCGCCGAGTATCAGCGATCTCGGCGCCCCGGGGGGCTGGCGGATGGGCCCTGGCCCGACGGGCCCACCGGCACCTGGGTGCCCGCCTTGACCTCGCGCAGCGCCAGCGCACTGTGGATGGCGGTGATGCCGGGCTGGCGGCGCAGGGTGCGCTCCAGGAAGTCGGCGTAGGCGTCCAGGTCCTGGGCCAGCACCTGCAGCAGGTAGTCGTATTCGCCGGTGATCTTGTGGCAGGCCTGCACCTCGGGCAGGGCGCGGATCAGCGCCTCGAAGCGGTCGGGGGCCTCGTCGGCATGGCCGCCGAAGCGGATCTGCACATAGGCCAGCACCTGGTAGCCCAGGCGGCGGCGCGACAGCTGGGCCTGGTAGCCCGTGATGTAGCCGGCCTCCTCGAGGCGCTTGCGCCGCCGCCAGCAGGGCGTGACGCTGAGGTTCAGCCGATCGGCCAGCTCCGTGTTGGACAGGCTGCCATCCTGCTGGACCAGCTGCAGCAGGGCCAGGTCCACCGCGTCCAGTTCGGGTTCGGGTATGTTTTTGCGCATGGATTGTTTTTTCTGAAATTTCTTTTCATGATCAATCGATTTCCTGCGTTGAAAAGCAAAGAAATTCGGCATGAAGATGAATAGACTTTCCTGATCATAGGCCCGCCCCCCTTCCGACACCATGCTCACCTTCCACAGCCCTCTGCACCACCTGCACCACGGCACCGAACTCAAGGACGGCGGCCTCAAGCCCTCGTTCGAAAGCCCCGACCGGGCCGACACCATCCTGGCCCGGGTGCGGCAGGTGGGCCTGGGCCCGGTCCAGGAGCCTTCGGGCTACCCCGTCTCGTGCCTGATCGGGGCGCACAGCGAGCGCTATGTGCGCTTTTTGCAGGGCGCCTGGGACGAATGGCGCGCCACGGGGCGCCAGCACGATGCCCTGCCCCTGGTGTGGCCGGTGCGCGATCTGCGCAGCGATCTGGAGCCCGCCTTCATCGACGGCAAGCTGGGCTTCTATGCGATGGATGCGGGCAGCCCCATCACCTCGGGCACCTGGGCGGCGGTGCAGGCCAGCGCCCACCTGGCGCTCAGCGGCATCGACGCCCTGAATGCCGGCCGGCGCGGCGTCTTCGCGCTGTGCCGGCCGCCGGGCCACCACGCGGGTTACGAGTACATGGGCGGCTACTGCTACCTCAACAACGCGGCGATCGCCGCCCAGCGCTGCCTGAGCCAGGGCGCGCAGCGGGTGGCGGTGCTCGATGTCGACTTCCACCATGGCAATGGCACGCAGGGCATCTTCTACCAGCGCCCCGAGGTGCTCTTCCTGTCCATCCACGGCGAACCGCTGCATTGCTACCCGTATTTCTCGGGGCATGCCGACGAGACCGGTGCGGGGGCCGGCCTCGGCTTCAATGCCAACTACCCCTTGGCCAAGGGCAGCGATTGGGCGGTGTACGAACAGGCCTTGCTGGCCG
The DNA here is from genome assembly GCA_019233055.1 of Curvibacter sp. Classification (GTDB taxonomy): domain Bacteria; phylum Pseudomonadota; class Gammaproteobacteria; order Burkholderiales; family Burkholderiaceae_C; genus Curvibacter. Next base: position 43,993 of record JAFAMV010000033.1, read on the forward strand.
CCTGCGAGCGCATCCGCCGCCACGCGAGCGACGCCCTGGTGATCTCGCTGGGGGTGGACACCTTCGAGCACGATCCGATCAGCCATTTCCGCCTGCGCAACGCGGACTTCCTCCGTCTGGGCCAACGCCTGGGCGCGCTGGGGCTGCCCACCCTCTTCGTCATGGAAGGCGGCTACATGGTCGACGACATCGGCGTGAATGCCGTCAATGTGCTGTCCGGCTTCGAAGAGCGGGGCGGGTAGATCTTTACCTGGGCGACACAGGGGCGGGTCAACTCCGGTCTTCGCGCTGGCGTTGTGGTCTCAGGGCGCCCCAAAGATTGAAATTCAACCCTCGCAACGCAAACCAAGACTCGCACAGGAGTTCCATCATGAAGAAGCAATTCGTCCTCGCCGCTGTTCTGTCCACCCTGGCCGTGGCTGGCTTCGCCCAGACCCCTGCCGGCCAATGGGACAAGGATCACCCCCGTCGTGCCGAGGTCAACCACCGCCTGGCCAACCAGAACCGTCGCATCCACAACGAAGTGAAAGATGGTCAGATCACCAAGGGCCAGGCTGCTGCGCTGCACCACGAAGACCACCAGATCCGTCAGGAAGAACGTGACATGGCCTCGCAGAATGGCGGTCACATCACCAAGTCCGAACAGCGGACCCTGAACCAGCAGGAAAACGCGGTCAGCCAGCAGATCGGCAAGTAAGCGCGGACCTTCCACCGCACCCGACCTCAACGACAACGGCCTTGCCAGACTGCAAGGCCGTTGCTTCATCCGATGTGGAGATGTCCATGCGCCTTGCTCCGATGAGCCTTCGCCGCCGCAGCCTCCTGCAGGCCGGCCTGGGGCTTGCAACCACCATCCCCTGGCTCGGTCGGGCCGAAACCCTGCCTGCCGACGATGCCCAGGCCCTGCATCTGCTCAACCGCCTGGCCTTCGGGCCGGGGCCGGGCGACCTCGGACGGCTGCAGCAGCAGGGCTTGGATGCCTGGATCGACGAGCAGTTGCACCCTGAACGCCTGTCTTTGCCCGCCGGTCTGGCGCAGCAGCTCGATGCGCTGCCGCTGTCCCGGGCCAGCCAGCGGGACCGCGTCAATGCCTACCGCGAGGCCGCCAAGGAGGTCAAGCAGGACCCCGAGAACGGCAAGAGCGAGCGCCGCGAGATGCTCAAGCTCGAGGCCCTGCAGGCGGGCGAGGCGCGCTTGTGGCGGGCCTTGCAGAGCCCGCGCCAGCTCGAAGAGGTGATGGTCGACTTCTGGTTCAACCACTTCAACATCTTCCAGGGCAAGGGGCTGGACCGGGTGCTGGTCGACCTCTATGAGCGCGAGGCCATCCGCCCCCATGTGCTGGGCCGTTTTCGTGATCTGCTGGGCGCCACCGCCCGCCATCCCGCCATGCTGTTCTACCTGGACAACTGGATGTCGGTCGCGCCCGGTTTCAGGCCGCGCCATGGGGGAGGGCAGAACGCTCCCAGCGGCCTCAACGAGAACTACGCGCGCGAGCTCATGGAGCTGCACACCCTTGGCGTCGATGGCGGCTACACCCAGGCCGATGTGACCGAACTGGCGCGTATGCTCACCGGCTGGACCTTCAACCTGCGCAGCCGGGGCAGCAACCTGTTCGTGTTCGACGTCGAGCGCCACGACCAGGGCGACAAGAACTGGCTCGGCCAGCATGTGGGCAATTCGGGCCAATCCGAAGGCGAATGGGCCCTGGACCAGTTGTCCCGGCATCCGGCCACCGCGCGCCACGTCAGCTACAAGCTGGCCCAGTACTTCGTGGCCGACGAACCGCCGCCGGCCCTGGTGCAGCGGCTGGCCCAGAGCTTCCAGAGCAGCGCGGGCGACATCCGCAGCGTGCTCAGGACGCTGTTCAGCAGCGCCGAGTTCCGCGATCCGGCCCAGCATGGCAGCAAGTTCAAGACGCCCTACCGATATGTGTTGTCGGCGCTGCGCGCCACCGGCGTGCCGGTGCGCAATGTGCGCCCGCTGCTGGGCGCCCTGAACCAGCTCGGCATGCCGCTGTACGGCTGCCTGACCCCGGACGGCTACAAGAACACCGAGGCCGCCTGGCTCAACCCCGAGGCCATCACGCGGCGGGTCAACTTCGCCGCCGCCCTGGCTTCGGGCCGCGTGCCGCTGGCCCGTCCCGTCGACGCGCCCGACGAGCCGCAGCAGGCCCGGCAGCATCCCGAATGGAATGCGCCGCCACCCGACGCCCAGGCCCTGGTGGCGACGCTGGGCGGCAGCCTGTCGGCCCGGACACGGGCCACCGTCGATGCGGCCCAGCCGGCCCTGCAGGCCGCGCTGGTGCTCGGCAGCCCCGACTTCATGCGGCACTGAGCGCCGCCCGGAACCAAGCAGGAGACCTCATCATGCTGCGTCGAGATCTGATCCGCACGGCCGCCCTGGCCGGCACCTCTGTCTGGGCCCTGGGCCGCCATGCACTGGCGGCCGTCGGGCCCGCCGCCGACGGCACTGCCGCGCCGCGCCGCCTGGTGGTGGTGTTCATGCGCGGGGCGGTCGACGGCCTCAACCTGGTCGTGCCCTACGCCGACGGTGAATACGCGCGCTACCGGCCCACCATCGCCCTGGGCCGCCCCGGCAGCGACGGCGGTGTGCTGGATCTGGACGGCCATTTCGGCCTGCACCCGGCGCTGTCGCCGCTGATGCCCTGGTGGCGTTCCGGCCACCTCGGCTTTGTGCAGGCCTGCGGCTCGCCAGACACCACCCGTTCGCACTTCGATGCGCAGGACTACATGGAATCCGGCACCCCGGGCCGCAAGAGCACCGCCGACGGCTGGATGAACCGCCTGCTCGGTGCCCTGCCGGGCCCGCACGAGAACGCGCCCACGCGCGGCGTCAGTGTCGGGCCGGTGCTGCCCCGCATCTATGCCGGTCCGCAGCCGGTGGCCAATCTGGCGTCCGGTGCGGCGGCCGCCAAGCCCACGGTGCTGGACCGCCCGCGTGTGGGGTCCGCCTTCGACAGCCTCTACGCCGGCAACGATGCGATGGCCCGGGCCTACCAGGCCTCGCGGCAGGCCCACCGCGAGGTGATGGGATCGTTGCAGGGTGAAGACCTGGAGCGCGAGATGGCGGCGGCCAACAACGGTGCGCCGCTGCCCAACGGTTTTCCCGACGACGCGGCCCGCCTGGCCCGTCTGATGCGCAACGACGCCCGGGTGCAACTGGCCTTCATGGCGGTGGGCGGCTGGGACACCCATGCCAACCAGGGCGCGGCCACCGGTCAGCTGGCCAATCGCCTGCAACCCCTGGGCCAGGGCCTGGCGGCGTTGGCCCAGGGGCTGGGCCCGGTGTTCGACGACACCGTGGTGCTGGTGATGTCCGAGTTCGGCCGCACCGCCCACCAGAACGGCAACGGCGGCACTGACCATGGCCACGGCAATGTGCTGTGGGCCCTGGGCGGGCCGGTGGCCGGCGGCCGGGTGCATGGGCACTGGCCGGGGCTCGATCAAGGGGCCTTGTATGAAGGGCGGGACCTGGCCGTGAGCACCGATTTCCGTTCGGTGATCACCCAGGTGGCCCTTCAGCATCTGCAGATGCCCGAGGACCGCATGGCGGCGCTGCTGCCCGATTTCCGCGAGCCGGCGGGGCTGCCCGCGCTGCGGCTGCTGCGCGCCTGAACCGCTGACTCAGTCGATCTCAGTTTTCCATGGCGTGTCGCGCCGCCCAAGAGGCATGAAACCGGCGCGCAGGCCAAGGTTCGCAAGATTCAGAGGGCCGCGGAGCAGGCCGTTCCAGGGCACCCGCGGAGCCGGCTTTGCCGGGCCGCTGGGTGCGCCCCTTGAGGGGGATGGAACTTCTCAGAACCTGGTCACGGTCTCGCATGGGTCGCGTTGATGCGCAATCGGGACATCCAATCGCCCGATTTCGCTCCGACCCTTCGGGCAGTGGCCTTTTCGGGCGGTCTGCGGCGTTGCGGCGCTTGTCGATAGCCGCGCTATCGACCGCGCACCGCGCCTTGCATCCCATCCCGAAAAGACCGCTGCGCGACCCATGGGAGACCGTGACCAGGTTCTTGCACGTAGTGAGGAAGCTCCAACGGGGTGGTGCCTTCAAATAGCCTGCAGGAAGCGCTGGGCCAGCAGCACCCAATAGGCCGACCCGACGGCGATGTTGTCGTCGTTGAAGTCGTAGTTCGGGTTGTGCACCATGCAGGCGCCATGGCCGCCGGTGCTGGCGTCGCCGTTGCCGATCAGCAGGTAGCTGCCGGGCACCTTCTCGAGCATGAAGGCGAAGTCTTCGCTGCCGGTGAGCGGCGGGGCCTGGGTCGTGACCCGCTGCGCGCCCAGCAGTTCCAGGGCCACCGAGCGGGCGAATTCGGTCTCGGCCGGGGTGTTCACCAGCACTGGGTAGCCGCCCTTGAAATCGATGTGGGCCTGCACCCGGTAGCTCTGGGCCTGCGCCTGCACCAGCTCGGCAATCCGTTGCTTGAGCAACTGGTTGACCTCGCGGCTCAGCGAACGCACGCTGAGCTTGAGCACCGCAGTCTGCGGGATCACGTTGTTGGCCTGACCGGCCTGGAAGGCGCCGACCGTGATGACCGCCATCTCCAGCGGCGGCACATTGCGCGACACGATGGTCTGCAGCCCCATCACGATGGCGGCGCCTGCCACCACCGGATCGGCCGCCACATGCGGCATGGCCCCGTGGCCGCCGACACCTTCGAGCGTGATGACGATGTTCTCGCTGGAGGCCATGGCCGCACCTTCGCGCAGGGCCAGGTGGCCAGGCGGGTGGCCGGGCATGTTGTGCATGGCGAAGATGGCGTCGCAGGGGAAGCGCTCGAACAGCCCGTCTTCCATCATCTTGCGGGCGCCGCCCAGGCCTTCTTCGGCGGGTTGGAAGATCAGGTTCAGGGTGCCGTCGAACTGTCCCTCGCGGGCCAGATGATGGGCCGCCGCCAGCAGCATGGCGGTGTGGCCGTCGTGGCCGCAGGCATGCATCACGCCTTCATGGCGGCTGGCATGGGGCAGGCCGGTGCTCTCGTGGATCGGCAGCGCGTCCATGTCGGCCCGCAGACCGAGGCGGCGCGTGCCCCGGCCCCGGCGCAACTGGCCGACCACACCGGTGCCGCCCAGGCCGGTGTGCACCTCGTAGC